>DATKWG010000194.1:0-13711 GCA_035529675.1 Anaerolineae bacterium
CACGACAATACCCACGGAGACACTGCCCCCGGGCACTACCCGGGTTGAGAAAGGATTGATGGAGGCTCTGCTGGCAATCGCGGAACGCTACATGCCTGCCGGAGCAGACAGTTGCGAGCTGCTGTACCATACGATTGTTGGCGAGATCAGACTTGTTGGAACGCAAGAGGAGCCAGTCTCCCAACTGGTCACGCTCAACTATCCGCTCACGTTTGTGTGGAGCGAGAAATCCGCGTTGAGAGATTGCGTTTCTTCATTCCAGGAAACTGCTCCGCAGTTGTTCTCGTTTGATCCCTATCTCGATAGACTGAAGTTCGTATACAGGGCAACAGTCCTTGACCAATACGGTGCAGAGTCCACAGAGATAATGCTCTGGATCCAAATCAGCCGAGAGCAAGCCGACAAGATCGTGTGGGCGAACCTGTCGCAGTGCAATATCCCTTTGGTGGTAGAAGTTTTCAGACTGCACCCATCTCTCTCATTGCGCCAAGCATGGACAGATTTGTGTCCATAGCACAAGCACCTGACAGCTACAACCAGCACCCCCAGTATCGCTGGCCTACCAGCTTATCGACTTGTCTATGATTGTCGTCCCCCTGGGTCATCCAACCCATGACGTGACCGCCCGTGTATGGCCCCGGATTACTGCTTTTGCCCGCCTGGCCGCGAACGTCCAGGGCAAGCACGGCGTACCCCTGCAACGCCCACGCAAGGTAGTTGTGGATCCCTCTCTTCCCGCCGCTATAGCCATGATACTGCACCAGCGCGGGGAAAGGCCCGCATCGCCCGTCTGGCTAGGGCCTCCTCCGCCCGAACCTCGCTTGCAGGAAGAGAATCAGGGCGGCCAGGGCGATGAGCGTCAGGGCTGCGGGAGAGGGCTCGCCCAGCAACACCCACACGAGGACCCCGGCCACCACCACGCCGAGAAGGGCGTAACGACCCCACGTGCTCAGCCAAAAGACCTGCCAGCGGGCGATCAGAGCTCCCGGGCCGCCCAATCCTTCGCCCAGAGCCCGGCGATACTGGGTTCGAGCGCCCTCACGCCTGCCGACCTTGGCCAACGCGGTGGCATAAGCGTGACGGGTGGAGCCAGCATCTCGGAGGGCATTCTCTGTCGCTTCGGCGAGCACTTGGGCAGCCCGTTCGTACTGCTGACTCACCAGGAGCAGGCGTCCCAGGGCACCCGCGACCTGACGGAGAAAAGGGTTCATCTGACGGGCACGCTCCATGCATTCGATCGCCTCCGCATAGCGGCGAGCCCGGGCATGTAGAAGGCCCAGGTTGGACAGGGCCAAAGAGGCAGCATAGGGATTGGCATCCTCGAGCTCGACTGTCCGCTGGGCCGCCTCCATCGCCCCGGTGTCGTCGCCCTCTGCCATGGACAGATAACTCTTAACGTGCCAGGCAAAAGCCAGCGTCGAGTTGCGCAGAACATCGTCTTCGATGACAGCAGCAAGCTCTCTAGCGGTCTCCAGCTCGGCCCGGGCCGCCTCGAGCCGGCCGGTGTCAGCATAGACCTGAGCCAAGGCCAGACGGGGATCGGCCTCCTCAGGTGCCAGATCTACGGCCTGTTGCAGCGCCACAATGGCCTGGTCGTTCTCGTCGGTCAGCCAGTGCAGCGTTCCCAGCGACGCATACCCCTCAAAGCGCGCAGGAGCCAGCTCGATGCATCTCCGAGCTGCGGCACGGGCCTCTTCCACGCGCCCCAGCCGTCCGAATGTTCGGGACAAGCCAAGCTGGGCTTCGCAACTGTCGGGCCTTGCCGCCTCGGCCGCCCGGTAGCACCTCAGGGCCTCGTCCAGACGCAGATGCAGGTAGGCTGCCTGGGCTTGTGCCAGAAGCTCTCTGTAACTCTGCTGATCGTTTTCCGCCATAGCCCATACCCCTCAGACTCTGGCGCCCCCTCTCGCTCTGCCTGGCCCCCAATCTCGGGCCGGGCCTTCCTCGACGGCGGAGACGGCTCAGGTAGGCGAGACTCTTTGAGCCGACCCCCGGCCCCGCAGCGTGTCCATCCCCATCAGGTAGTGATGTGCCCACCGGTACTTTTCTTCGCAGAAATCCTCCACGCTGGCATGGCTGTGGTACGGATACACCTTCATCTGCTTGGGAGCGGTGATCTTGTTGTATTCAGCGTAGACGCTCGATGGCGGGCAAATGTCATCCTGCAAGCCAACGTCCATGAGCACGGGACACTTGATCCACGGGGCCAGGTTCATGTTGTCGAAGTAGCTCAGGGTGCGCCACACCTGCTCATCCTGCTTGGGCCACCGCCGGAGATAGTCGGCTATCTCCAGATAGGGCCCCCTCACCGCCAGGTCTGTGGCACGTTTGAAATGGCAAAGGTAGGGCACCTCTGCCATGGCCACAACCGGCCGAGAATCCAGGGCCGCCACGGCGAGAGTAAGCCCTCCCCCCTGGCTGATACCCATGATGCCGATGTGCCGCGCATCGACTTCGGGCAGCGCGCTCAGAAGATCGAGAGCCCGCACGCAGTCAACGTATGCCCCCCGATAAAAGTACTCGGCTGGGTCCATGATGCCCTGAGTCATCCAGCCCATAACGTGACCGCCCGTGTAGGGACCTGGATTACTGCTTTTGCCCGCCTGGCCCCGAACGTCCAGGGCAAGCACCACGTACCCCTGCAACGCCCACGCAAGGTAGTTGTGGATCCCGCTCTTCCCACCGCTGTAGCCGTGATACTGCACCAGCGCGGGGAAGGGTCCCTCTCCCTGGGGGACCAGGTACCAGGCGCAGATGCGAGCCCCTCGCCACCCGTCATAGTAGACCTCGGATACTCGCACGCCAATAGCGGGATAGCTCACATCCTCCAGGCGAGCATTCAGTGGACTGCTGGCACTCTCCGCCAGCGTCTCGGCCCAAAAGGCCTCGAAATCGGCTTCCCTGGTCATGGGTGGGTCGTAGACCAAGAGCTCTTCCAGTGGCTTATCGTACAACGGCATTTGCCGAACCCCCTTTGACCTGACGGACGCTCAGACCACCCCTCAAGCACCATACGGTCGGCGCGAGCTTAGCCAATCCCCGATGGCCTGTCAAGTGATCCGGGGCCAGGACGATCGGATCACTGGGCTCTGCGGCGCTCAAGGTTGACGTCGGTGCGACCCTGCCCTATGATGTGGGTGACCCGGTGCAAGACGTTCCAGACAAGTTGAGCGTTTCACACGGGAGGGGATGCCCGTCTCGAGGGCGGAAGGGCGCCACTTTGCCGAAAGGAGAAAGGACCATGACAGAGAGATCCGAGAAGCGCGGGAGCAAGCCCTGGATCGTCGTCGTCATCATCGTCATTCTGTTGGTGCTGTGTGGATGTGTCGCGGTCGTAGCGGGCATCGCTGTCTGGTCGCGCGAGCGACCCGACGTGTGGCCGTGGGGGAGCTGGCGAGAGGGCATCGAGGTGCCCCGGATTGGCGTCCAGACGGAGGCCACCCGAGAGCTGGCCGACGTCTTTGACGTTGAGACGCCCGTTCTTGTGGAAGTCAAGAACAACGTGGGCTCCATCGAGATCGTGGGCACCGACGAAGAGGAGGTGGTCATCGAGGTGGTGATCCGCGGCTACGGGGCCACCAGGGCTCAGGCAGAAGAGGCAGCCGACGACGTCGAGATCACCATGGAGCAGCGCGACGAGGACCACATCTACGTGGTCGGGCGCACGCCCTCCAGAACCTTCCGCAAGACTCCCAACGTGGCCTTTGTGCTCCACGTGCCCCGCGAATGCGACTTAGAGGTGACCAACAACGTGGGGAACGTGAACGTGGAAGAGATCGACGGTGCTGCGAACATTGAAGTTAACGTGGGGACCATCGACATGCGCGGATGGACCATCACACAGAATTCATACCTTAGCACCGACGTGGGCAAGGTCCAGGCCAGGTTGTGGGAGGAGAGCGCGTTCTATCTCGACGCGTCCGCCAACGTGGGCGACGTCGACACCGACTTTGACGTGGAGGGCGTCCATGACAGGCGACCCGGCCCCGGCGATCGACTCGAAGGAGCTGTGGGCGAGGACCCATACGTGGAGCTGACCGTTCAGGTCAACATTGGCTCTATCAAGATCCTTCAGGAACGTTAGACGCTTGTCCTTCACCCTAGAGGAAGGGCAAGCTCGGGCTAGGCCGCGGAAGGGGGCCCTTCTCCTCGCGGTACGCCTGAACCTTTTCCAGGGCGTACTGACGCAGAGTGGCCAGCACCTCACGGCCCTGACTGGTGGTGCCCAGAGCCATGCCCGCAACGCTGTTGTCGTAGAACGTGGCCGCGACCCCCAGGGGCAGCTCCAGCCGGCAATACACCCAGGACAGCAGCTCGCCGTAGAGCGAGACGTGGTCGAACTCTCCGAACGAGGTGGTTGGCTGTCCATCCCAGGTCAGACGTTGCGTCTCCCCGATCACGGCACCAGCAAGGATAGCCTCCACGATGGTGACCGTCTCTGGCCCGTAGTGCCAGTAGTCGTGTGCATTC
This sequence comes from Anaerolineae bacterium, assembly GCA_035529675.1. Classification (GTDB taxonomy): domain Bacteria; phylum Chloroflexota; class Anaerolineae; order UBA1429; family UBA1429; genus DATKWG01. The sequence continues at coordinate 4,471 of DATKWG010000194.1, forward strand.
AGACAAGTCAGGTGCGGCTGGTGCTCGACGAAGAGAAGCTTGGCAATCTGGCGACCATAGACCTTGTAGCCACTGTTCAGGTCGGGCACGCTGTTCCCGGCCAAGCAGCGGCTCAGGTCGAGGGCGCGCCCCTGACGCGCCAGGGAATAGGCCAGAGCGTATAGCGTCACCTGATCGAGCAGTCCCTCCAGCTCCCCGCGCACCCAACCCATAGGCCGATGGCGGCTCCTGCGGGAGCCGATGAGGATCACTCGAGAATCTCCCTGATCCTCTGCCAGATGGATGGCCGTACGCACCAGGCCCGGCATGTCCGAGATGGCGTGGTCGCCGTCGCCATCGCGAATCACCACGAACTCCACCTGGGGCCTGGCTTCGAGCAGCGCGGCCACACCCTCCTTGACGGCCCACAGCTTCCCTCTGTTCTCGGGCAGCACAATGGTGTTGAAGGCAGAGCCGTGGTCGCAGAGCACACGCTCGCGTAGCTCCTCCACGAGTCTGGCCGTTCGCGGATCGCCATCCACCACCACCCAGATGCTCTCCAATGGCGCATAGCAATGGCAATCGCCCAGGGTCACCTGCAACAGGTGACGCACCATATCGTCGGATGGTTTGGCCGAGAAGTAGGTCGGGATGACCATCCCGACCATGTGGAATAGCTGGGACTGATCGACCCATCGGTACACAGGCTATCCTCTCAGATCACGCATGTGCAAAGCATGGCACAAAAGAGCCGATCTGCCAAGCAGGAGAACAGACTATCGAAAAAGGGCGGCACATAGCAGGTTGTTGTCATGCTGAGCGCAGCGAAGCATCTCGCTCCTTTGCTGTTTAGATCCTTCGCTTACGCTCAGGATGACAAACCAAAGCGCAGAGTGGACGTTTTTCGATACTCTCGGAGAACGCTCTTGACTCCCTAGCCAGCTCGTACTAGGCTTCGCTTGCCACCAGGACGCTTTCACAGCAAGCCGGATCACAGAGGATCGGAAAAGCAGCATGTCCCACGAGCGCTTTGGCTTCAAGACCTTGGATGCGATGCTGAGCAGGGCGTCGGAGCTCGGCCTGGACCTCCCTGCCGACACTGACCTGAGTCCGCTGGCACGACGGGTACGAATCGGTGCCAAGGTCACACCCAATGCCCTGGCCATTCATCCCATGGAAGGCTGCGATGGGACTGCAGACGGCAAGCCCACCGAGTTGACCTTGCGCCGCTATCTCCGATTCGCTCGCGGAGGCGCGGGATTGGTCTGGTTCGAAGCTACGGCAGTGGTCTCGGAGGGGCGAGCCAACCCCAGGCAGTTGCTCTTGGTCCCGCAAAACGCGTCCCATTTCGCCCGCATGCGAGAAAAGGCGCTGTCAGCGGCCAAGGAGGCGAACGGGCCCAGCCACCAGCCCGTCACTATCCTGCAACTAACCCACTCGGGCCGATACAGCCGCCCAGAGAAAGAGCCCGCGCCCGTCCTCGCGCACCACGATGGCCTGCTAGACAGGGTCCTGGGACTGGCGGACGATTATCCGCTCATCAGCGATGACGACCTGGATCGCCTCCAGGATCGTTATGTCGAGGCAGCGCGTCTGTCGTATCGGTGCGGCTTTGACGGGGTCGATTTCAAGAGCTGCCACCGGTACCTGGTGTCCGAGCTACTCGCTGCCCATACCCGGAGCGGGCGCTACGGCGGGTCCTTTGAGAACCGCACCCGATTCTTGCTCCAGGTGGTGCGACGGGTGCGCGACGAGCTTCCCCAGCTGGCGGTCGCCATCCGTCTGAACGTGTACGATGGACATCCCTACCCCTGGGGTTGGGGGGTGAGCAAGAATGATCCTGGTGTCCCCGACTTGGAAGAGCCTCTGAGACTCATCGGCCTGTTACAGGAAGCGGGAGTTGCCTGCATCAACGTCACCGCGGGCAACCCATACCATACCCCCCACATCAACCGTCCATTTGACCGAAACGTCATCGGGGGGTACGCACCGGAAGAGCATCCCCTAGCAGGTGTATCGCGCCTGGTTCACCTCGCCCGCCAAGTCAAGCAGGCCCGTCCTAACCTGATCGTGGTAGGGACGGGGTATTCCTGGCTGCGCCAGTATCTGGGCAACGTGGCCGCCGCAGTTATCCGACGGGGATGGGCCGACATCGTGGGCGTGGGACGCGAAGCCTTTGCCCATCCCGACTTCTGCCGACACCTGCTAACCAAGGGCGCGCTGGACCCTCGCAGGGTGTGCATCACCTGCAGCCGATGCACCCAGATCATGCACGACGATGGACGCACAGGATGCGTCCCGCTTGACAAGGAGATCTACGGGCCGATCTACGCCCAGGGACGGCGGCGAAACCGGCACAAGGGTTCCCCCGCGGGTGTTGAGTGAAAGCCTCCCCCCTTGTAACAGCGAATCGCGCTCCAGCTTGCTGGGAGGCGATTTAGTGTCGCGAGGTAGGAGAACCTTCGGAAGCCTCAGGTCTCTCCTCGCTCGAGCGCCGGCGGCAAGACCATCTTGGTGTAGTCGCCCTGGGCCCATTCGCACAGCTCATCTCGCCAGTGCTCCCGACATGCGTCGTAGCTGGCCTCACGCCTTATACCATTGGCAAAGATCAGGTCCCACATCCCATCGGTCCCTTCAGCCCAACCATCGCGGTAACCCCGTCGATAGGCGGTCGCCACGCTCTGGGAACTCGGGTCTTTCGAAGACCGATCATACCACTCAAAGAGAGCGTTCCGCCAGTGGTTCCAGCACGCATCATATGCTGCCCGGCTGCTGAGCCCGTCCTGAAGCATGAGCTTGCGCATCGCATCTATTGCCCCTGCCCAGCCATCCGCGTATCCGCGCCGGTAGGCAGCCTCGGGGTGCCTTGCTGGCAGCTCCTTCAATACGTCGTACACGCTGGGCGTGGCAAATGGATGGTCTACGCTGAGGCCGCTCTTCTCCATGCTGGACACCCTCCCCCCGAAGACCTGGAAAGAAACCGGTTGCGCTCCGCAACAAGCCGGCCCCTCTCGACCCAGACTTGTGCCGAGGCGCCTGGACGCCAATGATCTACCCACGGGCTGGGCACATCAAACCGACGCAAGGCCAACCCGCCACACTATTATAACGGCAATGGTGGCCCCCCACAACAGGGACTCGTCCCGTGCGAGAGCAGTCCGAGCTAGTCTGAGGGAGCTTGCCCAGAGCGAAGCACTACCAGCGGCACCAGGGGCACGATGCCGAAGAGAAAGACCGCCGTCGTGGACAACTCCCCTCCCAGCGTGGAATCAGGCGATGGCTGCCCCAGAAGGCGACTGACGAGTGCGTCAAAGGTGTTGCCCACCAGGTTCCCCAGGGTGATGAGACGTACGTAGGTGACAATATCACGAGCGCCCTGAGAACCATAGGCATCAACCAGGCGCCCGACCGCCTCAGCATCGGGACGGTCTCGACGCTCAGCATAGTGCTGGGCAAAGGACACAGCCGTAGCTTCCTGAGGCGTGACTTGCTCCACATCGCCTCGCAGCAGTGCCTCGACCTCTTGCTGCGACAGCCCCTGACGCAAGGCGTACCGGGCGTGGGCTTGGCTGGAGGAGCGACTACCATTGACGCTGGTCACAGCCAGCATGAGCTTCTCGGCAAGGGGATGATCGATCTGCCTGCTGGCTCGCAGTGCTCGCAAGTGCTCAGGATGACGCCAGAATTCGCCAAAGGCCTCGACCAGCTCCCTGGCACTCGGATACACCCGCTTGCGAAAAGGTGGGCAGGTCTCCTTGGCCTCTCGGTAGGCCTTGTATGCCATGTAGGAGCCGGCCAGGCCCAAGACCATCCCGACCATGGTGGGTAAGCTTCTTCCGCGTTTCATTGGGGCGCTCACACCTCCTGTCGATGAGGGAACGGTTGTGGCACAGCGCAGCAGTCTTGGCGGCGCGGTTCAAGGCAGTGTGCCACCGACCCCATTCTAGACCCCTCAAGGCATCGTGTCAATGCCGGCGGGGGAAGCCTGCGCCGCGATGACCCCGGATCGCTCACCACCCTACGACTTGACACAACGGTCGTCCTGGACTATGGTTGTATGTGCGCCCCACACACAGGTGAGCAACACATCGTACGGGTCAGGCGCAGAGTGATATGTCACCTCAGTCACCGAGAAGGAGGGAAGCGGGTAGCGTTGCGTGCCCGCGATGGATCAGCCGCTTTTGGGAGCCCCCACTCCTGCTGCTTCTACATCGAGGTCCGGGGCACGGCTACGGGCTGATGGAAGGTCTGGGGTCACTGGGGCTAGAGAGGATCCCACAGACTCGAGTGTCATCTATCGCGCTCTGCGTCGTCTGGAGAATGCCGGCATCGTGAAATCAGACTGGGATACAGAGATTGCGGCGGGCTCGCCACGCCGCATGTACACCATTACGGCATTGGGAGAGGATTATCTGGCGGACTGGGTCAAGGACTTGCGCGAGTGACTCGGTGCTGCATGTCTTCCTGGATGCCTACGAATCGGGGTGCGCGCCTGGCTGGTATCCAGGCAGCCGCGGCCACGACGCAGATCGCGGAACGCCAGCCGATGCCTGGAGGGCATCGGCTTCAATGGAGGGATGTCAGATGAAGGTGGTAGTCTGTTCGGAGGGCCCGGGCTTGGACGCACCCACCAGCCCCGTGTTTGGCCGGTGTCCCATGTACGTGTTCGTAGACACTGACACCATGAACGTCGTATCCATCAGCAACCCGGCTCAGAACGCCCCCGGGGGGGCCGGCATCGAAGCTGCTCAGTTCGTCGTCTCCGAGGGAGCTCAAGCGATCATCGCCGGCAACGTCGGGCCCAACGCCTGCACGGTGCTATCCGGGGCAGGAGTGCCCGCATACTTGGTGGGACAATCAATGGTGGCGCAAGCAGTAGAGGACTTTAGGTTGGGAAGGCTATCTCAGTTGTCACCATCGGCCCCCAGCCGTCACTCGCAGACGGCTGCCACCTCAGGGCGTCCTCGCCAACCGCGCGACCGCGAACTCACGGCGTTGGCCGCTGAGGTCGCCGAGCTGCGCAAGAGGCTGGCCGCCATCATGACCCGCATCAACGAACTGGACAGGGAGGATTAGACCTATGCGCATCGCAGTCTCCGCTGACAGCAAAGAAGGAGTGGACAGCGTCGTCAGCGTCCACTTTGGGCGCTGCCCGTACTTTGTGCTGGTCGATGTCGAGGGGCGAGAAGTGACTCGGGTGGTAGAGATAGACAACCCGTCCTACGGACGGCATCGCCCCGGCGAGGTGCCGGGCTTCATCCACCAGCAAGCGGCCGACGTGATGCTGGCCGGTGGCATGGGAGCCAGAGCGATGCACTTCTTTGCGCAATTCGGGATCGAGCCGGTCACTGGCGCGACTGGAACCGTGCGGCTCGCGCTGGAGCAGTACCTGGGGGGCGAACTCAAAGGTGCCGCCCCCTGCGCCCCGAGCCAGGATCACGGCCACCTGCCCCCGGAAGGTGGGTTCGGGAAGGATGAGCTGGCGCGGCTCAAGGAGGAGATCGAGGCGCAGCAGAACCAGGCGGATGACGCCAGCCGTCGTCTGAACAGGATGCGCGGAGAAGTCTAGTCGGCGAAGGCGCCGTCGGAAGGGGTGGAAACACACCGGTGACGGACGAGACCCCCGCGGCCCTGACCGGTCCGCTCGCCAAAAACGAAGGGACCGCCGTCGTCTCAAGCGGTCATTTGCCAACCTCTATGCTTTGCCGGTGGCACTGTGCTTGCCGCGGATGGCGCAGTAGTTCCGCATGAGTGATACAGCACCCACCGGCCTCGCCCGACTGCACCGTCGCACGGCACGCCCAAGGCGAGCATACGCGTGCAGACAGGGCTCGCTCTGGCTGCAAGTACCCCATACGGGGCACAAGAACGCTAAGTTCCTACTATGCGGGGGGCCACCTCGTCAGGCCCACGGGTCAGTCGTTTCTCTCGGTCGAAAAGGCAACCGGGGAAAGCGCGCTCGTCGCCACCAGGGCACCCCCCCCCCAAAGACCGCGAGCCATGAGAAAGAAGAGCTCCTCAAGGCGCAGACGTCCGAGCCACAACTGGCGGATATTCTGGATTTTGGTGCTATCGCTGAGTCTTTTCTTCTACTTTCTCGCGGTGGGAGTCTACGAGTTGTTCTTGCTTGTGCTGATTGCGGCCTGGACCAACTGGTGCACGCGCAGGTGAGCCGGCAGAGTGGCCAGACCGTTGCCGTCCCTTGCGAACCAGTGTCCTGAATGAGCAGAATGGGGAAGGGGTTGCCGACACGTCGCTGGACTGGTGAGGAGGCTTCTCCGGTGTCAGTAGGATACGTCTATCATCCCATCTTCCTGAAACACGACACAGGGGACCACCCCGAAAACAGCTCTCGGCTGCTGGCCATCATGGACAACCTCGGACAGGTTGGACTGCTGCACCGGCTGACGGCCATCGCGGCGGAGCGGGCGACTTTCGAAGATGTGGCCCGAATCCATGCGCCTGCTCTTTTCGAGCACGTACGCCACGTGACAGAGAGGGGCGGAGGAAGCCTGGACCTGGACACCGTCGTATGCGCCCAGTCATTCGAAGTAGCTCTCTACGCCGCCGGGGGCACCATCGCCGCGGCGCGAGCGGTGCTCAACGGCGAGGTGGAAAGCGCCTACGCGCTCGTTCGCCCGCCAGGTCATCACGCCACCAGGACCAGGGCCATGGGCTTCTGCCTGTTCAACAACGTGGCTCTCAGCGCGGCGTGGGCGTTGGCCTCGGGACGCGCATCGCGCATAGCCATAATCGACTTTGACGTACACCACGGAAATGGCACGGCAGAGGCGTTCGATGCCGATCCGCGCGTCTTGTACGTCTCGCTTCACCAGTATCCCTTCTACCCTGGGACCGGCCACTGGCGCGAGAAAGGCTCTGGCGCTGGCGAGGGCACCTGCCTCAACATCCCTCTCCCCCCAGGTACGGGCGACAAGGGGTATGCCCAGGCCTTCCGGCAGCTCGTGGAGCCAGCAGTTCGTCGGTTCTCTCCCGGGCTGATTCTCGTCTCGGCTGGCTATGATGGTCATTGGGCAGACCCGCTGTCGTGGATGCTACTGTCCATCTCGGGGTACCGTCACATGGCGGACTCGCTGGTAAGCCTGGCTCGCGAGTTGTGCCAGGGACGTCTGGTGGTAGCACTCGAGGGTGGCTACCATCCGGACGCGCTTTCGCACGGGTCAGCCACCACGTTCGCCGCCATGCTCGATGAGCCCTACGATGATTGCCTGGGTCCTTCCCAGAGGCAAGAGCAGCCCATCGACCGGCTCTTGGCAACTATCGCCCACTGGCATGGGATCGAGTAGCCACTGCTGAACTCAGTAACTCAGCGATCTCCCATCGCGGCGCTGGTGCTCATGCAACGACCGCAGAGTTGTGCTATAATAGGGGCGTGGAAAGACGCCGACGACAGGCAGAATCGCCCTCACTCACGGCCCGTGGCCCTGCCAGGGCCCTGAATCCTGCCCCAACCCTGCGCAAGGGGAGCAACTGCCCTTTTATGCGGTGGTTTCTTGTTGGACGTGCTTCGTTAGCGGAACAGATCGTCCAGCGCCATCCGACCGCATCCGAGATTAGTTGCTCAACAGGGTCGCATGACGGTGATTGAGAGTACGCAAGGCGCCAATCGGAGTTCCGATGTCTTTGCACCCCTGTTAGCGTGTGCTCGTCCCTTCTGAAAGGAGGCAAGTAGTGTGACCGCGGAGGCACCCCTACCGAACAGGAGACCAATTGACCTCAACACAGCGCCACCCGACGCGCTGACCAGCGTTGTTGGCATCGGTGGAGTCCTTGCCGAGCGCATCGTGGCCTATCGGCGAGACCATGGCCCCTTTGCGTCTCTGTCTCAGATCACAAACGTGATGGGGATCGGCCCCGGCGTGCTGAGGAGGATCGGTGACCAGCTAACTGTGGGCGTAAGCGTGCCTGCAACTACCGAGGTCTCGCGTCCGGCTGACGAAGAGCCTGCCGAGGGTGGCCAAGCCCCGGTGGAGCCGATCGAGCGGGAGGAACCCGAGCAGTTCCCCCAACCGCCCATCCAAGAGGGCGAGGGGGGCCAACCCGAGCCCGAGGCAGCGGAGCTGGTCGAGCAAGCCGGCGAGCGGATAGAGCCCGCTCCTGTGGAAATGAAGCGGGCCGCGGCCGAGCCCGGCCCCGAGGAAGAAGCGCGCCCAGAGCAGGAGGGTCGGCCCGAAGCGAAGCTGCCCCCACTGGAAGCAGAGGCCGAGCCCGCACTCGAAGCCCCCGCTGAGCCGGAGGAACCAGAGGTCATCGAGGCAGCGGAGGTCATTCCCGACAAGGTGGAAGAGCCGGCGGCCGAATCCGGCGTTGAGGAGGAACAGCCGATGACCGAGAAAGAGGCCGTAGAAGAGCGGGTCCAAGTGGAACGGCCACCTCGGCCCAAACCAGTTCCTTCTCGTGCTGCATTCTGGCATGACCTCTGGCTGGTGCTGCTGGGAGGTGTGGCCGGCGTGGCTCTGGCGGTGATCGCCAGCGTCATCTGGTCGGGCACGGTTGACTTTGCTCCCCGCAGCGAGATGCAGGCCTTGAGCAGCAACCTGGACACCATGCAATCGAACCAGGAGCAGGCCTGGGAGCGCATCGACGAACTGGAGGCCAGGGTCGGCGACCTGCAGAAGCTGACCGGCCGGGTGAGCGGCTTGGAAGACGCCCTCGACGAGGCCGAGAGAGAACTCGCGGAGACCCAGACTGAGCTGGCCGGGGCGCAAGACAGGCTCGCCCAGACCCAAGACAGCGTGGACAAGCTCAAGGAGGCGCTCAGCGGCGAGATCGCCTCGCTACGTAGCAGCGTTACAGAAGAGTTGGAGCGTCAGGGGCAGCGGCTGGACAAGACGGAGGACGCCCTGAGCGAGCTGACCGCCTCGCTCAAAGAGCTTGAGGATGCGTTTGAGCTCGTTGAGGGTCGCGTGCGGCGGTTCGACGCCTTCTTAGCCTCGCTGCGCGACCTGCTCATCGAGATGGAGGAGCCCGCGCAGTCCTCGCAACCCGCGAGACCGGAATCGTCGCCCAAGGTGACTCCAACGCCGATCGCAACCCCGACCGCCAAGACCAGCAAGTAGCCTTCAGCGCGTGCCGATCACTCGAGTAGCCAGGATTTGCGACCTGGCTACTGCACAAGCACTTGCTCGCCGATGACGACGCCGAGGGTCTCGGTCGCGCTACCCTCGCGCACGGCGATTTCCAGATTGCCGTGGCTGCCAACAAGCGCCAAAGGGTTGCCGACACCCACCGAGGAGTAAGT
>DATKWG010000195.1:0-7621 GCA_035529675.1 Anaerolineae bacterium
GCAGGCCCACGTACAGGTCCGCTGGGTGCACCAGCAGACGCGCCGAAGCGGTCCAGGCCTGGCGGTTCACGTCCATCACCGTGGCCTCGGCGCTGACGGCGGTGGGCTGCGGAGGATCCACAGACTCAAAGTCTATGCGCAAATTGTGCACCCCCGAGGCATCCGTGCGTCCCTCGTAGTTTTGGGAGCGCTCGCGATCGCTGCCAGGGAGGTCCGGCTCGACATATGGGCGCCACCAGGGAATCCAGATGCCGAAGGAGAAGTCATCCCAGTTGGGCGGCCTGAAACTACCTGGTGTGGCCGTCACCTCCCAATAGACGTCGGCACTGGGCAAGGGCCCGCCCGCGTAGTAGCTGGCCTCGACCTTGACGATGGCGTCCCCGCCCACGAAATGGGGACCCGCGCTGGCGCTGGCAGAGACCTCGAACTCTGGGCGTCGGAACTCTTGCACCTGTATCCTGTGGGAATGCTCCTGTCGGCTCGCGCCCGAGCGTCCGCCGACCAACCTGAGACGCAGTTCGGCAGAGCCCAGATTCATCGTCACCGGCAGGGTGAACGAGGTGTGGAAGCCCCCCAGAGGATTCAGGTTCAGTCGATCCTCCAGTAGCCGGTTGCCCCGGGCATCAAGGAGCTCATAGGAGACGGAAGCGGAGGCGCCGGGCAATTCCAGATCACCGCCCTCCTTGGCCATCCCGAGCAGGCGGATCCACCCCTTGACGTGCACCTCCTCGCCGGGGCGATACATCTGGCGGTCGTCAAACACGTACCAGCGATACTCGTCCTGGGGCTCCTGCCGCTGCCACCCCTGGCCCCACCAGTAGGTGCTCTCGGGCAGAATGGCCGTCTCCCCGCCGTGGTGGGCGATCAGATAGCCGCTGGCGTCGTCGGATCTCCTGAATAGCCCGAGCGTGGCCAGCCCGTTTTCGGCCGTGGCCCCAGTAACCTGTCCAGGGTAGAGGGTCAAGGCCACCCCCTCGAGTGGCGAGCCGTCGGCCAGCGAATTGGCCCAGGCGGTCATTTCCTGGCCATCCACAAAGGCGTCCAGAGCGATGCTGGTCGCCTGCACCCAAACCCGGATCACAGGTGTCCACTCTCGCAACGATCTCACCAGGCCGAGGTCGGGCTCGATGATCAGGATCAGGTGACCGCCGCCGTCGTCCAGAGGCCGGGCCAGGTCGATGGGCGTTTCCACCAGCGCGTCGGCCTTGCCACCGATTCGCACTTTGGTATCCAGCAGCTTTCGACCAGGTGGATCGGGTGGACTGTCCTGGGCGCGTGATTCCTGCAGGAAGGTCTGGTAGCTCGGCCAATCCTCTGGCTCCACCGCGTAGGCCCTCACTTTGAGCGCGTCGTAGTTGATGGTGAACACCGAGTAGGTCGCTGCGCCGGCAGGATCGAGCACCACAAGGCTCTGGGACGGCACAGACATCATCGGCTGGGCAGAGCCAACCCGGAAGGTGACCGTCTCGTCTTTCCCCAGGGTTTGGCCGAACTGGTCGGTGATGCCGCCGCCAAGGGTCACCCGGTAGGTGGTGCGCCCCTCAGAGCGCCCCTGGATGGTCAGAGTGTTGCCCGAGACCGACATCTTGGACCCGGGCAGTTCCGGCTTGATCTGCACCATCGATTCGTCGAATGCCTGGGCATCTAGCGGGTTGCTGAAGCGCACGTACCAGGGCGTCATGGGCGGACAATCTTCCCCCCATCCACACTTGCTCTCCATCACTTGCAAAGGGCCATAGGTGGTAAAAGCGAAGCTCTGGACGGACTCGGTCGTTCGCGGCCCTTCCGCAGACGGCGTGCCAGGGCCGATGTTCACCGTGACGGTGGTGTCGTAGGGTAGCAGCTCGGTCGCCAGAAAGGCCAGCCAGCGCCCTTCGCCTGCCCTGGCCGACATCCGACTCAAGTTTTCGTCGGCTGCCACATCCTCCTCGTGGGCCAGTTCCATCGCGAACGTCTTGCCCGCGGCCCTCGCCTCGATGGTTTCGAGGACGGCGGTGGGGTCGATGCGCTGATCAAAGGCGACAAAGATCAGCGGGTCGCGCCGCTGGGGGCCGCCGGTGGGATAGGATGACTGAACCTGGGGCGACGGCGTGGTGAAGGTCCAGGTCACCGGCTCGGCGAGTTCGCCACCCGTTGCAGACCTGGTACCAGCAGCGACCGCCACGGCGTATTCGGTGGCCATGGGAAAGCGTACCGTGGGTTCAAACATGAGGGTCCTGGTGCCCACCCAGCGCCAAGATCCCTGGGGCAGAGGCGACAGGTTCACCGGCACGCCCTGAGCAGCCAGGTCTTTGTGGGAGGTGAGCGCCACCATAGGCTGGTCGAAGGTGACGCTCAGATAGGGAGCCAGGGGCACGTCCCCCTCGGGACTGTATCGCAGCACTGTCAACGGGCCAGCGGGCGGTTGCTCGGGGCCTTCCGCGGCTTCCTCCGGGGGGAAGGTCTGCTCCACAGTTTCGCCGGGGCGCGGCGCCGGCAGGCTTTCCTCGGGCAGGCGGAACTCTTGCACATCGCCGGCCTCTCCTTCCAGCCCAGGCAGCCGGTCGAGCAGCGCTTGCGCCTCGTCCGCCGACAGGCGCCTGGCCTCTGCGACCGGGACAAGGTCACGATCGACAGGCATCTCTGAGCCCTCGCTCAATTGGAATCGCATTCCGCCCCCACCTCCTTCCCGACCGGCGAGCACGCCTCGGCGAACAGTGACCCCCCCGGTTGGCGGCTCAACGGCCTCATCAGGGGGTGAAGGGGTGGCCGTCGGGGACGAGTCACAGCCAAGCCCGAGGCTGGCAACCAGCAACAGGGCGAGCAGGATGCGAGAGCGACGCTCTGCCCCCGCAAGCAATCGATGAAGCCCCGTTCTCCACAACCTACTATCTGACATGGCCATCTCCCTACGCGCCGTGGATTTGCCTCCGCTTTTCGGCAACTGCTGCATACTAGACGGAAAAGACCAGAGGTCCGTTCCCGGATGGCGTGGAATGGCCTACCTGTGGGAACGACCGGCAGTTAGCATATCCTCGACGCACCACACGAAGACAGAGCAACCGCGCCCACACACGGATCGCAAGCGGGAAGCCGTTCGGGGTGCAGAGAATGTCTCTCGCTCCCTACACACAATGCGAATCGGCGCGTGATAGATGGCCCGGCCGATCTCGATCCCCCTTTGCATTGGGCATCGCCCGGCGAACTCAGGGCGCAGAGCCTGTGCCTGCGCAGATGAGGCATCCCTCAAAGCCGATGGCGTGTCCTGGGCGAGACGGCTCGGCATCGAGGGCCATGCTCGGTGCTATCGCGGCGTCGTTGCCCACACCTCTATCTCCGAGATGCAGGTGTCGTCATATGTGGAGCCGGCATAGACGTCGTCGATGACCAGTCGGACATAGGTTGTCCTCACCGGAGAGATGTCCCTCATCTGCACTCCCCGAACGTCGTCAAAGGTAAGCTCGACGAATTCCCCCTTGGAGAAGATGATAGTTGCCTTCTTGAGGCGGTTGTTCTTGGCAAAGTAGTTGGCGCTCTCATCAAAGCCGACATCCACGCCGATTCGGTGAACCTCGATCGTGTCGGGGAAAGCGAGCATGATCCACTCGCCGATCCCCGGCCCAGAGGGCTCGGGCTCGTGACCCAGCCGCCCCGCCTCGGCCCAGGTGGTCTCCAGCGAGCCGTCGATGGCTGACCATGCCCAGTACTGACCCCACTGATCCGTGGGAAGTGCTGATGATGCGCAGGCAAAGGCGAAGGGCGAGAGGTTCCTGGGGTCCTGCGCCGGTCCCGATGCCACCACGAGGCGCTCCACCTGGATATCACGGCCCCCGTAGGCAGGGACATCGGTGCGGAGTTGGCCCCACACCTGAATCTGGGCCCCTGTCCAACGGCCGTCCTGGAGCTGGGTGCGCAGGGCATCGGTCACTGTGCTGATCCCAAAGCGCTGGCCGTCCTCACGCTCAAAGTAGTCGGCGAACTGGGAGCCAGGCGCAAGCTTGACGATGGTGCCGATCCAGCCGTCAACCGGCTCTCCAGCTACCTCGGGCCGCTCCACCGAGATGTCCATAGCGGAGGATACGCGGTCGTAGAGCTCTCTGTTGTTCTTGTCATCCACATCTATCATGTAGATTTTGAGAGCCTTGTCGTCTTTGATGAAGTAAATCTCTTCCTGAGAGAAAGCCTGGGGTGATTGGGGCGCATAGAACCTTACCGCTGGGATTCCACCCGCCATCGCGTTCGGTTCGTTCGGGATCTCCCCGTAGTGGATTGTCTCTCTGATGTACTCGATCAAGTCTGCTCCTGGCGGGGGATCGAATGCGAGCCGAGTAACCGAAAACGATGCCCCCTTGAGACTGTCCTTCTCGCCGGTGAAGGCCTCCAGGCGCACCCGGTCTGGATCTTCCGTGTCCAGGAAGCACAGGCATTCCGGAGGTCTCTCCTCCGGTGGTTTCTCTTTGCAGCCCTCGGGCATGGGGCCGAAGGTGCAATCGGGCGGGTATCTCAACGAATATCCGTACCGTTCGTTGGTATAGGTTTCCCAGTCGGCGATCTCAGCCTCGATCGCTTTCTCGGGCTCCACGGCAGCCTCCGTAGGCGCCACCGCTGGGGCCTCAGTGGGCCGCGCGGTGCTGGTCGGTTCCACGGTTGGAGGCTCGGTGGGCCTCTGCGTGTCGGTCGGTGCGAGGACCACCCTGGTGGGAGCGGTCGTCGGCGACTCGGTGGGCGTGGCCGCCTCCCCCTTGCAGCCACTGATGACCAGTGCGCCGAGGATTAGCACTAGCCTCAGTGTTGAGAGTCTCCCTTTCATTTCCTCTCCTCCTCTCTCGCTCTTGGCGTATGCCAAAGCAGCTTTTCCGCATTCCATAGGCATTGAGTCTTGTCAGAAGAACCCGGTGTGCGCCTCTAGTCCGTGTCTCCGGCCCAACACGTCTCTCCTTCTTCATTCACGGACGAGTATAGTCGGGTCGCCGACAGCCGTCCAGTGTGGATCAGGCACTTGGGTTTACTACGCGGCCCAGAAACAGGATTGCTCCGGTCTGGATGTCGCGAATCAGAAACACAAAGGGCCGATCGACGGTGACCTCAACCCCTTCCGACACCAGCACCGTCACCGCGGTGGCAGCTGCGGCTTCTGTGCCTACCTCATCCACAGAGACGAACGCCTTGTGGATCACCGCTTCGATGAACAGGCCACGGCTGCCGGTCATTCCGGAAAAGTCCGCCTCTGAGGAGAAAGCCACCGGCATGCTCATCTCAGGGAGAACCTCTTCCAGACGGAAGTCCGATTCGAACTCGAATCTCGGCAGGGTCAGAGCGATCTGCCTGGATGCCAGATCCTTCGTGATGGTATCTACATGGTCAGTGTCCAGCGCGCCTTCAAACGCCTCAAACTGACCCGACTCAGGAAGCAAGATCACCATCGATAGTTCGCGGCCATCGTACGGCAATTCGACTGCCTGATACCCTTCGCCCTCTGCATAACCGAAGGGCGCGGTTTGCGTCATCATTGGCACGATGACCTCCCCGCCGTCAAGCAGATGGAACGTGCCATCAGCGGTCCTTTCCTCTCTGAAGGGGTAGTGCCATGCCGCATTGAAGTAGATGGCGTTGGTGAGGACCAGCCGCGTCAACGGGTCGATGACACCTTGAGGAATGAGATCCTCTATCTTACCCTCGGTCTGCTCGCCAACCCAGTCGTTGATGGTAACGCGGGACTTCTCCGGCGCCTTCACGAAGTCAAGCAGCCTCAGCCCGGCACCATAGTTCTCGGCCAGGACGTCGAGGAATTCGCGCAGGAACTTGTAGCCGGTCTGGCCCCAGATGGCATTGACGATATTCAGTCGGAAGCCCTCGCCATCCTTGCCTTTGCCACCTTCGCCGCGCCGGGCCAGTTCGAGGTCCAGGGCGTTGAAAGCCGGATGCAGACGGTCTTGGGAGAGGGTGAAGTGGAGAGTATCCGCCATCTGCCGTTCGGTCTCGCCACGAGCGCCAGCATAGGTCATGGCCAACGCCAGAGAGATGCTGTGCGGAGAATAGAAGAGGTTGCCTTCCTTCTCCCTGAGCGCTTGATAGAGGTCGAAAGCGAACGCGCTATTCCCCGCGACTGATTCTGTCAGGTCGACTTCCGCCACATCGGGGGAAGTCACCCGTCCCTTCCCCGACTTTGCCATCGCTGATGCACCGCCACAGCCCGTCAAGCCTAGCAGCGTGATCACCATCAATACATTCAGCAATCTGGTCCTCATCTTACCTGCTCCTATTCTCGGCGATCCTCGAATGAGCCTCACAGGAGTATGGACGCGCCAAAGGCCCCAAAGGTTCCGCTTGCCCGGGCCGTTTGGTTCCACGACCAAAATCCAGTGCCGACTGCATTGCGTCAATTCATCTCGGCCCTTGGTGACCCGTCCGATGATCGGCAGGACCATCCCCAGGGGGGGGGGGCAGGACTCTGACCCGCAAACCCGACCCTGGAACGACATCGCTGGCGCACGGTCCAGCGGAGGGTCCTTCTAGTGGCCATCAGAGCTGGCCCCCGGGGTTGTCTGGCGAGCAAGTTGGCCCGGCTGCGGCGGTCCACTCTCGAATCCGTCCCGCCTCTCAAGAAGCGCTTCTGCCTGCTCGCCCGCCAAGTCCTGCCGCTCGGCAGCAGGATCGAGGAGGTCTTCTCCCGCGCTGCTCTGGCCTCCAGCAAGCTGGAGAAGAGGATAACCCGCGTCTTTGAGACTCGCAAGCCCTTCAGCGGTGGGCAGATCGGAGGGCTTCCCGGCCTTC
This sequence comes from Anaerolineae bacterium, assembly GCA_035529675.1. Taxonomy (GTDB): domain Bacteria; phylum Chloroflexota; class Anaerolineae; order UBA1429; family UBA1429; genus DATKWG01. Next base: position 6,754 of record DATKWG010000195.1, read on the forward strand.
CCGAGAGAGCCTACCTCTACCATCTCACCCCTTTGACGGACAAAGAGGGCGCTGTGAGAAACGTCGTATTGGTGATGGATGATGTCACAACGAAGAAGCGTTTGAGTCAGAAGTTGAGACGGGCCGAGCGACACCTGGCCATCGTGGTGGATGGCGCCAGCGACCTGGTGGTCTCGATGGATGCAGAGGGAAGGATATTGACCTGGAACGGGGCCGCCAAACAGACTTCGGGGTTCAAGCTCGGAGAGGTGCAGGGCCGGCATCTGTCCGACCTCTGTGTGGAGGAAAGCCAGCAGAAGGCAAGGTCATGGCTGCGTCAGTTGGCCAGGGGCCAGTTCACCACCAAAAGCCAGGAGATCGACCTGAGGACTAAGGAGGGAAAGGAGGTGCCCATCTCCTGGTCTTGTTCGCCCTTGCTCGACGCCGAGCACCGGATTGTGGGCATCGTCGCCGTGGGGAGGGACCTGACCGAGAGAAAGAGGTTGGCGGCTCAAGCGATCAAGACGGCCAAACTCACCTCCTTGGGCGTCATGGCCGGGGGTATCGCCCACGAGATTCGCAACCCCTTGGCGATAGGCTCCGCCGCGGCCCAGCTTCTGCTGGAGAGGCCCGATGACGCGGTATTGAGGAAAGAGGCCGCCAAGAGAATCTATTCTGGCATCCAACGGGCTTCATACATCATAGAGAACCTGCTCAAGTTTGCCCGGCCGCCTCAGAAGCGCATGGCCCCGTTGGACATTAACGAGGCCCTTGAGGACACCCTATCCTTGTTGGTCAATCAGCTCAACTTGCGACAGGTGGAGATACGGAAGGACTTGGCCTCCGATCTGCCAACGGTTGTCGGCAACCGGAGCTTGCTGCAACAGGT
>DATKWG010000196.1:0-5546 GCA_035529675.1 Anaerolineae bacterium
CGCCGTGACTTCTTGCGGTCGTAGCGCCCGTCGGGCAGCAGCCGACGAGCCTGCACATTGTCCTTCAAGTGAACGCCGAGAATGCGATCGCGCACTGCGTCTCGCAGGCGTGGGTCCCCCACTGGGAACAGTGTCTCCACACGACGGTCCAGGTTGCGCGGCATCAGGTCGGCACTGCCCAGCAGTATCTCCTCGTGGCCACCGTTTCGGAAGTAGTAGATGCGAGCATGCTCAAGAAAGCGCCCCACAATCGAGCTGACGGTGATGTTGTCGCTCACTCCCGCCACTCCTGGCCTCAGGCAGCAGATGCCCCTCACCTGAAGGTACACCTTGACTCCAGCCTGCGATGCACGATATAGGGCCTGGATGCAGCGCTTGTCCACCAGTGCGTTCATCTTGAAAGCCAGATAGCCATCTCCTTGCTGCCGATGCCGCTCGATCTCGCGTCCAATGCGATCGATGATCTCCTGCCGCATCTTCCCCGGAGCCACCAGCAGCTTGCGGTACCCGTCCTTGGCCGAGTAGCCAGTGAGGGCGTTGAACAGGTCGGAAGCATCGTTGCCGATCTGGGGATCGCAGGTGAAATAGCCCAGGTCGGCATAGACGCGGGCGGTGATGCCGTTGTAGTTGCCAGTGCTCATGTGCACGTAGCGGGTGATGCCGTCTCGTTCACGACGCACCACCAGGCAGATCTTGGCGTGGGTCTTTAGCCCGGTCAGGCCATAAACCACATGGACGCCCGCTGGCTCGAGGGCTTTCGCCCACCCGATGTTGTTCTCCTCATCGAAACGCGCCTTCAGCTCCACCAGCACTGCCACCTGCTTGCCATTCTCACGGGCCTTCATCAACTGGGCCACGATGGGACAATTGGGTCCCACCCGGTACAGGGTCATCTTGATCGCCAAGACGGCCGGATCCCGTGCCGCCTCGCGGACAAAATCCACCACCGGGGCAAAGCTGTCATAGGGATGGTAGAGCAAGATATCGCGACGGCGTATCACCGAGAAGATGCTCTCCTCCTTGGTCAGAGAAGGGAGAAGTGCCGGGAGAAAGAGCTGATCCTTCAGATCGGGACGCTCAATGTCAGTTAGCTCCTTCAGATCGGCCATACCAATGGGTCCATCCACAATACAGACCTGATAGGGCGCCAGGCCGAGGTTGGCGATCAGCAGGTCACGTACCCATTCCGGCATGTCAGCATCCACCTCCAGTCTCACTGCCGAGCCGAAGGGGCGCATTTCCACGGCCTCAGCGATGGCCGTGAGGAGGTCCGCGGCTTCATCCTCCTCGATCTCCGGGTCGGCATCTCGGATGACACGGAAAGGATAGGCCGCCTCGATTTCCATGCCGGGGAAGAGTGTGTCCAGGTTGGCAGCCACCACCTGCTCCAGCCATACAAAGGTATTGGATGTGGCCGCTGCCAGCCCCAGACTTGCATCTCCCTCGCCCGCGCCCGCCCTGGGAATGCCTAGTAGGCGGGGGAAAACGTCGGGAACTTTCAGTCGAGCAAACCGCCTGCCGAGAAAGGGATCCTTGATCACCACAGCCAGGTTGAGGCTGAGACTGGAGATGTGGGGAAAGGGGTGGCCCCGATCGACGGCCAGCGGGGTGAGGACAGGGAATATCTCCCGCTCGAAATACTCGCGGAGCAACGCGCGCACTCTGGGCTTCAGCTTGTCGTAGGCAAGCACTTTGATGCCGGCCTTCCGAAGCCTGGGCAACAGGTCCTTGCGCCAGCAGTCATACTGCCGTGTCAGCTCTGCCAGCAATTCCCGACGGATCGCGGCCAGTTGCTCTGCCGGGGTCATGCCGTCAGGAGGTGCCTCCAGAACGCCCCCAGCGAGTTGCCGTCGGAGCCCCGAGACACGCACCATAAAGAACTCGTCCAGGTTGTTGGCAAAGATGGCCAGAAACTTGACGCGTTCCAGCAGGGGATGACGCCTGTCCAGCGCCTCCATCAGAACTCGATGGTTGAACTGAAGCCAGCTCAACTCGCGGTTGATGTACAGGCCGGGATCATTCAGGTCAACGCTTTCAAAAGATGCAGCGCAGCCACCGCGAGATGATATTGTTTGGGTCTGCGCGCGACGCTTCCCTTTTGCCTTTGCCATTGCCCTCTCCTGGGGCTCGCACCACGGCCCTGTGCAAGGGATCGGGGATGTCCACTCCTCCAAGAGGCTGCTCGAAGATGTGGCCCAGGGTGCCGCGTGGGGTTCCCAGGCCCGCCCTACCCCGGGCCGCCAGGTTCTCCAGGCGCGAGAGCCTCCGATCGTTGGTGACCGAGTTCCCTGCCTACGACATCGACAAGGACGCGCAGGGTCTTAGCCCGGGCGAACCGTTTGTCGTCACCCTCTACGATGGTCCACGGGCCGAGGCGGTGCTGGTTCTGGGCAGCATGTCATTCACCGCTTCCTTGTAGCGGTCCCATTTGGCGGGGCTGCGCCAATCCTCCTCAGTCAACTTCCACGCTTTGTAGGGCGTGCTTTGGCGTGCCTCAAAGCGGCGCAACTGCTCATCTGGGCTGATGTGAATCCAGAACTTGGCTAGAATCATGCGGAAGTCTGCCAAGCAGCGTTCGAATTCATTGATCTCGCGATAGGCTCGCCGCCACTCGTCCTCTGATGCGAAACCCTCCACGCGCTCAACCAACACACGACCACACCAGCTTCGGTCGAAGATGGCTATCTCGCCATAGTTGGGCAGCTTGAGCCAGAAGCGCTACAGCCAGGGCATATGCGTCTCGTAGGTGCGCGGCGCCTGAACGGCATAGAGCTTGAAGCCGCGCGGATCGAGCCGCTGAGTCAAGCAGTTGATCGATGTCCCCTTGCCGGCAGCGTCCCAGCCCTCAAAGACGATCATCGTGGGAATGGCGGCGTCCCAACATGCCTTTTGCAGATCGTAGAGCCGATCGCGCAGATGGGGCAGCCGCGCCTTGTATTCCTGCTTGGATAGCTACTTAGCTAGGTCCACTTTCTCCAACATGCCAGCGCCGCCAGTGAAAGTACACTCTGGGTCAACACTCCACAGCACGTATTGACTGCCCGCCACATACCATGTCGGCAGCCTCTGCTTTCCACAGCAACTCGCTGGTCGGCTGCTTCGCCCCCGTCTCAGAGCGGAGCCTGGCGTGGGCACTTCGAAGATGCGGCCCAAGGCGTCGCCGCCCAGAGTCGCCTTCGCACCGTTCCTATAGCGTTGCCAGGGCCGAGGCCACCTGCTGGCTGAACCTTGGGCTCCGAATCGGCGCCCAGGCCTGGGGAAAGGTTTCCAGCAGCTGTTGGAGCTCCGCTTGCCTGGCGGCCAGGTAGGACGCTACACCAGGCGCAACGATCGAAGATGCGACGGAGTCGCGCGACGCCTCGCGTGCGACGAGGTCGCGGGGCTGCGACGGCAGCGGCACCCTTCGAAGATGCGGCGCAGCCGCCTCTCGCTTGGCTTGAGCGTACCCCCAGATTCCCCAGGCCAGGAAACCACGAAGCAGATTGCTGGCCACCACTGCATCCTGGAGGTCCCCCAGGTGATCCTGCAAGCTCTTGATCTTTTCAATCAGCGGCTTGGCCTCTTCCGCCATCACTTCCTGGAAGAACTCTAGCGCGTAGCGCAACCCCTTGGCGTCTATCCTGAGCTGATGAAACCGCTCCAAGGGCACGTCCGATCCAGTGAGCCATTCCTCGTAGGCTCGCACGGCCGCCAGGCGCTCGTACACTGCCACGGGCACCACATGCCTGAGCCGGTGGGGGACCGGCTGCCCGCTCGCTGAAACCACCGGCAGGGCTCCCGCGCCGGCGGTCTGCAGGAAGTCGCCGAATCGCTCTTTGAACCGGGCATAGCGAGCGCTGTCCAGGTAGGCCAGCATATTCTTCCGAGCCCCTTCGCGCTCCACAAGCCACACGACATGCAATGGGGTCAGATCGCCTTGCTTCGATCGCGGCAGGGCATACAGGTATTTTTGGGTCTTCTCCCAGAACACATCCAGGTCGCGGACTGCTCCCAATGCACGACCGGTTCTTCGCAGACCCTTCACGAACGGCTTCATCTGGTCCATGTCCAGGTAGTCGAGAAACACCCCGATGGCTGCCCGCATCCGCCGGGTGGCCACCCGCATGTCGTGCAACTCCTCAATGTCCTCGCCGGCGCGCGTGCCCGGCTCGTGGTACAACATGCGCTGAAGGTGAAAGCGCAGTACCTTGCGGGCAGCCTCGGCCATGGAATCACCCGCGGTCAGGCCCGGTCGTCTGGGGAGCTGAGCGAGAGTCGGTTTGGCCTTCCCATGCAGATCGTCTGGCGCGGCAATCTCCACACCAGCGGCGTGCTCTTGGCGGACCAGTGGATTCGCCCCTGGACAGATCTCCAAGAAAGCCAACGCCCGCTCGAACTTGGACCGCGGCTGGGCCACCAGGCCCCATTCCTCCTCCAGGACGTTGACGATCTCACAGAGATCGTCCTCCGTGCCCATTGGTGCCAGTTCTATCTCCAACTCAAGATAGGTCTGCTCCCTCGTCCCCGCGACTACACGTACCTGGTCCAGGCTGAATTCGGCCACCGGTCGCTCGCCTCGACTGATTGGGCGAACCACCCTTGTCTGTTCCAAGCCCAACAAGGGAATCAGCGGGGCATCGCCGGCCAGTTGCAGCACCAGGTCGCGCGCTGGGCTCTCGGGCCAGTGCGCAGGTGGCTGCTCTGAGGGCAGCAAGACCTCCAATTCCTCCCGCCGATGGACAGCACCCTCTGCGCCCCTGAGCCCTTTGAGAGTGATCAATGCGCTGCCGTCTTGAGTTCTTTGGCGGCAGGCGTACCCAGAGGCCAGGATCGCCCGTTCGGCTGTGTCGAGATAGGTGTCACGAAGCTCTTCTACCTCACCCTGCGATAGAGAGAAGTCGGCCAGATGATCAATGGCCTGCAATCGCTGGAAGCTTCGGGCATCAGGCACGGCGAATTTCGCTTCGACTTCCACAGAGCACACCCCAAGGCCTCACGCCGATCGAAGATGCGACGGAGTCGCGCAAAGATGCTCACGCTGGCAGGGCACCTTCTCTTGTTGGTGACTTGAGTGTAGCTGATTGCCTGGCACGAGTCAACACTTTGGGCGCCGCAGCACCTGCTCCGGGCGCAACATGCAGGCGCTCGCCATGGCCCGGCCACCGATGTTCACGACTCGCCCTCGAAAAGAGGAGGTACGGCAGACATGGAGATCAGGCCACCTTCCTCTTTCCCGCCAGGCCCTCGTCGCGTGCCGCCAGACACTCCTGACAAAAGCCAGGGATGATCAGGTGATCCAGCTCTGCCTGGAAGCCATAAGCCTGGGCCAACTGGTTCATCAGAGGTTGCACTTCATCGCACTCCAACCTTGTGAGCCTGCCACAGGAGCGGCAATGGAGATGGTGGTGCGGGCCATGAACCGTCAGAAGCTCGTAGCGGTGCTGGCCATCGCCCAGATCGATGTAGGCCACCAGACGGAACTCCTTGAGAAGCTCCAGGGTTCGGTAGACCGTCGATACGTCTACGGAAGAGCTGCGGGCCTGAACTCGGGCATAGATCTCGTCAAC
>DATKWG010000197.1:0-10030 GCA_035529675.1 Anaerolineae bacterium
GGCATAGCTCGCGAAAGACCAGCACCTTCTCGCCGACTACGGCTATGGCATGGTACTGGCACACCTCCGCGCAACGTCCACAGTGAGTGCATAGGTCTGGGTCAACAACCGGCACCAGCAGGTGAACCAGTCTCTTTTCGCTCAGAGAAGGCTTCAAGAAGAGGGCTGCGTTGGGTTCCTCGACATCGCAGTCCGCAAACACTAGCTGGCGTCCACCTATGACCCTGTCATCGTCGGCGCCCATCAGGGCCAGCGCCAGGCTGGTGGCCACGATCGTCTTTCCAGTGCCACCTTTGCCACTGGCCACGGTGATGATCATCCCCAACCCCTTATGGTTAGAATTCGAGCACCGTCCCCACCGGACAAGAGCGCACGCGCTTGCCAAGGGCCTGCTTGAGCACGAACAGAGCCTGTTCCCCGGTGCAATGGTTCAGATGGAGGCTCGCATTCTCCATCTCACCAAGCACGTCCACCAGGGTATGCAGTTCCGCCTGGTCAGCCTGGCCCAGGTGCGTCCCCCCCACGATGGCTACAAGCGGTTCGTCGGGGAAGAGGTCGCTCACCCTTGCCATAGTATTGCGCAGCCCAGCGTGGCAACAGCCACACAAAAGCACCACGCCCCTTTCGGTTGTCAGCCCCAGCGAAATGCCGTCAACATATGGATCGGGCACCTGCCGCCCGTCCCGATAGACCACGTGGTGGGGGCTGGCTCCCTGCGGATACGGTCGCCGATGAATGCCCCCCGTGGTCCAGACCCCATTGATGATCTCCTGGGGCGCATCCGAGAGGCGCAGGGTTGCCCGGGACTCTAACTGCTGCCGTGTCCACTCTATTCCTATGTTGCGAATGCGGCCGTCGCGTCGCGAGTAGCGCCGGTCAAGAAGGCTTGGGTGCCCGTAGATCGGCAGGCCCGGGTGCGCCTCCAATAGGGCAGACAGCCCACCCGTGTGGTCGTGGTGTCCGTGGCTGAGGCCCACGGCAGCCAAGGGAGTCTTGGTCAAGTTCAAGGCTTCCAGGTTATGGAGCAACACCGTCCCGCTCTGGCCAGTATCCCACAGCACGTTGCCATCGGTGGTCTCGATGAGAAAAGCGAGTCCGTGCTCTGCCCACAGACGCGAACTCGGCACACAGTTGTCCACCAGGCAAGTCAATCGCATCGACCACCTCCTTGTCGGAGACTCTGTCAGCTCACCGCCGCTGGCGCCCACGAGGTCCGCGCAGCATGCCCGACCCCGCCACGAGATCGAGCATCTCCATGGTGATGGCGTGTTGCCGCGCGACATGGTATCCCAGGGTCAATTCGTCGATGAGACGAGCCAGGTTGCTGGCTGCCGCGTCCATAGCCCTAAAACGCGCGTTCTGCTCGCTGGCTGACGACTCGATGACCAGGCGAAAGAGGTGGACAAAGGCCCACTCCTCGAGGGCCCGTCGCACGAGCGCGGCCTTGTCGCCCTCGACGATGGGCCTGGGCCACCTCACCGAGCCACGGGGCAAGGCGGAGGCATCCACAGGCAGCCAGCGGCGACGTATGGGGGGCAGGGTGATTCCAGCCCTGTAGGGCGAATAGACCACGTCGATGGCATCGACTACGTCGCTCGACAACAAGCCCTGCAAGGTACCCGCCAGATCGCGAACCATGTCGAAGGAGGGTACCCGGGTCACTGGAAGGGGCAGCGCCAGCAGAAGGGGACGCCCATGCCGCAGAAAGTGGGCCTCGGCCCGACTTCCCAGAGTGATGATCTGCAGCTCCGCCGATTCGAGTTGCTGTTCAGCAATAAGGCGCTCGGCGCCGTCGAGGACGATGTCGTTGAAGGCACCGCACAGGCCCCGCTCTGAGGCGATGACCAGCATCGCCGGCTTGCGGGCTGGCACGGGCTCGAGGGTTACGAAGACACTCGCCAAGTCGTCTCGAGGAACCTCGGGGAGCACAGCGCCCAGTATCTCCGCCAGATTCTCGGCATACTCGGCGCACGCCTCCAGGCGTCTCCCCGCCAGCCGCCACCCGCCAGCCGCTATGGTGCGCAGCGACCCGATGATCGGTTCGACGCTTCGGATGTTCTCCAAACGTTCCCTGATCCGCTCGATATCTTCCACGCTAGGAAAACCTGGCCATGAATTCCCGAGTCAGGCGGGCCATGGCTTCCGCCAAGTCCCCATCAAGGTCCTCTCCATTCTCTATGCCGCGAATGACGTTGGGGTATTCTCGCTGCGCGTAGCGCCACAGCTCGCGCTCGCACCTGGACACCTGCTGCAACGGCAGATCATCGAGATGGCCCTGGCCTGCCGCGTAGAGAATGAGTATCTGCCTCGCAACGGGAACTGGCACATACGCAGGTTGCTTCAGCACCTCCCGCAGGCGCTGGCCACGGGTGATCTGCTGACCCGTGGCCCGATCGATCTCGGCGCCAAACCGGGCAAAGTGGGCCACTTCTTCGTATTGCGCGAGGACGAGCTTCAATTGGGCGCTGATCTTGCGCATGATGGGCGTCTGGGCCACCGCTCCCACGCGCGAGACCGAGAGGCCCACATCAATGGCCGGCTTGATGTTCTGGTTGAATAGCTCAGGCGTCAGATATATCTGCCCGTCGGTGATGGAAATCAAGTTGGTGGGGATGTAGGCCGTAATATTGCCCCGACGCGTTTCGACTATCGGCAGTGCCGTGATGCTATTCCCGCCCAGGGCATCGCCGAGACGTGCGGCTCTCTCCAGCAACCTGGCGTGCAGGTAGAAGATGTCGCCTGGATAGGCCTCTCTTCCCGGCGGCCGCCGCAGCAGGAGAGAGAGCTCGCGATAGGCGTCGGCATGTTTGGTCAGATCGTCGTATATGATGAGCACGTCGCGCCCATGATCCAGGAAAGCTTCGGCGATGGTGCAGCCGACGTAGGGAGCCAGGTAGACAAGCGCCGGTGGGTCGTCGGGCGCAGCCACCACCACGACGGTGTGGTCCAGAGCACCGGCACCCTCAAGCGTGTGTATGACCTCCAGAGCGGACGTTCTGCGCTGCCCGATGCTGACGTACACGCAGAGCACGTCCTCCTGCCTCTGATTGATCATGGCGGCGAGCGCGATGCTGGTCTTCCCCGTTTGCCTGTCCCCGATGATCAGCTCACGCTGGCCCCGACCTATCGGGAATATGGCGTCGATAGCCTTGATCCCCGTATAGAGCGGCTGGTCCACCGGCTGGCGCTCCACCACGCTGGGCGCTACTCGTTCGATGAAGCGACGCTCATCTGCCGAGACGCGACCTCGCCCATCCACAGGCTGTCCCAGCGGATTCACCGCCCGCCCCAACAGGCGATCGCCCACCGGAATGGTGAAACGCTCGCCGGTGGACCACACGACGTCGCCGCCTTGTATCTCCTTGTCCGACCCCAGCAAGATGCAATCGATCCAGTCCGTGTCCAGGTTCATCACCAGCCCCATCACGCCCGACGGGAACTGGAGGAGTTCGTCGGTCGTCGCCTGGGGCAGGCCGGAGACCGAAGCCACGCCATCGCCCACCTGTCGCACCGTTCCCACGTCCCTGATCGAAAGCCCCGCGTGAATGGTTCTTCCCTGGTTCAGTGTTGCGTCGAGGACGTCGCGCAGCGCCTCGTCTGGCCGCTGGACAAGCCGATCAAGCAGGGACCGAGGCAACTGGCCGGCAGGTCCTGTGGCCCAGGCCATCTCGCGTGCTGGCTCTCCGGGCGCCTCCTCCGCTTCGAACGCGTCGCCGAATACTGGGCTGGCATCGATCTCCTTGCTCTCGCTCAGCACCGAGGCCAGGAGGCGATTCAAGGGCTCGTCTCCCTGGCGCGCCGAACGATCAGGAACGGTCACCTCCGCACTCTGGCTGGTCGGTGTATCCGGTGGTGCCTGCTGATCGTTGCCCTTGCTCGGGGATGGGTGCATCTTCATTGGTTCAGAGTCATCCATACTGTGCGTCTGCTCCCAAGCGGTTGATAACATCCCTACGCACACGTTGGCGTAGGCGACGAAGTTGCTCACGAACGCTATTGTCGATGAGCTTGTCGGCAAGGCGCACCTGGATGCCGGCGATGAGTTCGGGGGCTATGCGCACCCGCAGTTCAATGTGACGGTCTGTAAGAGACGATAGTGTGTCTGACAAGGTCTTAGCCTGGTCGCTGGTGAGGGCCACGGGAGTGGTGACAAAGGCCGTCGGCACCCGTCCAGCCATGGCCCGTCGATACTCGTCCACATCTGCCTGGGGCAACTGATAGATGCTCGCGCAGTAGTTGGTGACCAAATCATCGTGGGTGCGACGGGTCGTGACTGACTGGACGACATTGGCCGACAACTCGACGATCGTGTCCAGGATCTCGTCGTAATACTCGGCAGCCACCTCGTCACGCTGGCGGCGGAAATCTTGCCGCATCTCCTCTGTCATTCGGTCAACGCGCGTCCTTGTTTCCTCCAGAATACCAGCAGCCTTCTGCTCCGCCTCACTCTGGGCGCGATGCAGTATCTCTTCCGCTTCTTGCCGCGCCCTGAGGCTGGACTGCTGCCACTCGTCGCGCAGCCCTGCCGCTTCAGCTTCCCGGTCGCGGGAATCTTGCAGCGCATCGGCGATGGCTTTTTCGCGCTCATTGAGCTTCTGCCGCAATGGCTTGAACAAGAAACGGTTCAGACCCACCACAAGCACAACAAAGTTGATGAGCTGGAACAGAAAAGTGGCCCAGTCCAGATCGATCATCGCCTCTTCCCCTAGTACTTGCTTGCACGAGTCTGTGCTAGTCCGAACAAGTACCCCGTACGGGGCACAAGCCTCGTGCCGCAAGATACGTGTTCAGTTCCAAGAAAGAACGCAGCATACAGGTTGGCACCAGCGTAAACCACAAACTGGCCAAATATCCGGTATTTGTGCAAGCGAGCACTAGAGTCCAAAGACTGCGGCGAAAGGATTAGCGAATAGGAGCACCAGGCAAATCAGGAGGACATAGATGGCCGTAGTTTCCAGCAAGGCCAGAACCACAAAGAGTAAGCCACCAATCCGGTCGGCCACACTGGGTTGCCTGGCCATGTTCTCGAAGGCTTTCACAACCGCACGGCCCTCCATCACGGCGGCAGTGATGGTGCCCACGACGATGACCACCCCCACAACGATGGTGGTCACGATGGAGAACGTGAGGATCTGGTCCGATTGCATGGGACAATGTGCTCCTTTCCGGCAGAATGCACTGCGTCTCAGTCTATTCCTGGGCAGCCGGAGTCGTCTCCTCTTCGCTGCCCGTGGCATCGATGATGAAAGCGATGGTAAGCGCCGTGAACACCAGGGCCTGCAGCACCCCCATGAGCGAGCTGATCAGGTAGAAGGGCAACGGTGCCAGCACCGGCAACAGCATAAAGACTATGCCCCCTATCATCTCGCCCGCCATGACGTTGCCAAAGAGGCGCAAGGCCATGGCCAAGGTTCGGGTGAACTGGCCCAACAGGATAAAGGGCAACATGATAGCATTGGGCTCGATGAAACTGCGCAGGTAGCCCTTGAAGCCCCGCTTGCCGATGCTGAAGAACTGCCATGAGCCCAAGGACACCAGGGCCAGCGCTGCCGTGGCGTTGAGGTCGCGGGTGGGCGTCTTGAGACCTGGAAACAACCCGAGCAGGTTGGCGATGGCAATGAACGAGATCATCGTGGTCAGATAGGATACGACCTGCGGCAAGGGACGCCCGCCAGCACCTATGATCAGCTTCTCCACGTATGCCACCACAGTCTCTAGAGCCAATTGCCACTTCTCCGGCTCCCAAGCGCGAAACTTGTTGCGGACCCAAGCGGCCAGCCCCAACAGAACGGCAGTAACAAGCCAGGCGTGGACCACGGTATCCTTTATGGGGATGCCGCCGATCTCGAACAAAGTTCTTGGCAGTATGCTCTCGATGCCCACGTTCCTATCCCTGCCCGCCCATCCCACGGACGAGCCAGCTCTCTACCCTGGTGTGGCGTCGTGCTATCAGCCAGCCTCCGACCAGGAATCCCACCGCCCAGCCAACACAGGCCACCAGCCCCGCTCTGGCAGCAACCACGAGAACAGGAGTCAAGGCCAAGACACGCAGCGGAAGCCCGTTTCTCATGCACCGGCCGGCGTGAGTCGGGGTCAGGCCACCAAGCCGGCCCAAGGCCCACCGCACCAATAGGGCGTGTAGAAGACAGGTGGCCACACCAATGAGTAGCCAGGCCAACGAGCCAACCAGGACCGCCACGCTATTCCTCTTGTAGCTCCTGAACCTCGTCGTCGGATAGGGTATCAGAGAGCGCTTCCTCCAAACCCACGAACAGAGCATCGGTCTGAGCCGCTCTTGACCCCCGCTCGGCTGCGCGCGACCCGCCCACCAGGACCACACACCGGTCGGTATCGACGCGCAACATGCCGCTGCCGACCTCGAGATCGCGCGTTCCCTCGCCGGTACGCCATTGCACCGATCCTCGACCAAGGGAGGCGACCAGCGGCGCATGACCTGGCCAGATGCCGATGAGGCCGTCGTCGAGGGGCACCTGCACCCACGACACGTTCCCCTCATAGAGGACCTGCTCAGGCGAGAGTACCTGCAGGCGGACGTGAGTTGGAACAGTAAGCTGTGCGCTCATACTGTCTCGGCCTTCCTCACCGCCTCGTCGATGGTCCCCACCATGTAGAAGGCCTGCTCTGGAAGATCGTCATGCTCACCCTCGATGATCTCCTCGAAGCCTCGAAGAGTCTCCTCCATGGGTACGTATCTGCCCTCGAGCCCAGTGTGTTGCTCGGTAGAGAAGAAGGGTTGGCTAAGAAAACGCTGTAGCCGACGAGCACGGCGAACCACCAGGCGATCTTCCTCAGAGAGTTCTTCCATACCCAGAATAGAGATGACGTCTTGCAGCGCCTCGTATTGGGCAAGAACTGTCCGCACCTCGGTGGCGATGCGCACGTGACGCTGACCGACGTAGCGCGGCTCCAACAGCTTCGAAGACGACGCCAGTGGGTCCACCGCTGGATAGAATCCCTGGCTTGAGAGTCGGCGCGTAAGCACGGTGATAGCGTCCAGATGGGCGAAGGCCGCCACCACACCGGGATCAGTGATGTCATCGGCTGGAACGTAGATGGCCTGCACCGAGGTGATGGCCCCGCGCCTGGTTGTGGTGATCCGCTCTTGCAGTTTGCCCATCTCGGTGGCCAAAGTGGGCTGATAACCCACAGCGCTGGGAACCCGCCCCAACAGGGCCGATACTTCGGCCCCTGCCTGGACGTACCGGTAGATATTGTCAATGAACACCAGCACGTCCCGCTGTGCATCATCGCGAAAGTGCTGGGCCATGGTCAGTGCCGTCAGGGGTGTGCGGAGGCGTGCCCCTGGCGGCTCGTTCATCTGCCCAAAGACGAGCACGCTGTTCTCCAGCACACCGCTCGACCTCATGCTTTCCCAGAGTTCGTTGCCCTCACGGGTGCGCTCGCCCACCCCAGCGAAGACGGCCACCGCGTCCAACTGGCGAGTGCTGTGCCGCATCATCTCCACAACCAGCACCGTCTTGCCAACGCCGGCTCCACCAAAGAGGCCGATCTTGCTGCCCCGACCGTATGGGGTCAAGAGGTCAATGACCTTCAACCCGGTGCCAAGTATCTCAGTGGGCAGCTTTTGATCTGACATGGGCGGGGCGGAGAGATGAATCGATCGGCGTGGAGCCCCATCTATCGGCTCCCCGCCGTCTATGGGTTGACCGAGCACGTTAAAGATGCGCCCCAAGGTCTTGTCTCCCACGGGCACCAGGATGGGTTCGTTCGAGTCGATCACCCTGATCCCCCTGTGAAGGCCCGAGGTCGAAGACATGGCAATACAGCGCGCTGTTTCGGGGTCGATGTGCTCCTGAACCTCGATGACCAAGTCGGACATGCCTGGTCGTTTCACAAGCAGAGCGCTGCTTATACTGGGCAAGTCCCCCGCAGCGAACTTGGCGTCAACCACGACTCCCATCACCCGGACCACACGTCCAACCCTCACCAGCTCCCTGCTCCTCTGTCCTTGGTGATCCCTTCCGGTGTTCCGACCCACCTCTCGCGTGACGAACGCGCATATCTTACCCTAATTCCCTAGCATTGGCAAGGCTCACGGCGGTAGAGCATCGAAACCCCTGGTGTGACCTCCCGTCGTTGTCACTCTGAGCGCAAGTACCCCGTAGTGAAGGGGCACAAGTGCCCCGAACTTCAGGGGTACAAGTGCCCCGAACTTCAGGGGTACAAGCCAAGAGTCTCAACCGCACAAGACAGAGTCCTCGCCTGGGTCTGCACCACAGGTGTTTTTCGGTGCTCTCGTGCAGAGCGGTTGCGCACCTCGTGGTACCTGGGTATGATGCGACGAACGCCTTTCTTGGAAGCGTCTTCAGCGAGAGGAGCAAAGATGAAAAGGATCCCTTTCGCCATCGTGGGCTGTGGGGGGATGGGCGGGCGACACCTTCTGGGCCTCAAGGAACTCTATGACACGGAGCTATGCAACGTCGAGTTGGTGGCGGTGTGCGATTTGCGCACGGATAACGCCGAGCATCTGGCCGACAGCGCAGAGGAGCTACTGGGCCGCCGCCCCCTGGTCTTCACCGATATGGGCCAAATGGTGGCCGATCTGCCGGAACTCCAGGGGGCAGTCATTATCACCGGCTCGGGCTCGCACCATCATGTGGCCTGCGCTGCCCTCGATCTGGGCCTGCATGTGATGTGCGAAAAGCCGTTGGCGCTAACCATTCGCGGCTGCAACTTGATCATTGAGGCTCAAGAGCGAAGCGGCAAGCTGCTCAGCGTCGCGGAGCAGTATCGCCGCGACCCTATGTGCCGGTTGGTCAAGGCTGTGCTCAATGGTGGTGCGATCGGCCGCCCCTATGTGCTCTTCCAAATCAGCGCCAGTGGCGGTAACCAGATCATCATCCTGCCGTGGCGGCACTACAAAGACGTCGGTGGCATCATCGTTGACGCCGGGGTGCACACCTGCGACCTGATGCAATACTACATGGGGGACGCGCGCGAGGTCTATGCCAGGACAAATCTCTGGGAGCCGATTCGCTACAAGGGATCGGGCCTGGGCGTCGCCCACTTCTACGAGCACTGGTACGACGAGGTGCCCGACACGATCGAGGCGACGGCCGAGGACTCGTTGGTTTCTGCAATCACCTTTGGGAGCGGGGCCGTGGGCCAGTGGACGGCATTTATGGCCGCCCACGGGCGGGGCTTCAGGCAGAGTGGCATCTATGGCAGCCGGGGCTCGCTGCACAGCCCCGGTGCGCGTAATGGCCGGCCGGTGACCGTGTGTCTGGACGACGGCGGCGAGTTCACCGGCGATGCGGTCTTGGAGTTGGTGCCCGGTTTCTGCCTGGATGCCACCACCGCCCGTCTCTTTGGCGCCGATCGTCTGGGCTCGTATGATCTGTCCTTCCCTGAGGCCGACCGAAAGCTGTTGGCCGTGGAGTATCAGGAGTTCGGCGAGTGCATCCTGACCGGCAAAAAGCCGGAGGTGGACGCTCTCGTGGGTCGCAAAGCCCTGGCGCTGGTCAACGCCGCCCTGGAATCGGGCGTGCTCAACCGCCCGGTCACCCTGGCTGAGATCGAGTCGGAGCAGACGGCGGTCTATGAGGCCGACATCAACGCGTATTGGGGCATTTAGCCTCGGGGCGCGGGACAAATCGAGCGTGACCGGGCGAACATCTCCTCGCCTATCTTGAGAACCTATCACAAACTAATGAGGGAGGCTTTGCCATGCGTATCGGATACAGCACCTGGGGAATGCGGGAGGTCCCCATTGAGCAAGCCCTGCCGGCCATCAGCAGAATCGGGTACCACGGGGTAGAGCTATCCGTCGCCCCCGGGTGGATCACCGAGTTATATGCACTGGATGCCGCCAAGCGGGAGCGCATCAGGGAACTTCTCGCCGAGCACGATCTGGTGCTCGCGGGGGTGATCCGGAATGTCTCGATGGTGGAGGAGGACCCCGACAGAAACGCCGCGAACATGCAAAGCCTGCGCGATGCCATAGACTTGGCCGCAGAACTCAGCCAGGCCGGCGAGGTGTCGGTCATGA
>DATKWG010000198.1:0-7216 GCA_035529675.1 Anaerolineae bacterium
CTAGCAGACGATCTTTCCAGTACTCCAGCTGCTTTGCGACCGCCCTAGCAACAGGATCTCCGGAGGCGATTACTTGGCTCACTGAAGGACACCTCGCGTGGCTTGCTTTATGAGCGGGAAGGAGAAGGACGTAGCGAGCGGTGGGGCCGGATCGGCCTCTCGAGGCCAACGAATGCGTCAACAGCACGATCATACCACAAGATCCCGCTATGCGCCAGGCGCGCCGCGACCCGAGCCGACTTGGGTCGCTAACGCTTTGCCGCTTCCGGCAAACCCTGCCCAAACCCCTTGTGTTCCCAGACCAGGCGTGCTGCAACGACACAGAACGTTTCACCCATTATCAGCCAGCCTGCACCAGGAGTCAAGTCATGGACGAAGCCAAGCACGGCCAGCTTCGGCGCGTCGCTCACCCCGAGATTACCTGGCATCATCGCTCAGCACAGCCCCCGCGCTGGCCGGACCGACGTGGCGGGCATAGAGCCGCAGGAAGCCCGGCGGGATCTGTTTGCTAGGCGGGGACCAATGGCGGAGCCTGTCTTCCAGCTGGCCTTTCGCCAGTCGCATGTCGAGCCGTCGATTGGGGATATCGATCTCTATGATGTCCCCGTCACGAACGGCTGCCAGCGGACCACCGACGGCAGCCTCGGGGCAAAGATAGCCCACGCACGGGCCTCGCGTCGCGCCAGAGAAGCGGCCATCGGTTACCATGGCAACTGAGCCGCCCAGCCCCAACCCAACGAGGATGGCAGCGGGCAGCGACAGCTCTCGCATGCCCGGGCCGCCACGGGGTCCCTCGTAGCGAACTACAAGAACGTCCCCGGGCATGACCCGTCCGCCCAAGAGGCACTCACTAACTGCCTCCTCGCAGTCAAACACCCGGGCAGGGCCGACGTGACGCATCATCGAGCGGTCAACGCCGCTGGCCTTGACGATCGCGCCCTCCGGAGCCAGGTTGCCGCGCAGCACCACGATCCCTCCCGTCGGCGCCAGGGGCTCGTCCAGGCGGCGGATCACCAGGGGATCCCTTGCGGTGGCTCCTTCGACCACCTGTGCCAGGGTCTGCCCATACGATGTCGGCAGGTCGAGATCGAGCATGGGCGCAAGGACACTCAACAGAGCTGGCACCCCTCCGGCGCGACCGAAATCGGACAGGGTGTGGGGGGACTGAGGCTTGAACCTGGCCAGAAGGGGTGTATGCTGCCCGATGCGATCCCAGTCATCGAAGGTCAAGCGATAGCCGAGGTCGTGGGCCAGCGCCGCCAGGTGCAGCACAGTGTTGGTGGAGCCGCCGATGGCCTGAACTACGGCGATCAGGTTGTGCAGGCTTGTGGCCGTGATGACATCGCGAAGGGTCACTCCCGAGCCAAGTGCCTCGACGGCCAGCTTGCCGGTCCGGTAGGCCACCCGAAGTAGCTCCGGATGCACGTTGCCCGAAAGATCCACAGCCGGAACGCATGTGCTGCCCGGCAGACTGAGGCCGGCTGCCTCGACCACCACGCGCATGGTGTTGGCAGTGCCCATCATGTTGCAGACCCCTGGTCCCGGGCAAGCGGCCCCCTCGACCTCACGGAGCTCCTCGAGGGTCATCTCTCCGCGACCCACGCGACCGATGGCCTCTTTCACGTCGCTGGCCACCATCGTCTGGCCACGCCACCTCCCCTCGCGCATCAGCCCGCCAGTGACAAAGAGCGTAGGGAGGTCAAGGCGAGCCGAAGCCATGAGCATCCCGGGAATGATCTTGTCACATGCCGCGATGCAGACCAGCCCGTCAAAGCTGTAGGCCCTGGCGGTGAGCTCGACCGAGGCGGCGATCACTTCGCGGCTGGGCAACACTGCCCGCATGCCAGTGCCCTGACAGATGCCATCGCACAGGGCGATCGTGTTAAAGACCAGGGGCACGCCATCCGCGTCGCGCACGCCTCGTTTCACCGCCTCGGCCACGGCGGAAAGGTAGACGTGTCCGGGGACGAGCTCGTTCCAGGAACTGGCGATGCCGATGAGCGGTTTCTCGTCTATGCCATCCACTCCGCAAGCCCCGAAAAGACTCCGAGCGTACGCGCGCTGCAACCTGCCTTGGGCCATCACATCTCACCTCTCAGAGGGTCGTGGCCTGGTCCCGAACCTGGTCTCCGAAAGGAGGGACCGGTCCGCTGCCATTATACGCGGGTGGACCTGGCGCGAAAGGACAACATCAAGGCTACAACACAAGCGAACCCATGGCCTCATCGGGCGCGTGCTGTGGGGATTCGCCTCACCAGAAGGCAGGGCAACCGCCTACAACTCTAGCTCTGCCACCACCTGCCATCGCCGGGTCTCCAGTTTGAGCGCCACGTAGCGGCTTGATTGTGGATCATAGGCCAGGGCAAAGGCGTAGGGGTCGCCGGCGACGAACGACTCCTTCAGCCAGTGATAGCCCCGCTCTACCGATGCTTTGATCGTGGCCGGGACGGCGGTCAGACCCTCTCGGCAGCGTGCGGCCTCCTCTTCGGTGAAGGCCTGAGGAGGATCCGGCGAGGGCGATGGCACTGAATTGTGCCAACGGTATCCGTGTTTCATCGCTGCCCGCATGTCGGCGATGACCCCGCTCTTCCCCTTGATATGCCACCTGTCGTGCTCGTCCCAGCGGTACAGGCACGCGCAGCGAATGGTCTGCGACCCGGGGCGCCGATTCCAGCGGTCTATCTCGGCATAGGCTGCCTGCACCCAGCCCGTGTTGAGGTCGTTCCAGGGGCGGTTCTGGTTGCACTCGGTGATGTAGACAGGCAGATGCCGCGCCCAGGCGGGAAGGGCCTCCATAAAGTCGCGATAGACCTGGAAGCCGCTGTGCCATCTTTCGAACGGTGGCTCCATCCTGGCATCGTCCACGATGCCGGCAGGGTCGGGGCCACGGGAGTAGACGTGCAGGGCGATGCCGTCGAATTGCCCTCCGTGCTCAGAGTCGGGGTTCAACTCCCAAAGCACGGTGGAGAAGTATGCCATCCACGGCCCCGTCTCCACGTTCCACGGGCCCACGGCGGCCACGATCACCTGGTCGTCCTCGTGGCCAGCTCGGCTGCGAATCTCCCGCCGGCACAGCCGGAAGCACTGCGCATACATGGTGGGCAGAATGGAATCACCCTCGGGGCCGCCTGGGCGCTCTACGGCCAGATTCGGCTCATTGCCGATGGCCCAGATGTGGCATCCATCCGACTTTTCCACAAAGTTTCCACAGCGTTGTGCAAAGTGTGGATAACTTTGAGGGGTGGGGATGGTGCCGGTCGGGCAATAGCCGTGATTCAGGCGCACGATCACGCCTAGTCCCTGGTCGGCCAGGTCGGTGTAAGATCGACTGCTCCAGTCATCGGGGGCGCAGCCCAGCGCCTCTGAGATGACCACCCACCCCTGGCCGCCCAGCAGGTCCGCGCCCTCGCGGTCGTGGATGCCATAGATGTAGGGCGACTCGCCTCGTCTGAGAGTCTTCTCGCGTGCCTCGGCCATGCTATGTGATGTCGCCTCCCTTCCGGTGGTCTGCGTGGGCATTGGTCTGGGGCCCACTTGTTCCTGGCCGTGTGGCGCAACGCGGCGAGTTTGTGCTAGAATGCGCGCAGTGGCTTGATGGCAAGCGGAACTTGTCGGCTGGCCAAGAGGTATGCACCGGCCGCAGCGTGTAGAACGTTTGTTCTATTGTACCACACTCCGCCCTTCTGCGCAAGAGTGCATCGAGTCGCAGGTCCAAAGCCTTGCAGAGCGGACTCGGAGATTGCGGGCATGACCGTCGAGTCGATTCAGTGTCCCAACTGTGGCGCCCCCCTCGAGGTGGGGGCGGCGGACAGAGTGGCCACCTGTGGCTATTGCAGGGCCAGGCTGAGCATAACTAAGGGTGCGTCTGGCTATCGGCTGGCAGTTCTGGATGACATAAAGGTGGATACGGCCTTGATTGCCAGGGAGACTGCCGTCCGCCGGCTGGAGAGGAACCTGGCGGATCTGCGACGAGAGCGCGATGCGCTGATCGTGCAAGGCGAGCACCCGCCGCGCTCTGCCAGGTCGGGTATGGCCCTCAAGGTGCTGCTGATCGTGGTCATTGCCGTGGTGGCGGTGCCGGCGTTCAGAACGCTCATGCGGTTGGGAATACGGCTCGGGCTGGTGGTTGTTCTGGTCGCCGTCGCTCTTGTGCTACTGCTCTACCTTGTCTTTGAGGGGGATGGCCGCAAACCAAGGCGCAATCGACCTCACAGGGAACGCGAGCAACGGCTGAGAGATCTGACTGAGGAGATTGTCCACACCGAGCAGCGCATAGAAACCATCGAGGCCGAGATCGACAGGCTGACTGCGGAATTGTAGAGAGGTTCCAGTGGACAGGCGGAGCTGCTCCCGCAGAACGCAAGTCTGCGTCGAGGGAGAAACACCCGTGACCTGTGCCACGACCTTGACCGAGGGGATCATGGCTGGCGACGTTCAAGAGAAGCCGGTGGCGCGTGAGGTGAGATCTCGGGGTGAAGTGCTGATTGCCATCATGAACAACCCACTGGACTTTGTGGTTGCGCGCGACCAGCACTGGTACCGGATCCCTGTGCACAGCGTGGAGAACTGGCTCAAGGCACGCTGGCCCCCCGAGTGGCTGGCCTTTTATCAGACGAAGGTGTTCGGCAGCGAAGCACACGCTGTCAACTATTACTGCCCCGTTCTTGAGATTCGCCGGGTCTTTCGCTGGCAGCTCTTTCCCGGTGGGCCGCGCGATGACAGAGCAAACAGACTGTACTATCAACTGATTCTGGGACCGTTGCAGAGGCTGCCCCAGTCCATCTTCAGCCGGCGGCTACGGCGTATCGTGTTTATCCCCACCATCTGGAGCAAGTTTGTCCGCGCGGTCGAGATCAATGATCTGTATGACGGAAGCCCACTGGAGGACCGTCTCTGGGCCGAACTCAGGCGATTGGAGATCTGGGCGGAACGCCAGTATTTTGTCAACACTAGGAAGCGGCGGTATGTCCTGGACTTTGCTGTCTTCTGCGACCACGGAAAGGTAGACCTGGAAACCGACGGAGACACTTGGCACGCTAATCCAGACCGGATTCCGCTGGACAACCAGCGAAACAATGACCTGGCAGGCCTTGGCTGGACCGTACTGCGATTCAACGGTCACCAGATCCGTGAGGGCACCCCTGAATACTGCGTTCCCGCGATCGTCGAGAGCATCAACCGGCTCGGTGGGCTGTCCAGGCAAGGGATGATACCCAGGACATTCGATCCGCGACCGGGATTGGGCCCAAGGCAACTGACGTTCTTCGAGTCGGGGCACACGGGGCAAGCGGGTAGAGGCAGGCCCCAAGAGCAAAGCCAGAAGCACCAAGAGGAGAAGACCGGCATGGAGAAGATGATCGCCTACTGCGGACTGACCTGCACAGAGTGCCCTGCGTTCCTGGCGACCCAACAGGACGACGATAGCCAAAGGGCGCAGGTCGCCGAGATGTGGTCCAAGGAGTTCGGCGCACAGTACAGGCCCGAGGACATTAACTGCAATGGCTGCCTGTCAGAGGATGGCCGACACATCGGCTACTGGGACACGTGTGAGATACGTGCGTGTGCTCAGGGGAAAGGCGTCGAGACCTGTGCCCATTGCGACGACTACGCTTGTGAGAAACTGGACGCGCTGTTTGCCACGGGGCACGAGGCAAGAGCTACTCTTGACGAGATCAGAGCCGGTCTCTAGCCTGATCGAGTCCCTCAGTGAGCGTGTGCCGCCGCCCTGGCCCGGCTGACCTGCTCTTCGATCCAGGGATAGGTGAGGGCTATTCCCTCCTTCAAGAACACCTTGGCCCTCCAGCCGATGGAGTAGATGCGCGCGTTGCCAAAGTTCCGCGACTGTACCCCGACGGGACCTTCAACGTGGCTGCTCTCGATCTTCTTGCCCGCCACCTCCGCGACCGTGTCCACCAGTTCGTTCACGCTTACGTATTGCGGGCAGCCGATGTTCACCGGGCGTTCCAGATCGGAGCGCATGAGCCTGATGATGCCGTCAACCATGTCGCTGATGTAGGTGTACGAGCGAATAGCCGTGCCGTCGCCCCACACCTCTATGGTTCCGCCATCTTCCACCTCAGCGACCTTGCGGCAGATCGCGGCTGGGGCCTTCTCTCTGCCGCCGGTCCAGGTGCCCTTGGGTCCGTAGCAGTTCTGAAAGCGGGCGATGCGCACATTCATGCCGTATCTCCGCCCATAGGCCATGGCCATGCGCTCTGCGTAGAGCTTTTCCCAGCCATACTCATTGTCGGGGTCGGCCGGATAGGCTCCCTCCTCGGGCATCTCCGGCTCGCCTGGCTTCATGTCGCGGTAGACGCATACCGACGATGAGAAGAAATACCGCTTGATGCCACTGGTGGCGGCAGCGTGGCTCATGTTGATGTTGATGAGCGCGCTATTGTGCATTATCTCGCATTCGGCCGCCTGGATAAAGCCCATGCCACCCATGTCTGCCGCCAGTTGATACACCTCGTCGAACTGCCCCTCTTCCAGCGCGAGGGAGCGCTCGCAGTTCTCCTTCTCTCTCAGATCGAGCAAGAGAAACTCGTCGGCGGCAGTCTCGGCAAACTCTGGGCGCTTGAGATCGACTCCCCGCACCCACCACCCCTCCTGCTTGAGGGCCTTCACCAGATGGCTTCCAATGAATCCGCCAGCCCCACACACCAATGCTCGGTTCATCTCTTTCCTTTTCCCCTTGAGAATCTTCCTCAGAAGGTCGGAGTCTAGCCCGCGAGAAGCCACGGGTCAAGCAGTCCATTCAGGCCACCGTACCAGAGACCGCCGATCGTGGTCCGCGTCTTCACCCCGGTCTCGGCACGACCTCCACCTGCCCAATGCTGTGCGCATCCGAACCGGCGTCGGGGCCGCTGATCACCCGCAGACGCTGGCCGGTGTCTCGCCGATAGAGCCCCACGATGACCGTATGGCTCCCCGAGGGCGTTTCCTGCGCCGGCAGCACCGCCCGGCAGTCTACGACCGGTTGGCCAGGCTCAAACTGTGGAAATGGCTTTAGTCCGTTCACCGGATCTCCGTCGCTCTGTCCCCACGGCTTGCCTCCCTCACGGACCAGATGCACAAAAACAGCATATCCCAGCGTCGGTTGCTGGTCAACTGTCCACTGCAGGGTCACCGGAAAGGGCTCGCCGGGCCTGACCTGCTCTGCCAAGCCTCCGTGGGACAGGCTTATTCCCTCCTCGAACCGAACCGGCTTCGCTTC
>DATKWG010000199.1:0-5037 GCA_035529675.1 Anaerolineae bacterium
CGATCCTCGGGAATGGTCACCGGCAGGAAGAACTGGCCTACCCGGGCGTGGACGCGCGGCCTCGCAGATTCGTACCCGGCTGGGATTCCAGAAGTCTGATCGAGGGCCGGACGGGCAGAAACGCGCGTCGCCTCGGGTGCCCGTGCGACCTGCTGGGGTGGGATTCCAGTCTCTCTCATGGGCTTCATCAGCGTGAGCACCTGGCGCCGGGTCAACGGGCCCCGCAGGTAGGAGAGCGCCCAGCGCGTCTTGAAGAGAGCAGGCCGCTCAGCGTGAACGTTAT
Source organism: Anaerolineae bacterium (assembly GCA_035529675.1). GTDB lineage: Bacteria > Chloroflexota > Anaerolineae > UBA1429 > UBA1429 > DATKWG01. Next base: position 284 of record DATKWG010000199.1, read on the forward strand.
GCAGGATAAAGACGCGAGAGCCAAGCGAGGATATCAATGGGTCCAGATAGGCACGGTCCAGCAGCGTGCCCGATTCAGAGATGATACCCTCCATCCCGTCCAGCAGCCGAGCCTTATCGCGGTCGGTTTGCAGCTTGCCGATGAACCAGGTTCCCGCGTTGGTGAGTCCCTTGTAGTCCAGGTCCACGGGGTTCTGCGTGGCCAAGACCAGCCCGATGCCAAAGGCACGTGCCGTCTTGACCAGAGTCAGCAGAGGACGCTTGCTCGGCGGATTGGCTGGATAGGGAGGAAGGTAGCCAAACACCTCGTCAAAGTGCACCAAACACCTCAGCGAAGTGGTGCCAGAGAGCGTGCGCATCCAGGCCAACACCTGTTCCAGCAACAAAGTAACGAAGAACATCCGCTCGGCATCGCTGAGATGCGCGATGTAGAAGATCGAGACGCGTGGCCGGCCATCGGGAGCGCGCAAGAGACTGGCCACATCCAGCGGTGGACCCTCCAACCAGTTCTCAAAGCTCGGCGAAGCAACCACGCTGTTGAGCATCATGGCCAATTCAAGGCGGTTCTTCTGCGGATAGAAGCTGTCCACCTCAAACACGCCCAGCTTTCGTATAGGAGGAGTCTGGATCGCCTGGATGACCCCTGGAAGGTCCAAGTCCTGGCCACGCCGCCAGGCATGTTCGATGATGTGAGAAAGGAGGATGTGCTCACGGCTTCGCACAGGGTCTGCCTCTATCCCAACCAGGCCCAGCAGGGCAGAGACGGTGCTGGCAATGAGCTCCCGAAGACCCTCCTCCTCGTCGTCCCAGGAGATATCGGGAGCCCTGAGGGTCTGCAAGACACTGATCGGAATGCCCGCGTCGCTGCCTGGCGTATAGATGACGAACTCGGCCGACTCCTTGAGTCTGCGGATGCGCTCGCCGCTTTGACCCCATTCAGCCAGGCCCTTGGCCCATGTCTCGGTGATTGAGGAGGCGTACTCGTGCACCGACAGACCCTTGCGCCGGGCATCGTCCACATTGACCCATGGCTCAAAATCGGATGAGCGCAAGTCCGGAAAAGTCAACAGGAGATTGGTCATGTCCCCTTTGGGATCAATGACTATCGAGGGAACACCGTCGAGGGCCGCCTCCTCCAGCAAGTCCGTGCAGAGCCCCGTCTTGCCGCTACCGGTCATCCCCACGCAGACGGCGTGGGTGGTCAGATCGCGGGCATCGTACATCAGCAGATCGTCGCCCACGACTCGCTCGAGACCCGGGTCGTATCGCTTTCCCAGATAGAAGGTCGCCATTCGCTCGATGTTCGTCACGATCACTTGCCTCCGCACGGCGGCCCACTCGTTTCCCCAGCTCCGGCTGATTCTAGCGCATTCTACCGTGCAGGACAAGCCGCCACATGAATCCTTGCGCCAGTGTCCGCAACCGGCCTGGAAAGCGCCAATCCATGCCCCATTCCAGTAGAGGGGCTTCTTGTCCCGAATTCCCTCTTTTATTGCTCCTTTTGGTCCAACCGAACACGTGATTTGCCAACCTCGTTGATTGATAGTACAATAACCTTGCTCAAAGCTGGTTGACAGGTTCTGGCATCGGTCGGGGAGCGTCCGCTCGCGAAGGGGCTGCTGCCAGGAATGCCGGCTCCTTAATGAGGTACACCAGTGGTTCGACTGTTCGGCTTGCAGGACGTGCTCTTGCTCAGGCGGCTCCAGCCCCAGTGCGTAGGCTTTAACCTGCGGAGATTGTTGTTAGACGCGCCGTCACCCGTGTCCTCGGCGCTACTTGGCTATCTCACCCACCATCACCTGGGCGCCATCACTTGCGTCCGCAAGGACATGATAGACGGTCAGAACCTCTGGGGGTTTGCCCAGGTTTGGCCTCGGCCAGACCGGCCAGAGTGGGACCTTGGCTATCTGGCACCGTCCCTCACCTCCGATGAGAACGCCGACCTTTGGCGCGGGCTACTCAACGATCTGGTGTTGTTCGGCGTGGAGCGAGGCATCCTGCGAATCTATGCGCGAGCGTCAGAGGATACGCAAACGGAGGGCGTGCTGCGCCAGGCGGGTTTCACCGTCGTTAGTCGGGAAGAGGTGTTTGCGCTCTCACGTTGCGAGGAGCCAGCTTCCCCTTCCCGGCCCGCAGGTTTGCGAGCGGTCGGCTCCCAGGATAGCTGGGCACTGAGTGAGCTCTACCGTCAGGCTGTTCCCCAACTGGTCCGGCGAACCGAGGAGTTCCCCACCCGTCTGGTCGCTACCCCTTTCAGTGGCCTTCCCGCGTTGACACCCATTGATGAATACGTCTGGGCTGAGGAGGGTAGAATCATCGCCCATTTGGGACTCTGCAGTAGCCCCAAAGGGTACTGGCTGGAAGTCGTGGCGCTCCCAGAGCGTCGTGCGGATACGTCGCCCCACATCCGGTACATGCTGTCCTTAGCCGTGTGCTCCCCCCGTACGCCCGTCTACTGTCCCGTACCAGACTACGCTGCCGGGCTGGGACAGGTGTTGCGCGCTCTGGGTTTCGAGGCCTATGCCCGACAAGTGCTGTTGGTGGTACATACGGCAGCGCGGGTCCCTGTGCGGCGACAGAGGAGGGTCATGGGTCTTGAGGGGAGGGCCGACGTTCGCACACCACTGGGGCACATATGTCCGGAGGACTGCGGGCAGAAGCCGTAGGCCGGGGCAACCGAGAGCAACGCGCCTACTGTGTCAACGAGCCCACACGAGGTGGTATCGACATAACATGTCACGGAGCATTACAGATGACATAGACGCCCTGGTCGATGCTCTGCCTCCAGAGATCGCTGGGGCCTTGCGCCACGCGAATCGCTTCGCAGACCTGCTAGAGGTGGTTCTGGATCTGGGACGTCGGTGCGACGCGCGGTATGTAGAGGGCGACATGAGGCTGACCGATCGCGACGTATCACAGGAAGAGATCGACTATGTCGTGGGCCACATCGGAAGCTTTGGCGACGACAACCGCGCCGGTATCGAACGCACCCTACATCGCATATCGGCGATTCGCAATCGCCGGGGACGCATCATCGGGCTGAGTTGCCGCGTGGGTCGGGCCGTATTTGGCACCGTAGACATCATAGGAGACATCGTCGCGTCGGGGAAGAGCATCCTCCTGCTCGGGCGGCCTGGTGTGGGCAAGACCACCATGCTTCGCGAGGTAGCACGCATACTGGCCGAGGAGAAGCGCGTTGTGATCGTTGACACCTCGAACGAGATTGGTGGGGATGGAGACATCCCTCACCCAGCCATCGGGAAGGCGCGGCGCATGCAGGTAACTACTCCTACCCTGCAGCACGCGGTGATGATCGAGGCAGTGGAGAATCACATGCCCGAGGTGATCATCATCGACGAGATCGGCACCGAGTTGGAGGCTGCGGCAGCACGGACAATCGCTGAGCGGGGCGTGCAACTGGTGGGCACTGCTCACGGCAGGACACTGGATAACCTGATGATGAACCCGACGCTGTGCGATCTGGTCGGCGGTGTCCAGACGGTCACGCTAGGCGACGAAGAGGCGCGACGGCGTGGAACCCAGAAGTTGGTCATGGAGCGAAAGTCTCCCCCGACCTTCGAAGTGGTAGTCGAGATCCAGGATTGGGATCGCGTTGCCATACACAGTGATGTGGCCGTCGGCGTGGACGTAGCCCTGCGAGGGCGAAGCCTGGTTCCCGAGGTGCGGGTGCGGCGTCCCTCAGGCGAGATCGACATCCTCGATGCCCCTCCTGAGAAGCCTGAGCGCGAGCCCAAACAGAAGGAGTCGCCTTTGGCCACCCATGCGCACAAGCGGGGAGCACAGCCACCCACTCTGCACATCTATCCCTACGGACTGAATCAGAACCGTATGCGCCAGGCGAGCAGACACCTCAACTTGCCGGTGTCGTTGGTGAACGACCTGGGCAAGGCAGATGCAGTCTTTACCCTGCGTCCGCACTATCGGAAGCGGCCTCAGGCCATCGTCAATGCAGAGCGAAACGGTGTGCCGGTCTATGTCTTGCGCAACAACACCACAGTGCAGATGGAAAGCTACCTGACGGAGATCTTTGGTCTGAGTACCGAGTCGGATGTTATCAGGGAGGGGATCGAAGAGGCCAGGGAGGCGATCGCGAGAGTGACCAAGGGCAATAGCAGTGCAGTCGAACTGGCTCCCCAGCAAGCCCACATACGCCGGATGCAGCATGAGTTGGTTCGTGAGGCCAACTTGTTCTCGCGCAGTTCGGGGACCGATCCCCGACGACGCGTGACCATATATGCTAGTCAGCGGGGAAGATCTTAGCTTGTTTGTGACCTTCGAAGGCCCAGAAGGCAGCGGCAAGTCCACCCAAACCGCGCTGTTGTACGAGGCTCTGCAGCAACAGGGCATACCCACAATCTGCACGCGCGAGCCCGGTGGCACGACCATTGGTGAGCAGATACGCGCCATCCTGCACGACGTGAAGAACGTGAACATGCGGCCCGAGACCGAGGTGCTGCTCTATTCGGCTGCGCGGGCGCAGCTTGTGGGCCAGGTGATTCTCCCAGCCATGAAACGCGGCGAAGTGGTGATATCCGATCGTTATGTGGCATCAACTCTCGCCTATCAGGGATACGGCCATGGACTGGACCTCAAGAGACTGCGAGTGATTACTGAGTTGGCCACCGGCGGATTGCACCCGGATCTCGTCATCTGTCTTGATCTGGATGTCGAGACTGGCCTGGGGCGGAAACTCGAAGACCGGCAAGAGGGTCGCGGCGAGTGGAACCGGATGGA
>DATKWG010000200.1:0-19711 GCA_035529675.1 Anaerolineae bacterium
AAAGGCCGCGGGACGAGGGGTCGCAACGGCAGCAGCCTTCAAGATGCTGGGCGATACCCTCTATCTTCAACATCGGCTGCAGGAGAGCGAGGTTGCCTACAGACGGGCCATCGACTTTGACCAAACTGATACAGACGCGCAGCTTGGATTGGGGCGGGCCCTGGGCGGAATGGGGCGGCTCTCTGACGCAGCGGACTCTCTGGCGAAGGCCCTGGACCTGAACCCCGCGAGCCGAATCGCATGGCTGGCCTGGGTCAAGGTCCATCATAGGCTCGGCGACCGGCGTGAGACGGTGTCGGGACTGGACCGGCTTCTTGTCCTGGGCGGCCTCGGGTGTCAGGAGAACCTGACCCTGGCGGCCATCAGCATATCTCTGGAGGCCTACGACCGGGCAACCGCCTTTCTGGAGACGTACCTCCAAGAGAAGCCTGAAGGCGTTGGTGCGCTGGCCGATCTGGCCACCTGCTATGTCAAGATGGGCCGCTATGCTGCCGCCTTGGAGGGCTACCGCGCGGTCCTGCACAGTGATCCCGAGAATGCAAATGTCCGCCGGAATCTGAGGGCGCTGCAGCGCAGGTTGGTGCGGGAAACTGCTGTCCAATAGCTAGAGTCTTGGGCAAACGACATCCCTTTAGCCACTCTTCCATTCTTCGGTTCCATCGGTCGCCGCGATTGGTGCGGGAGCAGCCGACTTGCCTGCGCAGGTGCATCCTCTCTCCTCCGGCTCCGTCCCCCTGGCAGAGGCCCACTCGATATCCACCATATTTACAAGTCATTTACGTTCGGCCAGTGCCCAGAGCTAAAGAAGCCTCCCCGTTCTCCGATAACAATGGCAGTTGGGAAAGGGTCTGGCTTGTCTTTGCAAGGAGGTGCCTATTGAGGTGAGCGAAGCGTAGTTGAGAGTCCTTTTTTTGTACTCAGTTCACACTGTTGGGGGTAAGGATACCCCCACCAAGAGAGTTCGATTGCAGGGAGGTAATCGAAAATGGCAGGAGTAGATTTCACACGAATCGCTTCAAACATCGCAGCGCTACAAGCGCTGAACTCGCTGAAGAACATCAACACCAAGCTGGGAGTTGCCCAGCTCAGGCTGGCGACGGGCAAACGGATAAACGCCGCTGCCGACGACGCAGCGGGCTATGCCATCGCCACCAAGTTCGACTACAAGGTGCGCGGTTTGGGTCAAGCCTTGTCCAACATCGCCGACGCGCAGAACCTGATCTCGGTGGCCGAAGGTCACCTGACCAACATCACCGACATCCTGGCGGTCATGAAGACCAAGGCCGAACAGGCGGCCAACGACACCCTGGGCATCGAGGGGCGTGAGGCCGTGCTGGCCGAGCTACAGGAACTGAACATTCAGATCGACAACGAGGTGGCCCAGGCCCAGTGGGGCAAAACCCAATTGCTCGACGTAGGGAGCCTCAACTTCCAGATCGGTGCTGGCACCAGCACTTCTGACGAGCTGGAGTTCGATATGCTCAGTGGTGCGAACGCGGTTGGGTTCACGTCTGCCGATCTGGGTGTCTCAGCGGGCACGGCGGCTGCGTTCGGTAACTGGGCCGTCGAGTCAGGCGATGCGGCATACACGACCGAGGTGCTGGCCACCGACACCGTCGGCAACTCCACCCTTGGGGAGCTGTCTGCCGGCACCTACCAGCTCTACGTCAACAGCGAGGGCACTGGTACCCGTGCCACGGTGACCGTCCAGCTCAAGGACGTGAGCACCGGCGAGTGGGTGACCATAGGCGCGGGAGCCGGGGCCACCTCGATCGTCACGACCGCGGTTGGGCCGGGCGGCACCACGATCGACCTGGGCATCGGTCTCAGCTTCGACGTAGGCGGCGTGGCCACGGCCTCCGGGGCTACAGGAGCCGAGGCAGCCGAATACTCGTTCGTCTACGCCCACAGCGGCAACAAGGTCGGCAGCCAGGACGCCTCTCAGGTTTTCATGGATCTGATCGACACGGCCAGCAGCCAGGTGTCCAAGGCTCTGGGCTACATCGGAGCCACTGTGAACCGGCTGCAATACCAGGAGACCAGTTTGGCCGTGGCCAAGGTGAACACCGAGGCTTCGTACAACCGCATCATGAACGCGGATATGGCCTTCGAGCAGGTGGAAGCCACCAAGTGGGCGATACTCCAGCAAACGGCTGTAGCGATGCTCGCTCAGGCGAACATGGCACCCCAGTCGATTCTGGGTCTCTTCCGCTAGGCGACGCTCTACCCTGGGGGGGCACGCCAGTGCCCTCCCAGAGTACATTCCGAGCAGGCTCGACGCGGTTAGCGATCTCACAACAGAGACCAGGAGATAGGAAAAGATGGCATCAGTCACCGAGGTCTATCAGAGCAACGCTGCACTGACTGCCAGTCCGCTAGTTCGTCTGCTGACTGTCTATGACTATGCACTGAGCGCCTGTGGTCAAGAGAGGCTGGAAGAGCTTGGCAAGGCGCTCGGCGTGCTCCAGGAGAGCCTTGACTTCACCTATCCGATCGCGTACCAGTTGGCCGCGATCTACCAATGGTGTGGGGAGCTGGGACGCAAGGGGAGCTTTGAAGAGGCGGGTCGGCTGCTCAGAGAACTACGTGATGCCTGGGCAATGGCGGGGAGAACCGTGAATGCCTCCTCTTCTGTCGGTGGTGATGAGCAGCGCTACCGCGAGCCGGTGCAGCGCGTTCACGCCATAGTCTAGGCTTTCTGGAGAGGAATCGTCGAATGGCCGTAATCCCGATCCCTGGCCTCAACAGCACGGTCAAGACCTTCTACACAAGTCTGATCGACGCCATGATGGCCACGCAGCGGAGACCAATCATCCGACTGGGGGCTCAACGCGGATCTCTTGAGAGTCTCGTTGACGCGTACGAGTCGGTGGACGGCAAGCTTGACGCGGTGGCCAGCCTGGTGGATGATCTGCAAGATACCTCAATCTCTGTGTTTGCTTCCAAGAACGTGATGGTGAGCGACCGAACTGACTCGGAAGCCACCGTCCTGACGGCATCGGCCAGCAGGGCAGCCGTGCAGGGCACCTACGAGATACTCGTGAGTTCCCTGGCCAGGGCTCACCGGGCCGCCTCTGACCAACAGACGTCGGCCATCGCCGCTCTCGGCCTAGAGGGCACCTTTGTGATTGGCGGGCTTGCCGCGAGATCCGTGGAGGGAGAAAGCACAGTTGCCAACACGGTCAGCGATTTCGACGTCAACTCGGCCCCCGATGCGATTCGGTCCGGGGAGTACGAGCTGGGGCACGGCACCTTCTATGTGGAGATCCGAGATTACCAGAACAAGTTGCAGTTCCGCCTGGTGGATTCCCGAGGTCAGGCCGTATCGATCGCGGATGTAACCGATGACGACGAGATGACGGCGGCGTGGCAAAGCCTGAGCGGGGTGGGGGGTACCACCTTCGACACTGGGCGGGGTCTCACCATCACCTTCGCCGCCGTGGCCGACCACTCGCTTGCGACCGAGAACCCCGTTGCCGACACGGTGGATGACTTTGTGACCAGCGCGGTCAGGGAGGGGCAGGATGAGTTGGCCAGCGACACCTATCACGTAGAGGTGCGAGACAACGGCGATGGCGACTGGGAGTTTCGCATTGTGGATGGTCTCGGCAATGCGGTGAGGGTCTACGACGCCACGGCCAGCGATGGCACCTTCACCGACCAATGGCAGGACATCGATGACGTACTGGACAACTGCTCCGACGGAGTCTTTGAGACTGGACGCGGCCTTAGCATCGATTTTGGTGAGGGCCCCTACACAGCCGGCGTCAGGGGCTCCGGCGCGGCCAGCGTCGAGTATACGGCACGCCAGACCCAGCTTGGCAGAAAGGGTGATGGCGCGGCCAGCGTGACCTACAGCGCGCAAGGGGCCTCCATCACGGTCACCTCTGATGACAGTCTGAGTGACATTGCCCACGCGATCAATCAGGGCACCTATGCCGAGTCGGCTGGGGTGTTAGCGACCGTTGTCGATCGCCGGTTGGTGCTGACGGCGAAGGCGACTGGTGCCGGCCACTCCATCAGGATCAGTGACACGAGCGGCGCCGTGCTCGGCGCGGGCATAGGCCTTATCGCGGGCACAGACACATTCAAGAACACAGGGGCCGATCAGGGCTATCAGGCAGCCACAGATGCCAGCTTCACCGTTAATGGCGTGACCATCACGCGCGACAGCAACTCGGGCTTGACTGACGTGATCACCGGATTGACGCTGACCTTGGAGGCAGATGCCGAGGGAAAGGGGGCGACCCTGAGTGTGGCCGCCGACATTGGCTCGGCCATCAACAAGATCGGGGCCTTTCTCTCAGCGTTCAACAGCTTGCAGAATCACATTCGAAGCAACACCGGCGTCAGCGTCGTCGGGTCCGGGGACAGCGCCTCGTATGTGCGGAACCCATTATCAGGCGATACCATGCTGTCGAGGCTGCGGTCCAGGCTCTTTTCCGTCTTTGGCCAGACCGCGAGCGGTGTATCTGTCGGCGCGCCAGAGAACCTTAGGGGGCTGGGCATAACTCTCGATGACAACCTGGCGGCCAGCATATCCGATCGGAGCGCCCTCGAAGCGGCTCTCGAGTCCAACTTTGACGGCGTGCTCGAGTTGTTTGATGCGATCATGTCCGATTTCGAGGACGCTCTCTCTCCGTTCACTGATACCTATGATGGGATCATGGACACCAGAATCCGCTCGACAAACGATCGAATGGAGCAGATCGATGATCGCATTGATAGGTTGGAGGCGCAGCTCGCTCGACGCAGGGTGAATCTGGAAAAGCAGTATGGCTATCTTCAAGTGCAGTTGGCCCAGATGTCATACTTGCAGCAGCAACTCGGCGGTTTCTGGGGAGGATGGGGGGAATAGGCGGTCAGAAGAGCAGGCTGCTCTTCTGAATTGGAGATCATGTCATGGGAGCGGTGGGCACAATCGATAGCATTTCGCCGATTAGCAAGCTGACCGATGGGCTTGCGGAGTGGTCCGTCCCCGGAAGCAGGGATGTGCGCAAGCCGCAAGGCGGGCAACACGATGTGCGGGTGGGACGGAGTCGGGCAGGGAAGCCACCGGAAGCTGAGCCGTCGGATGCCACAGCCACAGAGGGCAACCACGAAGTAAGCCACGTAGGTGTCAATAACTGCTACATTCAGTTTATCGTCGATCACGAAAGCAGGGAAGTTACTGCCAAGATCATCGATCGCGCCTCCGGAGAGGTAGTTCGCACCATTCCACCGGAGGAGCTCGCAAGGTGTGTTCGGGGGTCAAAAATGGCTCCAGGCACATACTTGGAGGCTCTCCTCTGAGCCCTTTCGCGGCAAGTCGGATGGTGATCAGAGTCGCCAGACCAGCGTGCTGGATCTCACTACTGGCTGCTATTCTGGCAATGACGGGCCTTGTGGCATGCAAGGGTGGGGGGAACGAGGAGACAGCGGTGGCTGTCTTGGAGACGTCGTCGCTTGCTTGGCCTCCTGCAGTCGAACAGTCATTGCCAGGTTCTGTCGGTCCAGCCATGGCGCCGACAGGTAAGATGACTCCCGGCCCAGCATTTGGTCGGGAGGCGTCGTTCGTTGGAACCCCCGCGCCATCCCTGTTCGCCCTGCCTGCTGACTTGCTGATCCCAACCCCCACATTGGTGCCAGCAGAATTGCCGCCCGTACGGCTTGTCATCCCTTCTATTGAGCTGGACGCACCCGTGGTTCCCATAGGCTGGCATGCAGGCAGCGACTCTGGGACAATCGGTTGGGACGACCCCGGCTCAGCAGTGGGTTGGCTGAGAAACTCTGCTCTCCCGGGCGTAGAGAGCAACGTGGTTTTGGCGGGGCACCATAATGTCAGGGGAGAGGTGTTCAGTCGGCTGATCGACCTGCGAGTCAACGACAGTGTCTGTCTGGTTGGGGACGAAACTGTCTACTGCTATCGGGTCAGAGAACACTTTATCGTGCCTGACAAGGATGCCCCAGCCGAGCAGAGAGAGCAAAACGCCCTCTGGATTGCTCCTACCATTGATGAGAGGCTGACCCTCGTGACTTGCTGGCCCCACACGCACAACACCCACCGACTGATCGTTGTCGCCAGGCCGGCCGGGGACGCATTGGCTGAATGTGTTCGCTCTGCACCTCGCCTGGTTTCCTCCAAACGCTAGGTATCCCCTTTCTCCATTGACCAAGCAGCATCGCACATTCACGTTGCTTTTACGACTCCTTCACGACTCCTTTACTGACTCCTCACGTTCCCATCTGCTATAGTAAGAACGCGAGCAGGCGAAGGCTTGCGGTGCAGTTGTGGTTGCAAAGCCAGAGACGTGAGGCAGGTGCATGTCCCCAGTGACCGCTGAGATATCGAATGTGATGCCCGGGGGCCATGCTGCAACCGACCAGCGCTCCCGGGCAGTACCGATTCGCTCAGGTGATGCCAAATCCTTCGCCAAGCTGCTTTCTACCAGGCAGCAGGACGCCGCAACAGCAGTGGTCTCTGCGGGCCTTGCCTCCGACAGCCAAGGACTCTCGCCGCTGGTCTCTGTATGGCAGCAAATGCGCTTTCTGGCGACGGCCACGGTCAGCAAACTTCACTGGCCGACCGGCAGACGAGTGGAAGAGGGGACCCTTCCTGGTACAGGGACAGGTAAGGACATGAGCCTGGAGGAGACTCACGAGGCGGCCAACCCCGGTCTGAGGAGCTACGCAACGTCCTTGCTGTTGGACCAAACCTCGACCTCAGCGCAAAGGAACGTGCGGGAGGAGAATAGCCTGCCGGTGGCCCTGGGGGCCTTTCCCAGGCCTGCGGATGACAATGGCTGGGGCATGCACTGGATTCCCACGCTTCAGAGTGCTTCCGATGTGGTCGATCGATTCGTCGCGGAACTGAAAAAGATGGGTATCAAGTGGACTGTTTTCCTCAATAACGGCACAGACATCGGGGCCAACGACTACTTGGTGCACCAACTGACTCGGAATGGGATCATGCCCGTGATGCGGATCTATACACCGGGGCTGGTTCCCATCGAGGGTGACCTGGAAGCTCTGGTGCGCCACTACAAGGAACTGGGCGTGTCCTACTTTCAGCTCTACAACGAGCCCAACCTGGAGCTGGAGAACAACGGCAAGCAGCCCGATGTGCAACGCTACCTTGACCTATGGGTTCCCGCCGCGAAGCAAGTCCTGGCTGCAGGGGGCCTTCCAGGTTTCGGTGCGCTCAGTCCCAACGGTGAGTTGGATGATCGCCAGTTCCTTCGGGACGCGCTGGCTGGGTTGAAACGACGGGGAGAGGAGTGGGTGCTCAACCGTGGGTGGCTGAGCATGCACAACTATGGTGGCCCGCTCCCCCTGGACCACCCCGACGGGTTCCTGCGGTTTCAGCAGTATGCCCAGATCCTGCGGGATGAGCTCGGTCGCATGATACCGGTCATCGGGACAGAGGCGGGCAGCTACGTGACGGCGGAATTGACCGAGTCTCGCCAGGTAGAACTGGTCGCCGATGCATATCGATACATGGAGAGACAGCGCGAACCATACAACTTTGCCTACACCTATTGGATCGTTGCCAACAAGGAGGGTGAGGGCAAGGACGAGAGTTTCGAGTGGCAGGCGTTATTCCAACCTGGCGGGTGGATTAGCCCCCTGGTCAAGGCACTTCGGCGGATGATCGCAGGGAGATGAGAAATGGAGAACCTCCTCAGAGTGCTACAAGTGGCGGCTTCTGGTCTAAGCACGCAGAGGATGCGGTTGAACGTGGTTGCCAACAACATCGCCAACGCAAACACTACTCGCACAGAGGGTGAGGGAGCCTACCGACGTCGCCAGGTTGTGGTGCGGGCCAAAGAGGGCACTTCTTTGCCTCGCCTCTTCGACGTGGGAATAGTCGGGGGAGAGGGGATGCCAGAATCATCTCTGTCAGGGGTCGAGGTGGCGCGCATCGTGGTGGATGACCGCCCAGGGCCGAGGGTCTACGAACCAGACCACCCCGATGCCGACGAAGAGGGCTATGTCGAGTATCCCAACGTCGATGTGGTGACCGAGATGACTGACATGCTGTCGGCGACCCGGTCCTACCAGGCCAACGTGACTGTCATCGATGCCATCAAGCAGACGCTGCTCAAGGCACTCGAGATAGGCCGCAGCTAGGGCTTCACCCTTTCTGGGTTGTGATCCGTGAGGATCGAGTGTCCAAGGAGTACGAGAAGAACGAGGGAGTTATGGACGTGGAACGGATCAGCTCGCTGCTTGGTTCGCTTCGGAGCCAGCAAACCCTCTCGCCGGGTCAGCCTGAGGGGCCGCGATCGCGTGATGCGACGGGGGGAAGCTCATCCGAGTCGGCGTTTGTCCAAGTGCTCGATGGGCTAACCAAGGCTCAGGAGGACGCTGACCGCGCTATCGAGCTCCTGGTGAAGGGAGAGCCGGTAGACCTGCACCAGGTGATGATCTCGGCGGAAACGGCAGACATCGCTTTCCGCCTTGCAGTTCAGCTCCGGAACAAATTGGTGCGAGCCTACGAAGAGATCATGCGAATGCAGGTATGAGCTTTGCAGGCTCTCTGGATCATGACAACAGTCGCGAGGAGTGATGCAATTCCTCACCCAGATCAAAGAACAGCTTCTGGAAACGTGGGGCCGGCTTAGCAGCGTCCAACACGGGGTGCTTGTGGGTCTGACCGTTCTGGGCCTGATCATGATGGCGGTATTCGTGAACTGGGCCCGGACGCCAGACTATGCTGTGGCCTTCCGCGATCTCGAAGAGTCGGAAGCTGGCGTGATAGTGGAGAAGCTGCAGGAGCAGGCGATTCCCTACAAACTGGGCAGCGGAGGCGCCATTCTGGTGCCCAGGGCCTCGGTGTATGATGTGCGTCTCTCCATGGCCAAGGAGGGGTTGCCCAAAGGAGGCACCATTGGCTTCGAGTTGTTCGACGGAGCCAGTCTGGGCATGACCGAGTTCTCCCAGGTGGTGAACTACCGACGCGCGTTGGAGGGGGAGCTTGCCCGCACCATCGGCAGCCTGGACCTAGTGGAGCAGGCCCGGGTGCACCTCGTTCTCCCCGAGAAGTCGTTGTACGCGAGCCAGCAAGTGAATCCAACCGCTTCCATAGTGGTTGAACTGGCACCGGGTGCCTCTTTGAGCCAGGAGCATATTCGGTCGATTCGGTACCTGGTGGCGGCAAGTGTGGAGGGGTTGAGCCCCGATAGCCTTACCATAGTTGACACCAGTGGTAGCACTCTTGCAACTGGCACGGGTGAGGTCTCGGCCCATGAGATAGCCATCGAGCTCACCAGTCAGCAGATGCGGGCCCAGCGGTCCTACGAGCAGGCCATGGAAGCCGAGCTTCAGGGCATGTTGGAGCGATTGGTGGGGCCCGCCAGGGCCATCGTGAAGACGAGCGTCGAGATGGACTGGAACCAAATCGAGACAATGGAGGAGACCTATTCGCCGGGCGCGGACACGGACCAAGCTGTGCTGCGCAGCTCTCACGAAACCTACGAGGACTATTCCGGCACCCTGTCGGCTACGGGAGGCATTCCTGGGACAGCCTCCAACCTGCCGCCAGAAATCGGCTCTGCCACGGTCACGACCACCCTGCAGGAGGGAAGCGGCGGAGCATACCAGAAGCGAGACATCCTGCGGAACTATGAGGTGTCGCGGGTTGAGTCCAGGACATCCAGCGCTCCCGGAAAGATCGAACGAGTTTCTGTCTCAGTGTTGCTCGACAGCATCGAGGACCCGCAACAGATCGCTGACGTCAAAGAGGCAGTAGAGGCCGCCGTGGGCCTGGATGCTGAGCGGGGCGATGTCATCAGCGTCAAGAGCCTTCCCTTCGACCGGAGCTTTTACGAGCAGGAGGCCCAGGGCATGGACCAGGCTCGCCGCTATGATCTGTATGTCACTGCGGCCAAGTGGGGGGGGCTGGGTATCTTTGTCTTGGTGTTGCTCCTGTACGTGCGTGGCTTGCTCAACAGCCTGCGCCCTGCGGTCGTCCCCGTGAGGAGGGCTGTCCTTGCGTCCTTGGGCGAGGAGGCAGCGCGGGCACTTCCGCCAGGTCCAGTGCCTGCGTTGGAAAGCGCAACTCTCTTGCGGGCAACCCTGGCGAGGCAGGTGGGCGATGACAGAGCAGAGTTGCATCTGTCAGAAAGGGAAGAAGCCGACAGCGCGGCCGCGCAGGTGGAAGAAGCCCACCGGCGAATCCAACGGCAGGTCAAGATGATCGCTGAGACAGACCCGGACGCGCTCGCCGAGGTGATACGGAGCTGGATATCCACGTAGACGTAGGGAGGGGAATGGCTTCCAAGATCACGCTGACTGGTGCGCAAAAGGCGGCCATGCTTCTGATTTCACTGGGTCCCGAGCGTTCGGCGGTCCTGTTGAAGGGCTTCGATGACGAAGACATCGAGCGCCTGACCCGTGAAATCACCACCATGCGCCGGGTGGTGCCGGAGGTTCAGGCAGAAGTCTTCGCCGAGTGCTACAGTCGGATAGGCAGCGAGAGAGAAGCGCTAACCGGAGGGCATGAGTATGCGCGGGACATGCTCGTGCGGGCGCTTGGGGAGAGAAAGGCAAGTGAGCTGCTGGAGCGCATCTTCAGCAACCGCATAGCGCCCTTTGTCTTCATGGGGGATGGCGATCCCCTTCAGATCGCCAACTTTCTTCGAGACGAGCATCCCCAGACCGTGGCTGTCGTGCTGTCTCACTTGAGTGCCCGGCAAGCCGCTGCTGTGCTGGCCAACTTTGAACCGGACCTCCAATGCGAAATCGCGACGCGGATAGCCAAGATGGACCGTATCGCTCCTGAGGTTCTCGCGCAGATAGAGCATGGGCTCCAGATAAAGTTCGCCTCGGTGTTGACCCAGGACTACTCGCTATCTGGCGGCCCCGATTTCTTGGTTACGGTGCTCACCCAAATCGACCGCAGCGCGGAGAAGGGAATCATCGAGCATCTGGAAAGCACCGATCAAGCCCTTGCTGAAGAGATTCGCGGCAAGATGTTCGTCTTCGAGGACATCACCCAGCTTGACAACCAGTCGATCCAGAGGCTGCTGAAAGAGCTGGATCGCCGCGAACTGGCCAAGGCGATGAAGGCGACAACCGCCGCGGTGCGCGAACTGATCTTTGGCAACATGTCCACTCGAGCCAGAGAGATGCTCGAGGAGGAGATTGACCTACTCGGTGCCATTCGCTTGAGTGCAGTGGAGCGTGCCCAGCGCGGCATCACCGACATCATCCGTCGCTTGGAGGCTGAGAATGAGATATTCATTGCAAGGGGTCAGGACCAAATCATCATGTAGGGTGCTTGTCAAGGCACCACAGCTGGAGAAGGCTCCCGCTGAGATTGTCCCCCCCAGGCTGTCAACAGGTGCTGCCCGCGATTGCTCGGGGATGCGCCTGGAGAATGGTTCCACCTTGGAGGAGTGCAGACTATCGCCGGCCGAGGCCCGTGCAGAGGCTGCTCGCATCATAGAGGAAGCGCGGTGGCAAGCAGGCGAGCTTCTGGCCGAGGCAGAGTCGAAGGCCAGAGAGTCGCGGCAGTGGTCTCAAGAGACGGCTGAAGCTCTCTGCAAGGAGTCGCGCGATCGAGGGTATCGGTTGGGGATGGCCGAGGCGGAAAAAGAGATAACGGAGAAAGTTGACGGACTGCTGCGCCTGTCGGAGGGAGCCATTCGGGCCAGAGAGGAGCTATTGTGCCGCGGCGAGCCCCAGGTTGTCGAACTGGCCATCGGGATTGCCGAGAAAATCGTTGGCCAGGAGCTGACCGTCAACCCAGAGATCGTAGCCGGCATGGTGCATCGGGCGCTCGAGCGAGCTGGCAAGGCGGACACCTACTACCTTCACCTGAACCCGGCCGATGCCGAGGTCATGAGGGAGTATTTGCGGCAGGACTTGACAGAAGTGACTTGTGAGATCGTGGCGGATTCCCGCATCGAGAGAGGAGGCTGCGTTATCGCGACCCCCAATGGGCAGGTTGATGCACAAGTGAGCACCCAGTTCGCCGAGGTGCGCACCGCCCTGCTCGGCGAAAGTGATCTGCGCGATGAATAGCCGCGCGGAGATCGATTTTGGCCGCTATCGTCAGATCCTCGGGCAATGTCAGTCCATCAGGAGCAAGGGCAGTGTTGTTCAAGTTATCGGTCTCACCATCGAGGTGGGGGGCATAAGGCCTCAGATTGGCGAGCTGTGCTACATATGTCCGAGCAGCCGGTCTTCGCGCATTCCGGCTGAAGTCGTTGGCTTCCGTGAGGATCGCACCCTGCTGATGCCGCTCGGTGACATGGAAGGCATTCAGGCGGGGTCTAGCGTCCTGACTACGGGGGGCACGTTCCAGGTGCCTGTTGGGAAAGAGCTCTTGGGCCGTGTCCTGGACGGCTTGGGGAGGCCCCTCGACGATCGCGGGCCAGTGACGACTTCCCAGTGGTATCCAGCGACCAACAGCGCGCCCCACCCTCTGGAGCGGACGCCGATTCGGGAGCCCTTGGTCACTGGCGTGCGAGCCATTGATGGCCTGCTCACGGTGGGCAAAGGGCAGCGCATTGGCATTTTCTCGGGCAGTGGGGTGGGGAAAAGCATGCTGCTGGGAACGATAGCCCGCAACTCCTGGGCCGATGTCAGTGTGGTGGCGCTCATCGGTGAACGTGGACGAGAAGTGCAGGGATTCATTGACCGGGACTTGGGGCCTGAGGGCATGAAGCGTTCGGTGGTGGTGGCCTCCACGTCCGACCAACCGGCGTTGGTGCGTTTGCGGGGAGCGTGGGTCGCCACCGCTATCGCGGAGTACTTCCGCGACCAGGGACTGGATGTGACCCTGATGATGGACTCGGTCACCCGCTTCGCCATGGCCCAGCGGGAGATCGGCCTGGCCATTGGCGAGCCACCAGCTCGCAAGGGCTATACGCCCTCCGTTTTCGCCCTGCTCCCCAAGCTGCTAGAGCGCGCTGGCACGTCAAGAAAGGGCACAATCACCGGTTTCTACACCGTCTTGGTGGAGGGTGATGACTTTAATGAGCCCATCAGCGATGCTACTCGGAGCATCCTGGATGGCCACATCATGCTCACCCGCGAATTGGCAGCCGAGAATCACTATCCCTCCGTCGATGTGCTGCAGAGTGTGAGCCGCCTAATGCCCTTCATCACCGATCAAGAGCACGTGGCGCAGGCCGGCTTTGTCAAAGAGATGCTGGCGGTCTATGCGAAGGCCAGAGATCTCATCAACATCGGGGCCTATCAACACGGGAGCAGCGCTGAGATCGACCGGGCCATTGCGGTCATGCCCAAGCTGCTGGAGTTCTTGCGGCAGGATTCCGCACCTCACGAGTATGGCCGCACACGTGAGTGGCTCAGAAGGCTTTGCGCTGACGGTACAGGCCAGGATGCTCAGCAATAGGGGAGGCACAGGTGCCCGTCGCTGCGTTTTCTCTCCAGCCTGTTCTCTCCTACAAAGAGAGTCTGGTGGACCTATTTGAGCGGCAATTGGCTCAGTTGCTCTCCACGCGCAACGCCGTTGAGACAGTGTTGGTATCGTTGCATCAGGAGCGGCAGCGGATCCATCATCGTCTCATCGCGGAGAGGCAGGGAGTTCTTCAGCTGGACAGGCTTCGCTACTACCAGACCTATCTCGACTGGCTCGGCGAGCGCATAGAAGCGCGAGAAAGGGAACTGGCTCAGCTAGATGAGGAGATCGATAAGAAGCGCGGAGAACTCGTTTCCGTCATGCAGGAAGAACGAATGCTTGAGAAACTCAAGGAAAAGGCCAAGGAGCGGTTCATGCTGGAGCTGGAGCGTCGGGAAGCGGATCTTCACGATGAGATGGCTTCCGCACGGTTTGTGGCCCTGACACGAGCGCGGAGATAGAAGAATGTCGCTGAGTTTGGATTCGTTGCGGGCCAGGATACAGGGGATGCTCTATCGCGCCATGCTCTCTTCTCTGGGCAAACCAGCGACAAGGATGCTTCCGACGTCGCCAGTCTCACCTGGCCGGAACACGGGTTGCCCATCAGACTTTGACCACCTGATTGCTGAGGTGTGTCAGC
Source organism: Anaerolineae bacterium (assembly GCA_035529675.1). Classification (GTDB taxonomy): domain Bacteria; phylum Chloroflexota; class Anaerolineae; order UBA1429; family UBA1429; genus DATKWG01. Next base: position 13,992 of record DATKWG010000200.1, read on the forward strand.
GACAGGGGGTAGACCCCGCGCTGGTCAAGGCAGTGATCAAGGTGGAATCAAACTTCGATTGCAGGGCGGTGTCTCGAGCGGGTGCAAAGGGCTTGATGCAGTTGATGGATGCCACTGGCAAACAGCTTGGTGTGAAAGACCCCTTTGACCCAAGACAGAACGTCGAGGGTGGAGTCACCTATCTGCGGCAGATGTTGGACCGCTATGGTGACCTGTCGCTGGCTCTGGCGGCCTACAATGCTGGACCTCAGGCGGTGGATAGGTTCGGCGGCATTCCGCCATATGCCGAGACCCAACTGTACGTGTCCCTCGTTCACCGTGTGCACACACGGTTCTGCGATCATCTGGCGTGATGCCGGGGAGGAACTGGTATATGACCACGCCGATCCTGAGTGATCCAGCGCTGCGCCTGATGACTGTGGCCCTTGACGCGCTGTCGAAGCAGCAGGCGGTCATCAGCCACAACATCGCCAACATCGATACCCCTGGTTTCCTGGCGAAAGAGGTACCTTTCAAGGAGCACCTCGATGCGGCACTTCGGTCCCAGAATTCCCTGCCGCTGGCGCGAACTCACGGTCAGCATCTAGCAGTACTTGCTCCCTCCGAGGCAATGCCACAGGTGACTCAGCGACAGGGCGTGACTCCCAGAGTGGATGGGAACACGGTAGACATCAACCAGGAGATGGTTGACCTGGTTGAAACCAGCTTAAAGTACCGAGCAGTGGCCCAGCTCGTCTCAAAGAGGCTTTCACTCATCAAGACAATCGTAGTGGACAGTTGACGATGGGCGCTCGCCCACGGGAGGCCAACGCAGACCTGATGGTGGCCAGCTCCCCCGAAGGCGCCCACAGTTGGCCTAGTACGCCGGGAGGCGAATCGATGTGACCCAAACTTGTGAGGGTGTTATGGTGGCACTGCCAGTGAAGGGGGTGAGGGAACCTCGCACTTCTGCATGTCTGGCGGAGAATCGGGGTTTGGCCCCAGGTGAAGAAGCGTCCCTGAACGCCTGCCAGGGACCGATGTCCTCACTGGCGGTGACACAGGAAGTGGGGGCGGGCTTTGGCCTGTTGCTGGCGCGGTTCCTTGCGGTGACTGCAGAGACCCAAGGGACGGCCGGTGTGCAGGGCGAGGCGGAGAGCGGGTCACCGATGTCTGCGAACGGTGGTGTCTCTCTGTCGCGGCTCCCCACGGCGCTGCGGGCGAGGGCGCGTGACCAAGGTGAGTCGGCGGGCGGCGGCGAACCTTCGGCAAAGCCTTGCAGCTCCTCGCGAGAAGAGCGGTCGTCGTTGAATGGTGAAGGAGAGTCTGGAGCGCGCCGGGCCGAGATCGAGGCAGGGTGGACCGTCCTCGTGCCAACGCCGTGGGCGTTGAGCGCGGACGCGCTGCTGGCCTCCAACCAGCAAGTCACTGTGGAAGGCGCAAACCCGCCAGATGGCGACTGTCCCCAAGCGGATCGCGTCGGTGGCCAAGGCGCAACCGCCGCAGTTGGCCCAGTGGGCTCGGCAGCCAATCCAGTGCCGTCCGGGCTAAGCGCGCTCGCCACGCAAGCGGATCGCGTCGGTGGCCAAGGCGCAACCGTCGCAGTTGCGCCAGTAGCCTGGCCAACCAACCCAGTGCCGCATACGGCGGGCGGGATAGCCATAGAGGGAGCGGATAACCGGGTGATCCGCAAGTCATCGACACCAGTCGTTGGTGCTATGGCAGAGAAGGGTCCAGTGCTGTCGCACGTACAGGTGGAAGTCGTTGCCCATCCCAGTGCCCGTCGGGTGCTGGCTGGCCAGGTGGCGATAGCGGGCGAATCGATGGAATCGGGCTCTGTGGGCAAAGATGGTTCGGTGTCGTCCGAGGCCCTCGTTGGGATGTCTCCCGACGGCTCGGTTGAGGCCGCTGAGAGCAAAGCTCAGAGTCGAGCTGGTTTCTCTCCCGCTGCAGACCGTGTCCTGTTAGGTGGCTTGAGGGCAACGGATCGAGGCGGGGCGCTTATTGGAGTTGCCGACGTGGCCGGACAGGTTTCGGAAGCGGCTGAAACCTCGCAGGGATCAGAGACGCCGGGGGCGGAGAAAGCCGCCGCGTCCCCTGGCCTTCCTGTGGCATCTACTGTCTTGGAGAACGGTGCGGGCGGCGAGTCGGAGGCCCTGCCTGGCGCCGAGTATGCGCTGGTGTTGTCCGAGCCCTCGGGGGAAGCCGCAATCCCGCGCTCGGCCCAGACGATGGGTTGGGCGGACCAAGCGCGTTCCCCAGAGGCCCATGCTGTGGGCTCGTCTGCGGGGCGAAGCAGCATGCTTCAGTTGCAGGAGCAACTGGCCGGCTCCTTGGACGTGGACGCGCGGCACGGACCGGCGGCCGAGGCCGATCTGCTGATGGGATGGTCCGGTGCTGAGCCTCGCGCCCTTGCAGGGGAGGCGGCGGAAGAGGTCTCTGCGTCCCGTGGCCTTCCTGGAGTGTCTCCTGGCCAAGGGAACGGAGTGGGCGTCGAGTCGGAGGCCCTGCCTGACGATGAGCCTGGTTTGATGTTGGGCGAGCCCTTGGGCGAAGCGGTTATCCCGCGCCACGCCGAGGCGATGGGTTCGGCAGACCAACCGCGCGCCCCTGAGGGCCATGCCGTAGCCTCGTCTCCGTTGGGAAGCCGTACAGTCCAGTTACAGGAGGAACCGGCCGACCCCTTGGACGGGGAAGCGCAGCACGCAGAGGTGCTCGAGACCGATCTGCTGGTAGGATGGCCCGATGCGGAGCCTAACGGCCCCGTATGGCAGGCGGAGGAAGCGGTGTCGGTTGCGGAGACATGGTTGCCGATGGGCGGTGGTACAGCACAAGTGGCAGCGCGCATGGCCAGGGTGATCTGCCATCTGGTCCTGGTGGACGAAAACAGAGCTGTGCTGCAACTCCATCCGCCAGAGCTTGGCCGGATGAGCATCCGGGTGACCATGGGCGAGGGTGGCGTAGCGGTAGAGATGCTTGTCCAAGACCAGGCGGTCAAGTCAATGGTTGAGGCCCAACTGGACCAGCTGGGCGAAGCTCTGGCCGGCCAGGGACTGAGGACCGCGACCTTGTCGGTGCAGGTGGGTCAACACGCCGACCAGGGAGTATGGTCTTGGCTCCCCCGACGGAGCAACAGAAGCGTGCGTCCCGACAGGGCTGAGCCCGTTAGGGCCGGCGTGGCAAACCTGGGCCTGGCCAGTACGATTCTGGCAGGTCGGGATTGCACCATCGACTACTGGATCTAGAGGCTGGACGCAGGGAGGTATAGGCCATGGATGTGAATCCGATTGGCTCGGTGGAAGCTCGTGAGATGGATGCTTCGCAACAGGCCGATCGCATGGGCATTGGGCGCGACGCGTTCATGAAGCTGTTGTTGGCTCAGTTGCGGTACCAGGACCCGCTGAAGCCGATGGACGACACAGACTTTGTCGCCCAGCTCGCGCAGCTCAACACCTTGGAGCAACTGGAGAGGTTGAACGAGTCCTTCGAGGGCTTCATGGAGCAGCAGAATCTGATGCGTGGGGCGGATCTGATCGGCAGGACTGTGTCCGCTACGATGGGGGGGGGAGGCACTGTGGAGGGCATCGTCTCGGCTGTCAAGGTCAGGAATGGGGAGGTGATACTTGTGGTTGACGGTACAGAGGTGTCTTTGCGAAGTGTATCGCTTGTTCAAGAGTAGGTGTTCAGAATGACCAAGGTGAACGCAATCTCGGGCCTGACTATCGAGCAGGTGATCCAACGGACGTCCAGAAATGAATCGATCGGCGCTGACCCGGCGCAGCGGCCGGGTGCCTTCGCCGAGGCGTTGCAGCGTGCGGTGGCGGGTGGCAAGGGATCGGTGCGGTTCTCCGCCCACGCCCAGCGGCGCATGACGATGCGCGCGATCCACTTTGGTCAGAGTCAGATCAAGCGACTGGAAGAGGCCGTGGACAAGGCGGCCAACAAGGGCGGCCAGGAATCTCTCATTCTCATGGATGGGTTGGCCCTGATCGTGAACGTCAGGAATCGGACCGTGGTTACGGCCATCGACAGATCCAGTCGTAGAGAGGGGGTGTTTACCAACATCGATACTGTGGTCATGACGTAGGGACGTGGCAGGGAAGGCAGTACTTGTTCAGTGGTCCCTTTTGAGAGCACAGGCTGGACCTCTTTGAGGAGGCCTGTCTCAGCAGAGTGATTCTCACTCAAGGAGGCTATTACCATGCTTAGGTCGTTATCAGCGGCGATTTCGGCGCTACGAAATCACCAGGCGTTCATGGACGTGATTAGTACGAACATCTCAAACATCAATACGGTGGGATACAAATCGAGCCGCGTTTCCTTTCAGGATCTTTTGAGCCAGACGCTGAGGTTGGGAGGCCCGCCCGGCGACGACAGCGGCGGCATAAACCCGATGCAAATCGGTCTTGGGATGCAACTGGGAGGAGTGAGTACCATATTCACTCAAGGCAGCTTGCGGGCGACGGGCAAGGCAAGTGACTTGGCCATTCAGGGGGGTGGGTTCTTTGTGCTCCAAAGTGGTTCAGAGAGGAGCTACAGCCGGGATGGCAGCATCGACGTGGGCCTGAACGGAATGCTCCTCAACAGCGTATCGGGCATCCTGCTCTTGGGATGGCAGGCCAACGCAGATGGCGAGATCAACACGACCGGGGAGATCGGCACCATTCAAGTACCCTTCGGCGTGGGTGAAGCCAGCGCGACCTCCCGGGTGACCTTTCAAGGGAACTTGAACCTGAATCACTACCTGGGCACAGAGGCCGCGGTGGCCAACACGGTGACCGGCTTTGAAACCAGCGAGGTGACGGCGGGGAGAACCCAGCTTGCCACCGACACCTACTATGTGGAGATCCAGGACTCGGGCGGCGGCAATATGCAGTTCCGCGTTGTGGACGACACCGGGACCGCGGTGAACATCTACGATGCAGCCACCGACGATGGCACGTCCTTCACCAGCGACTGGCAAGAGGTGGGCGACATGCTCGCCAACTATGCCGACGGCATCGTGGACACTGGACGGGGCCTCACCATTCACTTCGGTAGTGCCGAAGGCAGCTATACCGCTGGTACCAAGGGTTTGGGGGCTGCCAGCGTGGCCTACAGCAACGGCGCTGACGAGCCGATCAGCTCAAGTGTTGGCGTCTACGACTCTCTTGGCCAGCTACACACTCTCACGCTGACCTTTGTGCGAACCGGCGTTAGCACGTGGTCGTACACGGTAGCCGAGAATGACGACTCTCTATCCTTGACCAGTGGGGCCACGGGAACCGTGACCTTTAGCGAGGATGGAGCCTGCACCTCAGCCGGCCCCACAATAGGCATCGACTACACCAATGGCGCCGCCGACTCGACGGTCACGCTGGACCTTGCAGACCTGACCCAACTTTCGGGTGCCAGCACGGTCGATTCCGTGAGCCAGGATGGCCTGGCGTCGGGCAGTCTGGTTGACTTTAGCATCAATGAGTACGGAGAGGTGCTGGGCCTGTTCTCCAATGGGCTAAGCCGGCTTGTCGGCCAGCTCGCCTTGGCCAGCTTCAACAACCCTGGCGGGCTGCTGCGCATGGGGCAAAACCTGTTCGGTGTATCCCCCAACTCGGGACTGGCTCAGATCGGCGTTGCGGGCCAGGGCAAGCGGGGGATCATCTCCTCGGGCTTTCTGGAGATGTCGAACGTGGACCTGGCTCGAGAGTTCACCGACATGATCGTTGCCCAACGTGGCTTCCAGGCCAACGCGCGGGTGGTGA
>DATKWG010000201.1:0-33418 GCA_035529675.1 Anaerolineae bacterium
ACCGTGGTCATGCGCTTGCGCTCGGAAGTGAATGGCACCTCGGCCACGCGGGGCATAATCCTCTCGAGCTGTTCCTTCCACATGCCAAGCCGAGCCGCAGCGACGACCAAAGCTCCCTCGGTTGGATCTCCCAGGGCGTGATAGCCGCCGCTGCCATCCTCGTCCGGCTCCAGGGTGGCATCGTTGCACAGGGCTCCCCCGGCCAATAGCAGGGCAAAGCTCGGTTCGGGACGGCCCAAGGGAGCCTCATCTGGTCTGATGATCGGTCCCACGGTGCGGCGGAGCTGCTGCACCAATTCCAGTGACTCTCCGGCCACGTTGAGAATGGTCACGGTCATACGGTTCTCGGTCAACGTGCCCGTCTTGTCAGAGCAGATGGTGGTCACCGCCCCCAGCGTCTCCACCGCAGGTAGCTTTCGGACCAGAGCGTTGCGTCGCACCATGCGCTGGGCACCCAGGGCCAAAGCGATGGTGACTACGGCAGGGAGGCCCTCCGGGACGGCGGCGACTGCCAGGCTGACAGCCATCAGAAACATCTCAGTAGTATCACCGCCGCGCCAGATCCCCACGCCAAAGACGACTCCGCATACGAGCAGAGCACCGATGGCCAGCCACTTGCCCAGCTCGGCCATGCGCCGTTGCAGCGGGGTCTTCTCCTCGGTGATGGTCTGCAACAGGTCGGCGATGTTGCCCAGTTCGGTCTGCATCCCCGTGGTCACCACAACCGCACTGCCTCGGCCATAGGTGACCACCGTACCGGCAAACACCATGTTTCGCCGGTCACCCAAGGGGATGCTCTCGCCGGGAAGTGGTTGTACGGTCTTGTCCACCGGCACAGACTCGCCGGTGAGAGCTGCCTCTTCGCATCGAAGGTTTATCGATTCCAGCACGCGGGCATCGGCCGGAACCCTGGAGCCGGCCTCGATCAAGACTACATCTCCAGGCACAAGTTGGGTGGCGTCAACTTCGCGAACCTGCCCCCCCCGGCGCACCTTGACCGAAGGCACCGACAGCCGTTTGAGCGCAGCCATGGCCCGTTCCGCCCGGTACTCCTGGCTGAAGCCCAGGATGGCGTTGAGTATGACGATGATGAGGATCATGATGGCGTCGGTGGTCTCGCCGATGGCGAAAGAGAGGATAGCTGCCACCAGCAAGACCAGTACCATGACTTCGGTGAACTGGCCGGCCAGCACCAGCAGCGGACTGCGCAGACGCCGCTCCTCCAACTGGTTAGGCCCAAACCGCCTCAGGCCGTCGGCGGCCTCCTCCTGGGTCAACCCCTCGACGCGCGAGTGGAGCCGTCGCAGCACCACATCTCGCTCCAGTTGGTACCAATCAGTCATCCGAAGCCTCTTCTTCCAGGTTCTCGGGCTACGTGGCAGGCACGCGCCAAGAACGGATTGTACACGAGGGCTTGTGAAATGCCAACACGCTCGCTCGCACGTACGGTCGCTCGCCGCTTCTCTCCGGCATTCTCGTCCTCGTGGTCGTGCCTGGCCGGCACACCATTGCTGCTACTGGTCACCTTGAGTTACTCTCGCGTCTAGCCACCTGAATTCGGTGGCCGAGTTGCGGCGGCTACAAAGTCTGCTCCATGTTGAGAGCAAGCACAAACAACATCATCAAGCATCCAGTTTTGGCGGCGCACTTTGGCTTGCTCCTGCCTTGCCGAACCGGGGGGCCGTCCGCTGGAGCAACTTTGCCGCACTTACCATCAATGGGATCTCAAGAAGGGGTCCCACAACCGTGGCCAAGGCCGCCCCTGATCCGATGCCGAACAACACCATAGCCGCACCGATGGCTACCTCAAACTGGGAGCTTGAGCTGATCATAGTTGTCATGGCAGTATCCTCGTAGGTGAAGCGCAGCAGGCGGCAGACGGTGAATGTAAGGGTTATCATGGTCGTGTAGTGGATCAGGTTGGGCACCATCAGGCGCAAGGCAAGGAGGGGATTGTCCAAGATGACCTGCCCCTGCAGAGAGAACATGATCAGGATTGTTGCCAACAACGCCGCCGCGCTGACGTTGCCCATGATTTGCAGGAAACGCTCCTCGAACCATTCCTCCCCTCTCGTCCGCGACAGCCAGCGACGAGCAAGTTGACCTGCCAGAAGTGGTAGTCCTACGAACAGGATTGAACTAAGCAGAATCAGCAGAAACGGCACTGGCACCCCGCCCACCCCCAGGTAGAAGGTGCCCGTGGGGCCGTAGAGAATCAGTGTGGTGATCGCGTTGATGGCCGTGACCACTACCCCTTGAACCAGATTCCCTCTGGCAAAGTAGATCCAGAACAGTACCATGGCGGTGCAAGGCGCCAAACCAAGCAAGATGAGCCCCGCCCTATACTCTGGTTCGGGCACGAATATGCGCGCCAGGAGCCACATGAGGGGTGGTGCAATGACCCAGTTGGCTACCAGGGTGACGATGGTGGGCCGCACGTTGCTGGCCGCCTTCTTGATCTCCTCAAGTTTGACTCGCGCCATGGGCGGAAGCATGACCAGGAACATGGCGGCAGCCAGAGGGAGTGAGACGCCCCGCCAACTCACCCGCTGGATGGTCGTCGCGACGTGAGGGAACGTCTTGCCAACGAGCAGGCCTCCTACGCCGGCCAAGATGATCCAAAGATAGATGTACTTCTCGAACCATCCGAGAGCCGGATTGTCCTGATGTCCGTTCTTGTTCGTTTCGGTCATGTGCGTGCTCCTTTGTCATGTGATGGGGTGATCAGGTAGACGTGCGCAGATCTCAAACGTTCTCCCACGGGCACGGCCTCTTCGAATACCTTTACATATGTTGAAGTATTGGCCCACAGTAAAGGGATGGCCCTCAACTTGCCATCCCTTGAGTCGCCCTGCCCTATCCTCTAACAGTGGCCGTGGCTCTTGGGCCACACGAGGGCAAACGGGGTTGAATTCGGCTGGCATCCAACAGATGTCTCATCTCCTGGTCCAACTGTACCAGCGCCTGCCGGTCTATCGAGTAGTAGATCCACCGTGGATCGTCGGAATCGTGTTCGCTCTGGATCAACCCAACCTGGCGCAGGACACCCAGATGGTGTGAAATCAAGCTGGGTGACAGGCCAAGCCGCTGGGCGATCTCGCAATTACACTGAACACCCTCCATAAGCATGTCGAAAACGCTCAAGCGCGTCGGCTCACCGAGGGCTTTGAGCATTCTGGCTAACGCCTTTTGTCTTCTTGTGCCACCTTCGTGGCCGCGTGACTCAGCCGTGGGTAGCGAGTATTTCAACATGTGTTGAATTATATGCAGAATCCAGCCCTTGTCAAATCATCGCCCCGACTCGGTTTCACATTGGGCTGCGGCTTGGAGACCTGCTCGTGCAGAGCGGAATTGGGCTTTCTAGTCCCTCCGCTTTGTGGCTGATCTGGGTGTTCGCGGTGGGCCAATCCCGCGCTCGGTTGACGCTGGGCGACACTTGTGGCATAGAACGGGGGTGGTGGAGAGTGCGCTCTGGCGGGGGCTTGGTGCTGCCGCAGGAGACCGGGAAGTGGCGAGAATGAGGCGAATCGCGGTGCTGCACGGCGTCGAGCAGCCTCATCGCCCACCGCGCTTCTCCCCAGACCAAGCGTCTCTAGTACCGCATGTGCTCACGACAGACTTGCAGGGCGTAGAGGTAGCTTTCGTACCTGGTGTTAGGTGAGATGGAGTGGTCCTCAGAGAACACCAGTCGCGCCCCCCGAGCTTTCATGCCCTCGATATAGTCGGCCACCTCGCGACGGATGATGTCCTTGTCGTTGCTCTCGAATACGCGGGCATCCAGCCCGCCACAGAAGGCCAGCCTGTCCCCATACTCTTCAGCAAATAGAAAGGGATCGTTGTTCAGGGCCTTGCGCTCAATGGGATTCACCACGTCAAAGCCCGCCTCCACGATCAAGGGCAGGGCCTCGGCGGTGCTTCCGCATGTGTGGAGGCAGACCACCAGGCCATAATCGTGGAGGAATTCGACCATCTCCTTGTAGTAGGGAAAGATGAGCCTCTCCAACGTCACTGGCGAGGCAAACAAGCCGTTCTTGTATCCCAGGTCCTCATACAGCCAGATGCTGTCTGGCAAGCCAACCTGTTCGAATACGTAGGCCCAGTGCTTCTTGTAGAAATCAGTATGGACCCTGTTGTAGTCATGAATCCACTCTGGATCAAGTATCAGGCTCTCATACAGGCACACATCTCCCATGCTCTGTCGAGCCCGTTCCCAGATGAACTCGTGGCCCATGTTGACCCACAGGCCTGTCTCCCGGGCCGCAGCCAGATTCTTGCGCATTTCCTCAACTCTGACGCGGCCGGGGTCCAGGTCTAGCAAGTGCGGGCGATAATCTCTTTCCCAGATGTCTCGGGTCACCATATGAAAGCCGATGTGCTCCGGCGTGCCAAACTTGTGCTTCCACCACCTCATGGTCGCACCAGCGCCATTGCGGCGAATGACCCACTCGTCCGTTTCCTCTATCAGCTGGCCGCTCGCCAGCGTTCCGCCGGGGCCGCCGCGCAGAGGCCAGGCGTCAAAGCTGGGACCAACACCGATCACGTCAAACCCGAAATGCTCCCACGGAGGGACAGGCTCTTCGTATTCGCCGGCAGCCTCGGTGTCCATGCACATGTTGTCCATGATCCCGTCGGCCCAGTCGTAGCGCCGACGCTGCTCTCCTGCCTCTTTGTAGACCATGCGGGTGGGATAGCCCTGTTGAACCCAGGCCACCAGCGTATCGGGCCAGGGCTGACCCACCAGGCCCACACGCTCGGCTCTCTTGCCGCGGTACAAGCTGTGGATAACTTGGTGAGAAGTGGTCATGGTGCCGCCTCCAACGGTATGTAGTAGACTACCTCGTCGCACCTCTTGAGCAACGAACCGCTCCGTGCCCCGGAGATTGACACAACTATACATGTTGAGAGCGCCGGAGGGCAAGCCCCCGCAACCTCCCACGGTGAAGTTGCACGTGCAGATCAGTGTCCGTATCATTCTGCTGGACACGACCCTGCAAGGACCGGCGCTTATGCACCCACAATGTCATCGGGGGCGCATGGTTCCTTCAGATGCTGGTGTCACCGGGGGGGATAGCTCTGCGCGCTTCTGCTTGCCCAAAGAAAAGGTACTTGGCATCTTGACACTGAGACCTGGCTGGGATAGAATCCCATTATCGTCCACCTGCAGGATGCGACGGGCCAGCGAACAGGACGCACGAGGGTGTGGGAGAGGAAGCAGCGGGTCGCGCAGGAGGTAACTGGAGGCTGAGTCAAGAGAGGAAGACGGAGATGGAGCGGAAAGAGAGCATCCTGATCGTCGATGATGACGCGTCCATTTGTGCAACTCTGGCCCGCATTTTTGTCAAGAAGGGCTACGAGACAGATACGGCCGCAACCGGGCGCAAAGCCCTGGAAAAGATCCAGGACCGATCGTTCAACCTGACTCTGCTTGACATCAGACTGCCCGACGTGGTGGGGATGGATCTGCTGAGGCGGCTCAGGGAAAGCCAACCCGACATGGCCGTGATCCTGGTCACTGCCTATGCCTCCATTCAGACCGCGACGCAGGCTCTGAAAGAAGGGGCGGCAGCCTACATCGTAAAACCCGTGGACACAGATGAGATGCTGGCCACCGTCAGGCAGGCGCTTGACAAGCAGCGGCTGGTGCTTGAGAATCGGAGACTGTACCAGGAGACTCGGCGGGAGCTGGCCGAGCGCAAGCGGGCGGAAGAGGCCCTTCGCCAGACCGCGGCCAGACTGGAGAGGTTCAGCCATCTGCTCCTGGCCCTAGCGCGGGTGGGGGCCCGGGCGCACGAGTGCTTGGCCGTAGACGAGATCCTGGTGATGACGTCCAATGAAGTGAAGGAGCTGGGCTTCGAATCGGCCACACTGATGCGGGAAGGCGAGAACCTGGTGCTCCGCCACACCTCCATCGAGGGAGCGCGACGGGCGGCGGTTGAAGAACTGTGGGGGGCGAAGATGATCGGCTTCACCGCGTCGCTGGAGGACCCGATCCTGCGAGCGCCGGTGAAGGCACGGAAGACCGTCTTCGTGGCCGAGCCCGCCCCGGCCTTGTCTCGCGTTCTACCCCCTACCACCTTCGGAGAGCTTGAGCGAGTCTTGCGCATCCTTCAGGTCGGTCAGGCCATCCTTGCCCCTCTCATCGCCCGAGACCGCCCCATCGGTGTGCTGGTGCTCTGGTCGCCAGACCTGGGGCAGGACGATGTCCCGGCGGTGACCGTTCTGGCCAATCAGATGGCAGTTGCCATCGAGAACGCCCGCCTAGTCGGGAAGCTCAGCGAGCAGAGCAAGCAGTTGCGCGCCTTTGCGGCGAGGCTGGCCGACGTTGAAGAGGCAAGTCGCCAGCAACTGGCGCGAGAGTTGCACGACCAGGTAGGGCAAAACCTGACTGCCCTCGGCATCGACCTGAGCATGGTGCAGGCACACATGCCCAAGGACGCCCCAGATGCGGTCCGTGCGCGTCTGGGCGATGCGCTGGGGCTGGTAGAGCTGACCTCTGAGGGCATTCGCGATGTGATGTGCAATCTGCGCCCACCCCTCTTGGACGACTTTGGGTTGCCTGCTGCGTTGCATTGGCTTGCAGAGCAGTTCACGTTGCGGGTAGGCATCGGCGTCACCGCGCGATGCGAGGAACTGGCACCCCGGCTCCGGCCGCGCGTCGAGAATGCCCTATATCGAATCGCTCAGGAGGCATTTACCAACGTATCAAAGCACGCCCGAGCCACCCAGGTGACGGTCTCTCTGGCGACGACCGATTCAAGCGTACGCCTGGTCATCGCCGACGACGGCGTGGGGTTCGAACCCAGTCACTCGGCCGCCCCGCTTGAGCGCCAGGGGTGGGGGTTGGTCACCATGACTGAGCGCGCAGAGGGAGTGGGCGGCCATTGTCGTGTTGAATCCCGCCCCGGGCAAGGAGCCCGGGTGGTGGTGGAGGTGACGCGATGACCATCAGCGTCTTCGTGGCCGACGACCATGCGGTTCTTCGCGATGGACTCTTGCTCCTGCTGAGCGCCCAGGACGACATCCGCGTGGTGGGCGAGGCAGCCAACGGGCGCGACGCAGTGCGCCAGATCGCCCAACTCCGCCCCGATGTTGCCATCGTGGACATAGCCATGCCAGAACTTGATGGTATCGAGACGACGCGGCAGATTCGCGAAGTCTGTCCCTTGACAAAGGTCATTATCCTCTCCATGTATTCTACATCCGAGCGCATCTTTCGCGCGTTACAGGCTGGGGCCCTCGGATACCTGCTGAAGGAATCGGCTGGTGCCGAAGTGGTCAAGGCCATTCGTGTCGTCCACTCTAGCCACCGCTATCTGAGCCAAAGGATCTCGGACAGGGTAATCGACGACTATATCCGGCAGCGCCGGCTCGGCGACACCGAGAGCCCGCTGGCGGCCCTCAGCTCTCGCGAGAAGGAAGTTCTGCGGTTCGTCGTCGAGGGCAAATCGAGCGTCGAGATCGCCGGCACCCTCTTCCTTTCCCCCAAGACCGTCGAGACCTACCGCGCCCGCCTAATGCGGAAACTGGGCATTCGCGATCTCCCCAGTCTGGTCAAGTTCGCCATCCGGCACGGGCTCACCCCCCTGGAATAACCTCGTCCTCATCCGAAGAACCTCCTCCCTCGAGGTCTTTGCCAGCAGCCCACGGGGCCTCGCGAGGGCCTCGCGAAGCGCCACTTGGGTTCTGTCCTGTTTTCCCCACACGCATAGTCAAACCGTCCTTACACATGCCCTACCCAGTCTCTGGTAAAATGCCTTCACGCCGTCGATACGGTTAGCGAGGCGAGCATCGCGTAGAGAGGGGATGGCACCCGAGCGGCTGCCCATCTGTCCAGACAGTGAAGTCGCTCCAACGGGGGCAGAACTGCTATCGGGCCACTGGATCACGCCTTGCCCCTCACGAAGCTGGGGAGCACTCGGCCGCACACAAGGGGAACCGGTTGACGGGCGCTACCTGCCAAAAGATCAGTGGCGACCCAAGGCTGGAAGGGGCGCGTCCGATCCCCGTGGGCCTGCTCATCATCTGCAAAGCGGAAAGACATCCAGCGTTGCTGTGGCCTGGGGGCAGACTGGTTGACCAAGTCAGTGACCCATGAGGGATCGAGTCCTCCAGAACATGCTGGCCGGAGATCGGGCGGTCTTTGCCGCCGTCCGGATGGACTGAGACCCGGCTTCCACGTCGCCCACCATCGGCAGTCACAGGCTTCAAGTGCTGCCGACGAAGCATCGGAGGTGATGGACGTGGTCAAACATGTCGTTCGCGTGCTCTTGGTGGATGCCGACCAAGACAACTACGTGTTGACCCGACGCTTGCTCGCCGAAGCCAGAGGAGTCCGTTTCGACCTGCAATGGGCAGAGACCTACGAGGAAGGCCTGGAGGCCATGGGGCGAGTGCCCTACCACGCCCACCTGGTAGACTACCGCCTGGCAAGGGGGGATGCGCTGAAACTACTGCTGGCCGCCATCTCCAGCGGCTGCCAAGCGCCCATCATCGTGCTCACCGACCCGGAAGACCCTGGGGCAGCCGTGGCCGCCAGGCAAGCCGGCGCGGCCGACTCGCTGGTGAAGGGTCGAGTGAGTGCAGAGTTGCTGCAGCATTCCATATGCCGTGCCATCGAGCGCAATCGCCTCGAAGACGAGCTGCGCCAGACGAACAAGTTGGTGGCCGTTGGCAGGCTCACAGGAGCCATCGCCCACGACTTTAACAATCTCTTGACGGTCATCAACGGCTGCTGCGACATCCTCCTCAGCAAGCTGTGGCCCGATGACCCGGTGCGTCAGGAGGTGGAGGAGATTCGCCAGGCGGGAGAGCGTGCAGCCTCCTTGACCCAGCGGTTGCTCGCCTCTAGCCGCCCTCAGGTCTCGAACCTGGGCCTACTCGACCTCAACGACGTCCTTCTGAGCATGGCCAGCACACTCGCCCTACTCCTCGGGGAAGGCATCGAACTGCAACTGGAACTCACCCAGGTGCTTGGTAACGTCAGAGCTCACCGAGGACAGATCGAACAGGTAGTGATGAACCTGGCCGTGAACTCTCGCGAGGCCATGCCCTCCGGGGGATCGCTCACCATAGAGACGATCAACGTTGAGCTGGACGACGAATATGCGGGCGCTCATCCGGGCATCGCCACTGGGCCATATGTGATGTTGGCCGTCAGCGACACGGGATGTGGGATGACGCCCGAGGCGACAGATCATCTCTTTGAACCTTTTCCCACCACCGAGGAATCTGGGCGGGGGTTGGGCTTGGCCACCGTGCACGGGATCGTTCAGCAGAGCGGAGGCAACCTCGAGGTCTACGGTGAGCCGGGTCGGGGCACAACCGTCAAGATCTACTTGCCGCGCGTGGATGAGACCGAGGAATCTCCACAAGACGGGGACAATGTGGTGGTCCATACGCGAGGACAAGAGACGATCCTCGTGGTGGAGGACCAACACCAGGTACGCCAGTTGGTTGCGCGCATGTTGCGCGGGTTGGGCTACACGGTACTGGAGGCTGGCCGTGTGGAGGATGTGCCTCGCATCTTTCGGACAAGTGGGGGGGCGATCGATCTGGTATTGGCCGACGTGGTCATGCCCGAGATGAGCGGGCCGGCCTTGGTGGCCAAGCTGCGCGAGCTGGACCAGGGCTTCAGAGTGCTCTATATGTCGGGCTACACTGACGACATGACCAGACGCCACGGTGCGGTGGGGCCTGAGGTCACGGTGGTCAACAAGCCATTCACTGTGGAAAAGCTGGGCAAGGTGGTACGCGAGGTATTGGATGGTGCGAACGGCAAGGGGGGCAAGCATGGAGGGATGGTCTGATGGGTGGCGCATTAACGGGGCTTGAAGTGGAACGGGAACTAGCGCGGATCCTGGTGGTAGACGACGAGCCGGATCTGGTGTGGGCCTTGCAGCGAAGCCTGGGCGAGGAAGGGTACCGGGTGCTTGCCGCATACGACGGCGCGGAAGCTATCAAGTTGATGCGACGGTACCGTCCTGACCTGGTCGTCCTGGACATCCTCATGCCCGGACTGGATGGCTTGCAGGTTTGCCATACGTTGAGCCAGGATCCGACGTTGTCCTCGCTCCCCGTCCTCTTCCTGAGCGCGCGTGACGGCATCGAGGATCGTGTCAAGGGTCTGGACGAAGGCGGCGACGATTACTTGGTCAAACCCTTTGACCTCAGAGAGCTGAAGGCTCGTGTCAGGGCCCTACTGCGCAGGGCTGAGTCCTCTTCGGAGACACCCATAGGGCACGACACCGAGGATTCGATGACGGTTTTGGGCGATCTGGTGCTGGACAAGCGGGCCTGCCGGCTCCACCTGAAGGGCGAGACCATCCAGCTCACTCGGATCGAGTTCCAGCTACTTCACTTCTTGATGACCCATCCCGGTCAGGTCTTTTCTGGCAGGAAGCTGCTATACGAGGTCTGGGACTACCCTGATGAAGCCTCTGACACAAGCGTCGTACGTTGCCACATCAAGAACCTCCGGGCAAAGATGGAGCCCCACCCAAGTCATCCCGTCTACATCCGCACGATCCCCGGCCACGGCTATATTCTCGAAGAGCGTCCCGCCAAGCCATAGGCTTCACTTCCGACTGCTTGTGACCCGGACTTGCTCGCCAATCAGCGCCTTTTCCGGGGCACCACTTGGGCAACCACCGCCCTCACCACTAAGCCCTGGATTTGCCCCTGTGCCGTGCGTGGCGGCATCACGGGCAGCTCCTGTCGCGTTCCCGGTATCCAACAACTCACGCCCTTCTTTGACACTCTGAATAGCGGCTCTGGTGCGCGATATTCGCACGCTTGCCAAAGGCCAATCGGTGTTTGGCAAGTGTGCTAGACGTGGTGGTGTTGCAGGAGGACGCCACGGCAATCGCACCAGAGATCGCACAACCGGCCATGGAGCAACTGGTTCAGCTCAGAGGCTTGGGGGCGACACAGCATCGAGGGTGATGAAAGGCAAGAACGCCTGGCAGGTCAGTGTGAACATGATCGGGTTCACCCGCACCGCCAAGTTGGCGGCGATCAGCGTACCTGTGAGAGGGTGCTGCACACCCAGGGAAGCCCGATCAACTACTGGCGCGCCTGACCCTGCCACCAAGGTGAGCTATCGGAGGAGGAATCATGAGCCACAGAGCAGAGCGGGCGGCCATCCGTTGCCCCATCGACTTGTTCTCCAGGCAAGAGAAAGAGATCATCCGTCTGACCCGGAAGATCAACCAGGCCCATACCGTGACAGACAAGGAGCCTTGGGCCCAGGCTCTGATTCGATCGACCGAGGTATTGGTGGGTTGCGTTCACTATGATGAGGAGGCGACCGACTGCCGCCTGTGCCGCGGCTTCGCCCAGATGCGCCGCAGCGTGGCCGATCTTGTCATCAAAGCCGGACAACTGGTCCGGTAGTGCACCGCCGAACCCCCGGTGATCGACCCTGCTGGCCTCCTCACGGACATGGGCACGCACTGACCGCCAAGAAGGCACTCGGGGACAAGCGCTGCCGAGGCCATCGAAAAAGATCCTGGGGAGACCGAGTCGGGCCACATCCGTGGAAGAAGCAGGACCTGAGCCTTGTGGTGCACGTCTGCTTTGTTGCGGTTTACCTCACCCCTCTACTCCCCTCTCCGACGGCCTCCCAGGACCAAGGGGGAATCGGCCTGTCGCGCCCTGCTTCCCGGTATCATAGCCCTTCCTACTCGTAACATACAAGGGGATGGGGGTGAGGTTGGCACACGAGACGCCGCTCTCGAAGCGTTTTTCGATACTCTCATTGCGGCCATTTGACCTTTGGTATGAATGGTTGTAGAATCGATGGCGTATTTGGGGCTGATGTTCCTCGGTAGCTCAACGGTAGAGCAACCGGCTGTTAACCGGTTGGTTGTTGGTTCGAATCCAGCCCGAGGAGCCAAAGCACAAGCTATCGTATGCCGAGAGGCCTGTCACCACTACCAGTTGTGGTGGGAGGCTTTTCTCATGTCTGCGAGTGCGACAGAAAACCAACCGGTGCGCCTGGTCTCCGGGATCACCTCGACCGTGACCTGCGGGAGTGCCTCATCACCCGCGACGCCACGGCTCTTCCTGGTGGCTCAGGCCAAGATCGGCAAACCCGGAGCCGTCAGGGGTATCTAAGACGCGGTGCCCACGTTCCTGCGCTGGCACTCCCGATCCTGCGCCGGTCAGCGAGAAGACCCGGAAGGGAGCATGGAGACAGCGGCTGCATCGGGCTTCCTCTGGAAAGGGTGGGCATCTTCTATTCAGTGTCCACAAAGTAGGCGGGGCGCCCATCATCCCACTTGGGCCCCACGGGTCTCATCTGCCCCAGCCCGGTGACACCCTGTCTCAAGCCGTCCACATCTGGATCCACGTAGCGGGCAAACCACTCGTCGAGCATGATCCCCATCTCACGGATGCGCGAAACCTGTCCTCGGTCGTGAATCAGGTTATGCCGCTCGTCGGGATCATTGCGCAGGTCCCACAACTCGTCGGGGCCGTCGGAGAAGCGTCGGACGTATTTCCAATCCTCGGTGCGAACCATACGGGTGTCTCCGTATTCGTCATAGATGACCACACTCTCCCGGCCTGCGCTGGCCTCGCCCTGCAAGGCTGGCACGAAGGAAGCCCCCACCACGTTCCGGTCGTCGGGGCAGGGCAAGTCTAGGTACTCCAGAAGCGTGGGCATAAAATCATAGGCGGAAACCATCCCTTGCTGGACACGGCCCTGCTGGATTCTGCCCGGATGACTCATGATGAAGGGCACCCTGATCGAGTTCTCGTACATGTTGCGCGGGTTGGTGCCGTTTCCCTTGCCCCAGAACCCGTGATGGCCGCAGCTGAAGCCATTGTCGCTGGTGAAAACCACCAACGTGTCATTGCGGATGCCCAGCCCATCCAGTCTGTCAAGAATGCGCCCCAGATTGGCATCCATCGCTGTCACCGCTGCAAAGTACCCCTTGAGCATCTCCCGGTTCCCCAGGCAGCGGTCGGTCAACGAGGTGGCCCAGGGGTGCCTGGCTTCTTGTGGACAGGAGTCGAAAGCGCAGGGATCGTAAGAGTCAACGATATCCTGAGGATGCCCAGTCCAGGGGCTGTGCGGGGCGGTATAGTGAACGCTCAGGTAGAAAGGCCCTCCCTGGCCAGCATGGGCCTCCAGGAATCCCAGGGCGTCGTCGGTGATGGCGTCGGTCACGTAGCCTGGCTCATTCACCAGCCGACCGTCGCGCACCATGGGAGCGTCGTTGTAGGGACCACCGCCCTTCTGATGGACGTACCAGTGGCAGAACCCATGCTGGGGTATCTGGCTCGCGCCCAGGTGCCACTTGCCGCTGATGCCGCAAGACCAACCATGCTCGGCGAGGACGTCTGTATAGCAGACTTCGCCTCGGATGTACTCAGCGGCGTCGGGATCCACGTTCCCTCCCCGAATCCAGTCGTGTACGCCATGCTGCGAGGGGATCCGCCCGGTGAGGAAGGAGGCACGACTCGGCGAGCAAACCGGCGTGGCCACGAAAAAGTTCTGGAAGAGCATGCCCGTCGCTGCAAGCCGATCGATGTTCGGTGTCCGAATCTCTGGATTTCCGCAGCATCCCGACGCCCAGATGCCCTGGTCATCGGTGAGCACAAAGACGATATTCGGCTTCTCGTTTGCCATGACGGCGACCTCCCAGTATGCTAGATGCGCGACCCGCAAACCTCTTATACTCGGATTGTGTATCCAGCGCAAGGTCCGCCTGGCGGCCCATCAGAGTGTGTCCTGTGAATTGGCAATGTTCCTCTCTCGGCCCAGGGAGAAGCAAGTTGACTGGCCATGCACTGCTGGCCGATGAGGCCGGGGGATGCTCTTTCACGCCGAGTTGGCCCCTCGTTCCGGGGCAGGAGCCACGTCTCAGTTGCCCTGAAGGCGATGGGCCGGTTACAATGGTCTTGATAAGTGGCAGCGGAGGCGTCAGTTGAGCGACAGACAAGGGGTGGGCAGACTTGGAGAGGACCTGGCCTGCGCTTGCCTGACCAGGCGCGGCTATGAGATCGTGGAGCGCAACTGGCGCTGCCCTCGAGGCGAGATCGACATCGTGGCTCGCGATGGGGAGTGCTGGGTCTTCGTCGAGGTCAAGACCAGGCGCGGACGTGGCGCGGGTCTCCCAGAGGAGGGGCTCACCCGGCGCAAGGCAGACCGACTCACCGAGCTCGCCCAGGTCTACCTGCACGAGTGCGCCCTGGGACCAGTTGACTGGCGCATCGATTTGGTGGGCGTCCAACTTGACCGGCAAGGACGGGTCGAACGCCTCAGCATTGTGCCCTGTGCAGTGACGGATTGAGGAGAGTGGCAGAAAGCGGACCCAAGTTGTTGGTTATCGTGGGGCCGACGGCTGTGGGCAAGACGGCGCTGTCGGTTCGCTTGGGCCAGGCCCTCGATGGCGAGATAGTCTCGGCCGATTCGCGCCAGATCTATCGCTACATGGATGTTGGCACCGCCAAGCCCACCAGCGACGAGCGGGCGCGAGTGCCCCATCACTTGATCGACGTGGTTGACCCCGACCAGGTGTTGACCCTGGCGCAATATCGGCGCCTGGCCGCTGAAGCCATAGAGGACGTCTGGTCTCGGGGCAAGCTGCCCATTCTGGTCGGCGGCACGGGCCTCTACCTGCGGGCGGTGACGGAGGGTTGGACCGTTCCCGAGGTGCCTCCCGACGGCGCTCTCCGCCAGCGCCTGCGCGAGGAGGCACAACGCTTCGGACATCAGGCGCTCCACGCGTCCCTTGCCAGGGTGGATCCCGTGGCGGCAGATCGCATCGACCCGCGCAATGTGCGCCGGGTCATCCGCGCTTTGGAGGTCCATCATCAGACGGGGACACCCATCTCTCGCTTGCAGCACAAGTGCCCGCCAGGATACGCTCTGCTAAAGATCGGCCTGACCATGCCTCGACCGGCTCTCTACCAGCGCATCGATGCGCGGATCGATCGCATGATAGAACAGGGCCTGGAAGCAGAGGTGCGCTGGCTCCTATCGCGCGGCTATGGCTATGACCTGCCTTCAATGTCGGCCTTGGGTTACCAGGAGACTGGCCAGTACCTGCGCGGGCAACTGAGCCTGGAGGAAGCCGTCGCCCTCATCAAGCGAAACACGCGGCGCCTCGTGCGAAAGCAGTACAACTGGTTCCAATTGACCGACAGGAGCATCCGTTGGTTCGACTGCAGATCGCTTCAGGAAGCCTCGCTGCGCGAGCTCGTCCGCGCGTTTATGGGGGATGGATGACTCCCGTTCCCTCGGTAACCGAACATGTCCTACTCATCTAGGTCCAGAGGTGCCAGGTCGGGCAAGCGCTCGGTGTGGATCGTGCTGGCTCTTTTCGCAGCCCTGGCTGCGCTGGGAGCGTTTCGCTTCCTGCAGAATCGCAGCGAGTCCAGACCAACGACGGCAGCCCTGCTGGTGACCAACGGCGAAGCGACGGTGATCCGGGCCGACGCGAACGCTGAGCCCCCGCTCCAGCAGGGCGAGACTGCTACTCTGCAACGCGGCGACGAGGTCAGAACGGGAATAGGTTCGGCAGCTACGCTGACCTTCGCGGGGGGAGCGACTATTGAACTGGGCAGTGAAACACATCTTGCCCTCTTGGATCTCTCCCTGACTCCCGTGGCCAGGGCGGTGGCCGCCGTCCTGTCCCTGAACGAGGGCAAGACCCTTACGCACATACCTCACGCGCCGCTGCAGGGAGCAAGCTTCGAGATCGAAACGAGGGTAACCACAGTACGGGCTCGCGGCACAGAGTTCCAGTGCAATGCGATGAGAGAATGCACCTATGTGGAGGTGTTTGACGGCGTTGTGACCGTATCCATGGGAGAGCAATCGGTTGAACTGGAGGCCGGCCAGAGTCTGCGAGCATGTCTGGGCGAGTCTCTTGTCCCAGTCTCCTCGCCGCGGCCCTCTCCTCCCGAAGCAGCAACTGTTGCGGGGACCGAGCCAAATCTTCCGACCCTCACCGATTCCGAAAAGACTCTCTTTCCCCCTGTCCTGACCCCAACACGCCCCGAAGACCTCTTCCAGCTCTATACGGTGCGAAAGGGCGACACCCTTTACAGCATCGCTGCTCGGTTTGGCGTATCTTGGGAGGCCGTCTGGGCAGCCAACAAGGATCGATTGAGCAGTCCAGAGCTGGTTCGAACTGGGCAGGAGCTACGCATCCCCAAACCCTAGAAAGCTGTTGCAGGATTGGGAGGACGCGCGTTTGCCGCCGCACCCACGCTACCGTCGTATGCGTGTTATCTCAGTTGCTTATGTTTTGTAGGGGCGCATCGCGATGCGCCCCTACACCCAGCCATATTCTGCAACACTCTCCTAGTCGCCGCCAGCCGGCTCCCGGAGGATCAGTGGCAGCATCAGCCGGTTTCCGCCTGGGGCCGGGGCGCCGGAAGGTAGGGGGGCGCTTTCGCTCACATTGCCTACCAGGTCTCGAATGCGAAAGCGAACGTGCGTGGTGGGCTCTTGCGAAGCGGACAGCTTCACCGGCAGAGTGATGCCCGGCGATGCCGTGAGGGTGATGGGCTGCCAGGGTTCCCAGATGGTGCCCCCATCCAGGGACCTCGCGTACATCGCACTGGCCGTGTCCAACCCCGAGAGGGCATCCTGAACCACGACTGAATCTGTCTGATAACTTGACCATTCTGGCGCGGTCATGTCCAGTTTGACGGTCACGGCGCAGTCACCGGAATTGCCCCAGACATCCAGGAAGCGGACGATCACGGTCTGAGGTCCCTCCTCTCTCCGCACCTGCCAGGTCAAGGGTGAGGTCAGCGACTGGGGCGCGCCAAAGACTGTGACCCGGTCTAGGTACAGGTCGCCGCTGCCGAGGAACTGGGTGCGGAACTCTAGGCCGTCTTCTTCGGCGCCATCGCAGGAGGACGCCCCGCTCCCATAGGACAGCAGGTCCAGGCGGAACTCTTGGTAGACATAGTCTTGAGCGAAATCGATACCCAGGAGTGACCTCGACGCATATATATGGTGTCCCTGACTGTCGGATACGTCCAGATTGGCCAGTTGCACCGGTGCCGAGCTGTTCGGGTTCTTTAGCCGGAAGTAGACTTGATAGTCTCTCCATCGCGGGAGTTCACAGGTGTAGGGGCCGTACCAGTACCCAACGGTGTCTCCCACCCGGCCCACTCGGGCCCAGCCGTTGAGCGCGTCGGTATCGGTGATGACCTGCCCGGTGTTCTCTTGCTGACGCAGCTCCTCTCCCTCCCAGATCCAGTTGTTGCTGAACTGTACAGCCACAGCGTTGGTGCCGGTGAGGGCGAACGAGACCCATTCGGAATGGCTCCATGCGGGCACAGCGACGGAACCCTCGGGGCCTGCCACCGGAGGCGACACCTCGACGCCGGAGTAAAAGTGCTTCAGGATGTCCACATAGCCGTAGCCCTGCTCGGCGAGGACCCGGGCCCCGTGTTGGCACATGCCCACGCCGTGGCCGTACATGGTTTCGTAGCCGCAAGGGCAGGGCACCGAACGACAGTAGGGCAGGTCTCCGCCCCAGACCTCGCTTACGTCGCGGGTGCGCCCGTCACAGTGGGCGAAAAAGAAGGCATAGATGACGTTGCCCGCGTATCTGGCCACAACTCCGTGGGTCTCATCGACCGCCCGATCTGTCGTGTCGTAGTGTGTCGCGTTCCAGACCTGGCAATGGGTTGTGGTGCAGATGTCGGCACCCTCCTCAAGATGGGCACAACGGGTGGAGGCATAGCTGCGCGCGGCAACCGCCTGGGCTCGCAGTGCCTCGGGCGGCCAATAGAGAGGCATCTCGTGGGGCACCACGCCCTTGAGGTATTCGTCCATGGGCAAGACCACCACGGTGCCATCGGGCATGAGGACGCGTATAGTCGCAGGCGGGTCGATCACCGAGGAAAGCCCGTAGCCCTGCGTCAACACCGCCACCTCGCTCTGGTCGTGCGGCTCTTGGGATGGTCTCATCATCTTTTCATCGATGATCGCAGCTTCCTCAGGGCTGGGACTCTGGCGGATCATCTCGAAATCGAGCGTCGTCTGGCTCGCACCGTCCAGTTTCCGGCGACTATGTGCCATTCCGACATAGCCTGCGGCATCCGCGCGCACCTCGTAGGTCCCCTCGGGGAGGGGGAGAACGTAGCGCCCTGTCTGGTCGGTTGTCACAGACTGCCGCGCTGCGCTTATCGTGGCCCCCGAAACCGGAAGGCTAGTGCCCATGTTCGAGGCCAGACCGGTGAAGCCGCTGGAGTTGGCATGCACGCTTCTTCTGATCGCGGGCAGGGCACAGAGCGCGATCAGAGCGATCACGCACGAGGCGGTCCAAATCCCTCTTTTCGTCATGGCGAGCTATCTTGTCCCAATCGAGGCTCTCCCAGATGCCGCGCGGTGGGCCTGGCGTGTGGGCTCGGGCAGACGGTAGCCGCCGCCGCAGCGCAGGACGGTGTCGATGGCCGTGGGAAGGCTCACACGATGGCCGGTGGACACAAACACCGGCTTGACCCGCGAGCGCGTGCGTACTACGGCGCCAATGATCTCCTCGCCATCTCGCAGCCAAGTGTAACTTCCGCGATCGAGGCCCGGCTCCTGGTAGGTGCCGCAGAGGCGCGATTTGGCGCATCCGATGGCGGGATGATCGAGCATGATGCCCATATGGGTGGCAATCCCCATGCGCCTCGGGTGAGCGTAGCCCTGCCCATCAAAGATCAACACGTCGGGAATGTGCGTCAAGGTGGCCAACGCATCGAGGGTGGCTGGCGCCTCGCGAAAGGACAGCAGGCCAGGCACATAGGGAAAGGTTGCTGCACGCTCTGCGCAAACCTGCTCGATGAGCTCCAGTTGCGGCAGCGTCAGGAGGACCGCGGCGGCCCGGGCGACACCATCCTTGATGCCCACGTCGATGCCCGCCACCGTCTTGAAGGGCCCGTGACGATCAGTTAGGTCGACGAGTCGCGCCAGCTCCCGCTGAAGGGAGATCGCTTCCCTTGGAGACAGGTCCCAGGGGTGTCGCCGAGCAGGCACAAGCACGGATCTACTCCTGTGGTCGATCGCAGGCGCTCCTGCTGACGGCATCCACGATCAGCCCTCTCACAATAGGTTATCGCCAGATTGGAGCGAAAGCTTGAGCCGTGGACACAGAACTGGTGCAAACCCTCACTCCACATCTTGCTGCTCGACGCTTGCCCCGAGGTGAGGAGATGTGCCAGCCTGGGAGAGAGCTCGGGCGGGAACCACGCCGTGGCCAACCCAGCCCAAAACTGCGCTGCTGTCGCCCATCCCAGGCGGCTGCAGGGCATAGCGATTGGCGAAGAGGGGATAGATCTCAGTAGCCTGCGCTACCTCCCCAAGATCCCAATCGACCTCGTGCGGGATGATCATGAAGGCTATCTCTTGGGGACCACCAATACCGCCGTGGCACGCCCATTGCTGCTCGAAGCAGGAGACAACCTGGCTCTTGGGATCATAGGTCCCCATGAGGACCAGATCACCCGAGTGAGGGAAAAGGGCCAGGCGTCTGACCTGCTCTGCCACCACTCGAGGGGCTGGGAGATCGGCCAGAGGGTCTTTGCCCTCGACGCGATAGGGGCAATCCAGTTGAAGCACTCCTTCGCTGGACATGACTACCACTTGCTGGTCTTCTCTCCCTATGACCAGCCAAATGCCCGGGTGAGCGGCCAGTTCGCACATGAGGCTCGGGTAGACCGAGGCGACTTCGCTGATGTTCATCTGCCTCGGAGTGACGTCAAAGTAGACGTGAGACATAGAACCAGAATTGTGCACGACCACGTCGGTGCAGCGCAACAGATCGAATGATGAACGATCCTCGTCGCTGAGGGGCATCCTCTGTGCGACCAGCTTTCGGATCCGCCGCGGAACGTGGGCAAGAGGGGGAGGCACATTTGCCTCGATAGCGGCCAGCTCGTCCATGAGATAGAGTGCCTGAAGCGCTCCCTGCTGTTCATCGCCGGAGCGCTCGTTCACGCGCAATCCATCTCCGATCAGATCGCGGATAAGCTCGCCAAGAGTCTGGCCATAGGCTAGCTGGAACGGTTGCGCCGATGTCATGCCATGATCGGACAGGATATACAGGTCATACTGGCGGGTCAGAGCGACTCGTCGGAGAGAGTCGACCTGCCGAACGCAACGATCGACAGCGTCGAGCGCACGCAACGCGACTCTCGAGAGGGGCCCGTAGTGGTGGGCCAGCTCGTCATAACCGTAGAACGTAGTGTAGATTGATGGCACGCCGCGATAGATGTCTACCATGACCGCAAAGGTCTGAATCTCCCGAAAGACCACGTTGCTCATCACCCGGAAGACGGGGAAGGATCGGTGGAGAGGGCGGCGGCTCTGACCTCTCCTGCTCGCGGAAATGTGCTGCACCAAGTCGGTCAGGTATTCCCAGACGGCGAGCACAATCGTCTTCAAGCTGCGAAATGGGTTGAGAGCGAAGAGCAACAGGAATCCCAATCCCCTTACGCTTTCGAAGAACCTCTTCCGGTTCATCGCGGCCAGGGTGAACATGGAAAGAGCGGCATCGCCGTCGAACATGTTCATGAAGCTGGAGCCACCTGCCAGGATGCCGGGTCGTCCCGACGAGACGCGATCCTGGATAGACTTGAGGGTGCGAGGTGGCTTGCAGACGATCGATTCGCCCGAGTCCTTGTCGTACCAGCGAAAGGCCGGAATATCGTCGTTGTTGCCAAACATGATGCCGGCCTGGGCGGCCGGGGTCGTGCAGGGCAGGCCACTGCGCCAGGGCTGTAGGAGGAACTCACCCCGCCGAAGCATGCGCCAGAGGTGTGGGGCGTATCCCATCTCCATAGCCGCCTCAAGGTGGGAATGTGAGAGGCCATCGATCTGGATGGCAATGAACCCGCGCCCCTTGGAAGACTCTGCCCGGGGAAGGCCAAGTCTCCGCACCACGGCGGCGTACTTCTTGGAGTAATAGGTACCGGTGATCGCCGCGATGATGTCGAGCAGTTGCTGGGCCGCGCATCCTGCGAAGGAACCGATTGCGCTCATGGTCCGCCGATTTTCGGTGGTGGCAAATGAGACGGAAGTGAATCAGGTCTCGAGAACCGAGTTGTCGCCACCAAAGGGATTGGGCACGTAGCGATCCGCGTTCCAGTCGTTTTGCCAGTTGACGCCGTCGATAAGATAGCGAAACTGATACACCTTCTCGCTCTCCAGCTCCAAGGTGATCTCCCAGGAATCATCATCCCTCGACCGGGTTAGCTGGTGAGCTTGGCGGTTCCAGTCGTTAAAGTCGCCCACGAGGTGTATGCTCTCCGCCCAAATGCTGGCCGGCATCCGAAAGGTCACAAGCACAGAGCCGGGCTTTGATCCCGGTGCCTTGACGATCATCTGGACCCTCCTCTGACAACGTTGTCGCCACACGACGTCTGTCCCGAACCTGACGCGAAGGTGCGGGGAGCGAACCGGGTGGCTGAGCAAGCGTCGATGACTTGACTGTTGGGAGTGATGAGAACATGAT
Source organism: Anaerolineae bacterium (assembly GCA_035529675.1). Taxonomy (GTDB): domain Bacteria; phylum Chloroflexota; class Anaerolineae; order UBA1429; family UBA1429; genus DATKWG01. Next base: position 21,471 of record DATKWG010000201.1, read on the forward strand.
CATTATATCTGCGATTCGGGGCAGGCGCAAGAGCAAGATTGCGGAGCGCGCTTTGGCCGATTTGACTTTGCCGGTCTGGTGAGTACAATAGGGTCATGACAGGATACCAGTCAGGAGGGGTCAGACATGCCTAATCTTGGCCCTACGGAGTTGATTATCATTCTGGTCATCGTCCTCCTAATCTTTGGCGCGGGCAAGCTTGCCAGCGTGGGCGGAGCCCTGGGGAGAGGGATCAAGGACTTTCGCGGAGCGATGAAAGAGGGCGAAGCGTCTGACGAGGACGAGAAGCAGCCAGATGCGGCCACGGCCGAGTCGAGGTCCGAGCCTGCGAAGGATCAGGCCCGGAACAAGGAGAGTGTCGAAGAGGCCTAGCCTGGCACGGCGGGGAGGAGACAAGATGCCGAACCTGGGGCCCACCGAGCTCATCATCATCCTCATCATCGTCATCCTGATCTTTGGTGCGGGGAAACTGCCCGAAATTGGAGGTGCGCTGGGGAAGGGTATCAAAGAGTTCAAAACTGCCTCCAAGGAGCTCGAAGAAGCCACTGACGAAGTCAAGTCGGTCACCAGCCCGAAGAAAGACGAGGAGTCGGACCAGGGCTAGATGCGACGGTCTCAACGTGGCCTTTTCGTGTGCATGCGATGACTAGTGCTTGCTTGCACAAATGGGCGATACTTGGCCAGTTTCCGGTTTATGCTTGTGCAAACCTGTATGGTGTGTTCTTTCTTAGAACTGAGCACGGATCTTGCGTCACGAGACTTGTGCCCCGTACGGGGTACTTGCTCGGACTAGCACAGACTTGTGCAAGCAAGTACTAGCCCGGCAGTGCGATCGAGAGGATTGCACGCCGGGCCTGCTTTGCCACCTGATCCACGCAGTGGACTATGGATCAGCTTGTTCGGCGTTCAGCTCGGTTGATGCAAAGGGGGGGCGATGTTTGTGCTCAGCGGTTTCGCAGACGAGATCTCTGCCGATCTGAAGGTGCAGCTCGATGTGCTTGGGCATCTTGGAATAGGCCATCTGGAACTGCGCGGCGTCTGGGGCAAGAATGTCTTGGATCTCGGCGATGATGAGATCGCCAGCGTAAAGTCGGAGCTGGATAGGCGAGGTATGAAGGTCTCGGCTATCGCCTCACCCATAGGCAAGATAGGGATTGAGGATCCCTTTGGGCCCCACCTGGATGACTTTCTCCGGGCCATGGAGTTGGCAGAGTTCTTCCAGTGCAACTACATCCGCATGTTCTCTTTTTTCGTGCCTGAGGGGAGGGCCGATGAATACCGCTCTCAGGTGATGGAGCGCCTGGCCGCTCTGTTGGCCCAGGCCGAGGGTCGCCCGGTCATCCTCCTTCATGAGAACGAGCGCCACATCTATGGTGACATCCCCTGTCGCTGCCGGGATATCTTTGAGACGCTGGATTCGCCGCAACTGAGGATGACTTTTGATCCGGCCAATTTCGTGATGTGTGGGGTGCGCCCCTTTTCCGAAGGCTACGATATGCTCAAGGACTATATCCGATACGTCCACATCAAAGATGGCCTCATGGCCGACAGGCGCGTGGTGCCAGCCGGCAAGGGTGATGGCCAAGTGCGCGAGCTGCTGGCTGCTCTCAAAGAGCGTGGGTTCGATGGTTATCTGTCCCTGGAGCCTCACCTGGCGACTGCGGGACGGTTCAATGGTTTCAGCGGCCCGCAGTTGTTCGAGGTGGCCACCAATGCCTTGCGGGAACTGCTTCAGGAGATCGACGTTTAGGCTTCGCGCCTGGCCCAGCAGCGGAACAGACCGGGACACGTAGGATGGTGTCATCGGGTGAGTGGGCAGGGAGGTACGATGGCGCAACCTGATTCTATTACAAAAGTTGTGGTTCCGGTTGCTGGCATGGGCACACGCTTGCTGCCCGCTACCAAGTCGCAACCGAAGGAAATGCTTCCCGTGGGGAGGAAGCCAGTCGTTCAGTACGTGGTGGAGGAACTGGTGGCGGCAGGGCTCAGTCAGATCCTTCTGGTCACCGGCCGTAAGAAGACTGCCATTGAGGATCACTTTGACCCTGACCCGGAACTGGTTCAGGCCCTGTCCACTGGCGGGGGATATGCTCTGCTTGAGGAGCTAAGGTATACCGAGAGCGCCGCAAGTTTCTTTTACACGCGGCAGAGCGTTCCTCGCGGGCTGGCCGACGCGGTGAACAAGGCCAAGGACTTTGCCGGCGATGACCACTTTGTGGTCGCATTGGGAGACTCTATCATTCGGAACAGGGATGGCGCCAGTCTGCTGCAAGGTATGATCGCCGTCCACCTGCGTAGCGGGGCGGCGTGCACCATCGCCGTGGAGGAGGTCGATCCGACTGAAGTCTATCGCTATGGCATTGTGCAGCCCGTTGCGGGCGCTGAATTGGACGCCGACTTTGAGGTTGCGGACCTGGTCGAAAAGCCTCGCGTTGGGGCAGCCGCGAGCACCCTGGCTATCGCTGCGCGATATGTCTTCAGCCCAGCCATCTTTGAGGCGATCAGTCGCACAGCCCCAGACCACAATGGCGAGCTCCAACTGACAGACTCGATCAGGCTCTTGCTGCACCTGGGCCACCAGGTGCGTGCCGTGCGTCTGAAGCCGGGCCAGCGCCGCTACGACATCGGCAATTTCGAGAGCTACTTCATAGCTTTCATCGACTTTGCCCTGGCCGACGAGAAGTATGGATATATGGTGCGGCAGTACCTGAAACGCAAAGCACGAGAGTTCTAAGGGCCATGGACACCATTCGCTGTTCGGCCCCTGGCCGGTGCGGGATTATCGGCAACCCCACCGACATGTACGGTGGCAGTGTCATCTCTTGCTCGATCAAGTATCGTGCATACGTGACCATAGAGCCTGCCGATCAGTTGGAGCTGGTGGCAGCGAGGAGAAAACTGGTCATCAGTGGTCCGGATGACCTCAGGCTCGGCGGCGATCATTATGATGTGGCGCGAGCAGTCTTGGATTACATTCGGGACGATTCTCTTCTTTGTCGCATATCCTACAAGAGTGACATCCCGGTCAGCGCTGGCTTGGCTGGTTCCACGGCCTTGACGGTTGCGATTCTGTACGGTCTGCTTCGTTTCAGGGGAGTGGAGCAGAATCGGTACTACGTGGCCGAGCTGGCGCGGCACATCGAGCTGAACCATCTGCGGGTGGTGTGCGGCTATCAGGATGCCTACATGTGCACGTTCGGCGGGCTCAACTACATGGACTTTCGCGGCAAAGAGTTCTATCGAGATGCAGAGGAAGAGCTGTACGCCACCGTGGAGCCGCTTGATAGCTTTGTGCCCGAGTTGCCCTTTGTCTTGGCGCACACCGGCGTGGCCCATTCCTCAGACGCTGTGCACAAGCCACTGCGTGAGCGCTGGCTTGAAGGGGACTCGGAGGTGCGAAGGGCTTACCTGGAGATGGGCCACTTGGCCAGGGAAGGCAAGAAGGCCTTGCTACGCCAGGATTGGGAGCAACTGGGCTGGCTCATGAACCAAAACCACGCTATTCAGCGTGCCTTGGGTGGATCGGGCGATGCTAATGAGCGGCTCATCACCTTGGCTCTAGAGCACGGTGCTTTGGGTGCCAAGCTGGCTGGCGCCGGGGATGGCGGTACCATCATTGCGTTGCACGTCCATCCCGAAGAAATGATCGCCGCACTGCGCGAGGCCGGCAGTGAACTGATCTTTTATCCCGAGCCTTGTCCGGGTGTCTGCCCGGAGGAACAGGAAGCAGCGAGTCCACTGGAGAGCGAGCAGTGACCGACGCTGCCGGAGTGTCGGCGCCGGCCGGCTGGCGCAAGCACTCTCGCCACTTGACGGTGCTCACGTGAGCGGGTATAATCGCTGGGTATCCAGGGATCGGCACCCTACCCGGCGGGGTTTGTGAGGAAATAGCGATGCCCAAGAGAACCTGGCAGCCCAAGAAGCGTCGTCGTCTGCGAGTTCACGGCTTCAGGGTACGAATGTCTACCAAGGGCGGTCGCCGCGTTCTGAAGGCCAGGCGCGCCAAAGGCCGCAAGCAGCTAGCTGCGCAAAAGAACTGGCCCGTGGACCGTTAGCTGTTCTAGGATACGGTGTTACCCAAGAGGTTCCGCCTCACAAAGCCAAGCGAGTTCCGTCGGGTGCGGGCGCATGGGCGATGCTGGTCCAATAGCATGGTTGTCCTTTGCAGGCACCCAAATGGCCTCCAAACCAGCAGATTTGGGTTCTCCGTCAGTCGGCGCAGGGGAAAGGCGGTCGTCCGCAATCGCATCAAGCGCTTGATGCGGGAAGCCATTCGGTTGCACTGTGATCTGGTGGGTCCGGGGTGGGACATCGTCTTGATTGCGCGAGCAGGGATTGCGGGAGCGGACTATGGCGCTGTTGAGCGGTCCGTCACTCACCTGGTGAGTCTGGCGCAACTGTTACGCAGACCATTCGGCGGCACCGAGGACCAAGTGAGGTGACTGAGATGGGCCTTGGGGCGAGTGTCATACTGTGGACCATCAGACTCTATCAGAAACTGGTCTCGCCAGCGTTGCCCCCTAGCTGTCGCTTTGTTCCTAGCTGCTCCGAGTATGCTCGCCAGGCCGTCGAGAGGCATGGCATGTTCCGAGGTCTGTGGTTGGGCCTGGGGCGGCTGTTGCGATGCCACCCTTTTAGCCCCGGCGGGTACGATCCGGTACCCTAGGCAAAGAGTCTGGTGCCAGACACGAGGTTGCCGGACCACGAAGGACCGTCAAGACGTCAGCTCTGCAGAGTTGGCGGGGCAAGGGCCGGGCCTGTGCGGTTGAGTAGAAAGGCGAAAGCTGGCGATCCATGGAGAATCGTGAGCCTCTCAACTGTACCGAGAGCGTAGGTGCAGGCACGTATGGCCCAGGGTAGAGAGTTCCTTGCGCACTGATCAGGACTCTCGCTTTTTCTTGCAGCTAACGCGTGCGACAAATGGTTGGCGAGGAATCGCCCCGCATCTTTGCGGGATGAGGTCGAGCGAGAACGCCCGGTCGCGGGCGGCAACTTGACTAGAGGAGGGAATCTGAGATTTGAATCCAGTCACCAAGGGAGGGCTCTGGGCGCTCTCGTTGCTTGTCTTGGCCACGACCGCAACTGGGTGCGTGCCGCGTGGGGCCATGGCCAACCCGGGATGGACAGTTGTGACTGCCGAGGCCGGTGTCGTGTATACCGCGCTCTCCACTGGCAGAGTAGTGGCTCTAGACGCTGCCCAGGGCAATGAGCTTTGGAGCTATCCCTTAGAAGAGGCGAAGGGGGGCCTTGGCTGCTCGTTGCCGCGCACGGGTAGCGAGAACGTCGAGGCGCCGTTGGACGCCGTCTATGGCATCCCTGTCTTGACCGACGAGCTGGTTCTGGTGGCTTCGTATGACCACCATGTCTATGCCTTCGAGCGCGGCTCGGGCCGCAGGGTGTGGGACTTTGCTGCTGATGAGGCTGTGATTGGCGGGGCAACGGTCTACGACGGTGTAGCCTACTTTGGTGCCTCCGACCATCGGGTCTACGCGCTCGACGCGAGAACGGGCGAGTCGGTGTGGGATGAGCCCTTTGTTACCGGGCATTGGGTGTGGGGGGCGCCCGCTGTGGACGAGGACAGAGTCTACGTGGGGTCGATGGATCATTACGTATACGCCATCGATCGCCAGAGTGGAGTCGAAGAGTGGCGGCGGAGTGTGGGCGGCTCAGTGCCTGGTTCGGTAACCCTCGCTGATGGCATGCTCTTTGTCGGCAGTGTGGACAAGCATCTCTACGCTCTCAGGGCATCGGATGGGGGCGAGGTATGGAAGCGCGACGTGGGCCATTGGTCGTGGGGAGAGGTCGTGGTCCACGAGGGGTACGTCTACGCCTGCTCCCTTGATGGCAAAGTGCACGCGCTGGCCGTTGCCGACGCTTCTCCCCGTTGGGACGCGCTGTCCCTGGAGGGCACGGTGCGAGCGGGCCCTGCGCTTCTGGATGGTGACTTGGTGGTGGGAACTGAGTTGGGAGCAGTCTACAGGATCGACGTGGAAACCGGCCAGGGCGAGAAGCTGTACGATACACAAAAGGAGGGCGTGCTCTCCACCCCCGCAGTCGTGGGCGAAATGGTGTACCTGGGTACGACCGCCGGGAGGGTGTGTGCCCTGGACACCAGTCGCGGCGGCGCGCTGGTCTGGACCTATCCCCCCCCCAAGACGTGACGTCGCAGGAGGTCAATGCCTAGTGCAGAACGTTAGTAGGGCGCAGATAGACCCCAAGCAGTTGCGCAAGACGCTGCTGACCTGGGGGATCGTTGCAGCGGTGGTCATTGCCGGCTCGCAGATAGGTTGGAGTGTGATCTGGCGTGAGGGCTTGATTCGGCCGATGCTGAACGCTCTGCTATTCCTCTACACCCACCTGGGACGCAGCTTCATAGTGGCCATCGCTGCATTCACCGTTGCGTTGCGCCTGATCACATCGCCGCTGCAGATCAGACAGGTCCGATCCACGCGCAAGATGTCGGGGCTGCAGCCGCGGCTGGCCGAGCTGCAAAATCGCTATGGCGGCGACAAGGCGAGGCTCGCCCAAGAGCAGCAGAAGCTCTACAAACAGGCGGGCGTGAATCCTCTGGGAGGGTGCCTGCCCACCATGGTCCAGTTTCCCATATGGATAGGCTTGTATCAGTCCATCAACAGCATCCTGGCCGATACCCCGCTGGAGCTGATGAACCTGGGCAAGAACGTCTACGCCGGTTTTGCTGCCTTTGTGGATATTGTGCCTTTGCAGAGCCGCTTCCTCTGGCTGAACCTGGCTCGTCCTGACCCCTCTCCCTTTGTGTTGCCCGTCTTGGTCGGGGGAACAATGTGGCTGCAGCAAAAGCTGATGACCCAGCCAAGCTCTGATCCTCAGCAAGCCTCGATGAACCAGACCATGCAGGTCATGATGCCGTTGATGTTCGGCTACTTTACAACCCAGTTCGCTTCAGGTCTGGCCATCTACTTCGTGATATCGAACGTCGTTGGTATCGCCATGCAGTGGGCCATTGAACGGCTGGAGAGCCCTGCCGGTCAGGCAGAGCTCCCAGCGACCGCTACTGCGAGTGGTGGGGGAAAGGCGTCACATGGACGAAAGAAGCAGAGACGCAAGGCAAAGCGTTGAGTACAGCGCCAGGACAGTGGATGAAGCTCTCCGAGGCGCTGCCGAGGCACTTGGCGTGCCTGTCGCAGAGGTTGAGTATGAGGTCGTGAAAGACAGCAGCCACGCTCTTCTCGGCTTGCTGCGTACTGGCCAGGCCATCATTCGGGTTTGGCCTCCCACGACCGGCGAGGACAAAGTCGTTCCCACAGCCAAAGTCGTTCAAACCGCAGAACCCGAGAAGAAGGCTGAGCCGGAAGCCCTCCCAGCGATTCTAGAAAGGAACCCTCCCGAATTGGAGAGAGAGGCCTGCGAGGTACTGTCTGCCCTGCTGGACAAGATGGGCCTGCTGGCCGCGGTCGAGGTGGTGGACCACGGGGGAGAAGTCGATCAGGACTCAGAAGAGGTCTCGCCCTTGCGCCTGAATGTCGTCGGCGATGATCTGGGCATCCTGGTCGGGCGACGGGGGGAAACCCTGCGGGATCTGCAGTTCATCAGCCGGCTCATACTGAGCCGAAAGCTCGGAGTGTGGCCCAATCTCGTTGTGGACGTTGAGGGCTACAAGGACAGGCGGGCCCATGTCCTCGGCTCACTGGCCTCGCGGATGGCCGACCAGGTGCGCCAGACGGGCTTGCTAGTGGCTCTAGAGCCAATGCCCCCATATGAACGTCGCATCATCCACATAACCTTGCGCGACGACCCTGACGTCTATACCGAAAGCACCGGTGAGGGCGAGGCGCGCAAGGTGCAGATCCTGCCAAAGTAGCCCCGCAAGGCCGTGGCGTCCCGAGCAGTGCCCGAGTATCTTATCATAGGCCATGTTAGCAGGGACCTGGCTGCTGACGGGACTTTTCGCGCCGGAGGCACTGCCACATACTCGGCCCTGACTGCACACCATCTCGGCTTGAGGGTTGGCGTGGTGACCAGCGGCAACCCCGATGCGCCATTCTTCGAGGATGACCACTCCATTGCCGTTCATTGCCAACTCGCCGAGCAGACGACCACCTTCCGGAACATCTATTCGGCGAGGTGCCGTCGCCAGTACATTCACGCGGTGGCCGGATCCCTTGGCGTGGTCGATTTGCCCTCCGGATGGGAGGGAACGCCCATCGTACACCTGGGCCCGATCGCCCAGGAGGTAGACGCAGGCCTGGCGGAGGTCTTCCCCAAGTCTCTATTGGGGGTGACGCCTCAGGGTTGGCTGCGTCGGTGGGATGAGCAGGGGCTGGTGAGTCCCGTCGAGTGGCAGCATGCGAGCCGCGTCCTGAGCGTGGCCGACGTCGTGGTGCTGAGCCTGGTCGATATTGGCGGCGATAGGCGTCGGCTGGAGTCTTATATCAGCCTGGCGCGGCTTCTGGTGCTGACCGTGGGCCAAGACGGTTCGTTTGTCTATCGGCGAGGGCGTGAGCAGCATGTGCCTGCCTATGCCGTCACCGAAGCGGATCCGACCGGCGCTGGGGATGTGTTTGCTGCTGCCTACCTTGTCCGACTGCACGAGACGGAGGACCCGATCGAGGCAGCTCGGTTTGCCAATTGCGCCGCTTCCTTTGTGGTTGAGGGATCTGGCGCTGCCAACGTGCCCTTCCGGGAGCAGATCGAGTGGCGCCTGCGTCATGGGCGGCTCAGGAGCTAAGGCGAGAGCAGGCGTGATCAGTGGGTACCATGGGGCGAGTATACGCGGTGGCCAACCAGAAGGGTGGGGTTGGCAAGACGACAACAGCGGTCAATCTCGGAGCCTACCTCGCCGAGGCCGGTAAGCGCGTGTTGCTGGTAGATGCCGATCCCCAGTCCAACGCCACCAGCAGCTTGGGGATTGACAAGCACGCCCTCACCCGGTCGCTCTATGACGTGCTCATTCGACCCGAGCTCGCCTCAAGCCTGATCACTCTCACACGATGTGTTGGCCTGGACATCCTCCCTTCTGCGCCTGCGATGGCTGGCGCTCAAGTGGAAATGGTGGAAATGGCAGAACGTGAGATGCGCCTCCGCTCGGCCGTCGAACCTCTGCGCGAGCGCTACGATTTTGTGTTCATCGATACTCCCCCCAGCTTGGGGTTGCTGACGGTCAACGCTCTCGTTGCGGCAGACGGTGTCATCATTCCCGTGCAGTGTGAGTACTTGCCCCTCGAGGGGCTTACTCAACTGCTGCACACCATCCAACTGGTGCGCCAGACTCTGAATCCTGACCTGGTGATCCGAGGACTGGTGTTGACCATGTATGATTCGCGCACCAACCTGGCGCGCCAGGTGGTGACAGAGGTCCGTCAACACTTTGCAGGCCTGGCTCTTGACTCGATAATCCCCCGAAACGTCAGGCTTAGCGAGGCGCCGAGCTACGGCGAGCCTATCACAAGCTACGCTCCGAAATCGAGCGGAGGCCTGGCCTATGCGGCACTCTGCCAGGAGTTCTTGATGGGCGAGTGAGCCGCCAGTGTACCAGACGCGGCCAGCCATGTTGACTGGAGGTGTACTCATGTCGCCCAGGTCCAGAGGTCTAGGCAAGGGGCTAGGAGCTCTCATCCCCTCAGCGAAGGCGACTCCGGGGATGCTGACAGTCAGCATCGATGCCATCCGCCCCAGCCCGCGCCAGCTGCGCGTATCCTTTGATCCGGAGTCCCTCCAAGACCTGGCGGATTCGATTCGCGAGGTAGGGATGATCCAGCCACTCGTCGTGCGTCAACTGGCCAGCAGTGGCGGGCCGACCGAACGGCCTCGCTATGAGCTGATCGCCGGGGAAAGACGTTGGCGGGCAGCGCAGTTGGCAGGCTTGCAGTATGTCGAGGTGGTGGTCAAGGAGGCGACACCCCAGCAGACATTGGAGCTTGCGCTGGTCGAGAACATCCAACGGGAGGACTTGAACCCTCTTGAAGAAGCCGGTGCCTACCGTCAGCTCAGCGAGGAGTTTGGCTTGACCCAGGAGCAGATCGCTGAGCGGGTGGGGCGGAGCCGCGTCAGCGTGACCAACACCCTGCGACTGTTGCGCCTGCCCGAACAGGTCAAACAGGCGCTTCTCGAGGAGCGTATCTCTGAGGGGCACGCTCGCGCTATACTCATGGCGGATGATGAAGAGAGGCAGCTCCAGGTTCTGGATGCGATAGTGAAGAGGCACCTGTCAGTGCGGCAAACCGAGGAGTTGGTGCGGCGTCTTCAGCCGGCGGGCGAGCGGCCCCAGCGCCGGCGTCGCCGATCATCCCAGACTGAGGCCCTGGAGGCAGAGTTCCGAGAGGCCCTGGGATCACGAGTCGATCTCTTCCGCGGCCGAAAGGGGGGCCGGCTGGTGGTATATTTTTCCTCGGAAGAGGACCTTCAGGTGCTCTACGATCACATTGTGGGCGACTAGCGGGGCGAATGATGTTCGAAGGAGTTTCCAGAGTGGTGCGCCGGTATGAGGAATTGAATAGATTGCTGTCCTCGCCGGACGTCGCCAGCGACCCAGCCAAGATCAGGGAGTATGCCCAAGAGTACGCCGAGATCGCTGGTTTGGTCGAAGCCTATCGCGAGCATGAGAAGGTCTCCGACGAGCTGGCCACGACCCAGGCCATGCTCTCTGAAGAGATCGATTCGGAGATGCGGGACATGATCCGTGAGGAGATCGCTCAACTTGAGCGGCGTCTGAAGCAGGCGGAGGGGCGACTGCGGGCCCTGCTGCTGCCCAAGGACCCTCGCGATCACCGCAACACCATTGTCGAGATACGCGCTGGCACCGGAGGCGAAGAGGCAGCCCTTTTTGCCGCGGATTTGTTTGCCATGTACACACAGTATGCTTCGCAACATGGCTGGGAGTCCGAGATCCTCAGCAGCAACGAGACTGGCATTGGAGGCTACAAGGAGATCATCTTAGAGATCAAGGGAAAGGGGGCATTCTCCCGTCTAAAGTACGAAAGCGGCGTTCACCGGGTACAACGTGTGCCCGTCACCGAGACCAGCGGCCGCATTCACACCTCTACCGCGACCGTGGCGGTGCTGCCTGAGGTGGATGAGGTCGAGGTAGACATTGATGAGAACGACCTGCGCGTTGACGTGTTTCGAGCAAGAGGCCACGGTGGTCAGAGTGTGAATACCACTGATTCGGCAGTGCGTATCACCCATCTGCCCACTGGCCTGGTTGTGCAGTGTCAGGACGAGCGTTCTCAACTGCAGAATCGTGCTCGCGCGCTATCCATCCTTCGGGCGCGGGTCTATGATTTGGAGTATCAACGACAGCTCAACGAGGTTGGCGAAACGCGACGCCATCAGGTGGGCACCGGCGAGCGCAGCGAAAAGATCCGTACCTACAATTTCCACCAGAACCGGGTCACCGATCATCGCCTTGGGGTCTCTGTGCACCGGTTGCAGGCCGTGCTGGCCGGCGACCTGGATGAGTTCATCGACCGGCTGGTGGTCATTGATGAGGCCGAGAGGCTCCAGGCCGGGTCTGGTTAGAGTACTCCTATGTCTGTTTTCCACGTACCCCGTAGTTCAGGGGCACACGTACCCCGTAGTTCAGGGGCACACGTCAGGTGTGCGCACGCTGTTCCGGCTCTTGGATCCGCATTGGCCTGCTCCCAGGCTTCCGGCAGGTCGGTCCGCGATGCCATCCGTTGGGCCGTTGGGGTCCTTGATCTCAGCGGGAGCGGGACGCCTCGCCTGGATGCGGAAGTGCTCCTGGCCCACGCCCTCTCTCTCACACGTGTCCAACTCTACATTCGGTGGCACGACCCCGTGGCACGGTTCTCGGACCAGCTCTACAGCAGCCTTGTGCAGCGAAGGGCTGCTCATGAGCCCGTAGCCTACCTCACGGGAGAGCGTTGTTTCTACGACGTCGATCTCTACGTGGATCGCCGGGTGCTGATCCCCCGCCCAGAGACCGAGCACCTGGTCGAAGAGGCGCTGAG
>DATKWG010000202.1:0-5622 GCA_035529675.1 Anaerolineae bacterium
TGGCCCGCGCGGCGGCGGCGTAGAACGGCGCCAGGCACTCGTAGAAGCGCCGATAGTCGAATCCGCTCACCCCGTGCCCCCCCCCAACCATGCTTGGCAGCTCTTCTCCCGGCGACGGAGCCCAGACGCAACCCGAGTGCCCTCATGTCCACTGGCCGTCGTCCGCTGAACCAGGCGGGCGGGCCGTGCCGTTGGCAATCGGACAGAATCGGGCACAATTCCCATTGTATGCGGAGCAACTTCCGGTAGCAACACCGGGTTGCATCGCTGCTGGCAGATTCGGTCAAGGCCGCACAACAAGACGTGGGAGACCGGCAATGGCAGCCTCCGGGAACGATGCCCCCACGTGAGCCAAGGGGGCCATCCTGACAATGGGAGAGACCGTAGGTGCTGCGAAGGCTCTGGTCCGGCCTGCCAGCGCCATTTCGCAAGCACCCGTTGTACTTGACAGCAACGCAGTCTCTGCTATAGTAGCTTGTAGCGTAATGTGCCGCATTCGTCTAGAGGCCCAGGACACCTCCCTCTCAAGGAGGAGATCGGGGGTTCGAATCCCCCATGCGGTACTCGCCACTCGGCAGAGTCGGCGACCGTAACCACGCGGTCGTCCGATCACAGCGTGCGCGGGCCGTTCCTGACAAGGGGCTGGCCGTTTTTTTTGCTGCGGTTTGCTCCCCTCCAGACCGGTCTCGGCGTCCCAATGCGCTCTCAGCCTTACCCCAGCGGTTGACATTGCCATATCCGGGTGATATACTGCGCATGGTGAACCGCCGCCCGAGGTGCAACACCTGCTTGCGCGGCTCCAACTCGAGCGGGCTGTTGTGCACAACCGCTCAAGCGTCCTTGCCATCGGCGACCAAGCCAGAATCCTGGCTGAGCTGAGAGAGCAGCGATCCACACCGCCGGATCGAGGACTGGCCATCGTGGGAGAGGAGCAAGTGTCCGACATACTGGCTCTGCTGGAAGCAGAGGGCAACACGACAAGAGCCTTGGGAGAGCTATCCGGCCTTGCCATCTACCCCAGGTCGGTGGTGAGCGACGGAGGCAGCCTCTTCTTCTTGGGGAGACGGGGCATCACCCGTCGTCTTGGCATCCTGATGCCTTCTGGTGCGGAACCCACGTTTGACCTCGTCAGGCGATCGGTTGCCGTGGGCGGAGAGCACCTTGTCCTGGGGTTGGGGGACGCGAACCACGCCAATGCTTCCGCGCTTCGCGCCAGGGTCTCCTTCATGGCACCTGTCCCGGTGGGAATGCGCAAGTCCTTCGGGCTGGGCGACCGTCTGGGAATAGCTACGCCGGGTCACATCCGCGCCCTGCGCCAGACGCGGGGCATCTTCCCCGTCCTTGCTCAGCAGTCGATCCGTGAGATGGAACGCGCCGGCCGCACGCCCGAGCAGGTGATGGATTCCGCCACCTGGGGTGTCTTGCAGGAAGGCTGGCGGGCTGGCTACAGTGCTGACGCTGACCACATCAAGACTGAGGCTGACATCGATGCCTGCGTGGCCGCTGGATTCATTGGGTACACGCTGGATCCTCGCGATCACGTGGACAATGCAGCCCAGACCGACAGCCTTGACACCCTCGCGCTCAAGTTTGACGCGCTCCCTTGGCCTCGCCTGGCCACCAACCCCGATGCCATTCGCGCAGACTATCTGGGCAAGGAGTGGAACCTTGGGGGAGGGCGCAGCCTCACCCTTGGCAAGGAGGAGGTTCTGCGAGCCGCCTGCAAGTACGGTCGCGCCCTGGCCCACCTGTCGGCTATCTACCGGCACCTGGAACAAACCATGAACGGGAGACGGTTCGAGGTCGAGATCTCGGTGGACGAGACGGACACCCCCACGAGCCCTGGCGAGCATCTCTTCATGGCCCGCGAGCTGGAGCGCCTTGGGGTGAAGTGGGTCAATCTGGCACCGCGGTACGTGGGAGGCTTTGAGAAGGGCGTAGACTATATCGGAGACTTGGGGACATTCGAGGCCGAGTTTGGCTGGCACGTGGCCATCGCCAGAGCCTTGGGGCCGTACAAGTTGAGCCTCCACTCGGGCTCGGACAAGTTCAGCATCTATCCCATCATGGTGCGACTCGCTGGCGACCTCGTCCATGTAAAGACGGCGGGCACCAGCTACCTAGAGGCGTTGCGCACCGTAGCTCGCACCGATCCTGGGCTCTTTCGCGACATCCTCGGCCTTGCCATCGCGAACTATGAGAGAGACAGGGTCACCTACTACGTCTCCGCACAGTTGAGCAAGGTACCCTCTCCTGAATCGCTGGCCGACGAGGCCCTGCCCCAGGTGCTGGACGCATTCGACGCCCGCCAGGCTTTGCATGTCACTTTTGGCACGGTGCTAACGGCTGTTGACTACAACGGCGACTGGCTACTCAGGCAGCGCTTTTTCGATAGCCTTGAAACCCATGAAGCAGCCCATTATGAGGCCCTTGAAGCACAGATGATCAGGCACATCGGGCCATTCAGCGACTGACGGGGGGCATCCAGTGTTTTGGCAAGGCTCACTTGATGTTGTCGCTGGACGCTCTTGTGTGCCGACGTCTGCCCCCCACCCCCATCCCCTCCCCAAGACTGCTGCAAAAAGGGCTGGTGGAATAGGGGCGGGGTCACCCCACCCCTACCAAAAGCAAATAACTGGACTACAGCCTATATCACAGCAGCACCGTTGCGTCGGCAAACGCACGTTGTCCGAACTCTGCAACGGGCTCCCGCCCGGGGAGGGGAGTAAGGGTCAAAGATCCCCCGGACAGCCCTCCGGGGCTGGATGGCGCAACCAGAGAAGGGGTAACAAGATTCCTCGTCGCTTCGCTCCGCAGAGTGGCCCAGTCTCGTTGTAGCGTCTAGGAGGAGAAGGCAATGGATCCCGACTATGTACCCAGTCTGTTCGACGTGAGGGACAAGGTCATCGTCATAACTGGCGGAGGAGGCATCCTCTGCGGCACCATGTCCAGGGGGCTGGCCAGGGCCGGCGCTCGTATCGCGGTGCTGGACATCATTCCCCAGGCGGCTCAGAGAGTCGTTGACGACATCGTCGCCGACGGAGGAGAGGCCGTGGCCGTCCACGCTGACGTCCTCTCCAAGGAGAGCCTGGAGAGAAGCGCAGAGCAAGTGTTGGCCAGATTCGGCGTGGTCGATGCCCTCATCAACGGGGCTGGCGGGAACAGGCGGGAGGTAACCACTTCGCCCGACCTGGCTTTCTTCGATCTGCCTCAGGATGCCTTCCAGTGGGTGTTCAACCTCAACTTCATCGGCACCCTGCTGCCCTGTCAGGTCTATGGCAGATACATGGCCGAGCATGGCGAGGGGGCAATCCTCAACATCGCCTCGGTGAACGCCATCAGGCCGCTGACCAACATCCCCGCCTATTCGGCGGCCAAGGCTGCGGTCAAGAACTTTACCGAGTGGCTGGCTGTCCATATTTGCCAGAACTATTCCACCAAGATCCGGGTCAATGCCATCGCCCCGGGGTTCTTTTTGACCACCCAGAACCGCTTCCTTCTCTTTGACGAAGAGACTGGCGACTATACCCCCCGGGGTAGGACGGTCATCGACCATACTCCAATGGATCGCTTCGGCGATCCCGAGGAGCTCCTGTCCACCGTCCTGTGGCTGCTGTCGCCCGGGGCCAGGTTCGTCCACGGCGTGACCGTGCTCGTGGATGGTGGCTTCTGTGCGTTCAGCGGGGTTTAGTGGCAAAGAGGGGCGCCTCGAACCGGACGACCCCCAGATCAAGCAAGAAAGGAGAGAGAAAGTGGGCCAGTTCCCTGAAGCTGCCCGGCCTCTGGTGGAGATGGAACCCGAGCACGAGTTCTTTGTCGGGATCGACTCTGACGGATGCGCCTTCGACACCATGGAGATCAAACACAAGGAGTGCTTCGCCCCCAACATCATCAAGCACTGGGGCTTGCAGCCAGTCTCCAAGTACGCACGGGAGGCAGCCGAGTTCGTCAACCTATACTCCAAGTGGCGCGGAGTCAACCGGTGGCCAGCGCTGATGTTGGTTTTCGACCTGTTGCGCGAGCGGGAGGAGGTCCAAAGGCGAAACGTCACCATCCCCGATACACCCAAGATTCGCGAGTTCATCGCCTCGGGCGTGGCCCTGAGCAACACGTCGCTCAAGCGGCGCATAGACCAGACGGGCGATCCGGAGCTGATCAAGGCGCTAGCCTGGAGCGAAGCGGTCAATGCGGCCATCGCCGACATGGTGCATGGCGTTCCGCCGTTCCCCTACGTGCGAGAGAGCCTGGACCTCATGACTCGGCATGCCGACGCGATCGTGGTCTCACAGACGCCGCTGGAAGCCCTGGTGCGCGAATGGAAAGAGCACAAGATCGACGGTTATGTCAAGGTCATCGCCGGCCAGGAGCTCGGAACAAAGTCTCAACACATTCACCTGGCTTCCCGAGGCAAGTATGCCGAGGATCACAAGCTGATGATTGGCGACGCGCCCGGCGACCTCAAGGCAGCTCGAGACAATAACGCCTTCTTCTTCCCAGTCAATCCCGGACATGAAGAGGAGAGTTGGGAACGCTTCTACAAAGAGGGGTTCAACCGCTTTCTCGAGGGCACCTACGGTGGCGACTATGAGGCAGAGCTGATGGGGGAGTTCGAGAAGGTCTTGCCCGAAACGCCCCCTTGGAAAGGGAAGATCAGATGGTAATCGGCAAGGGGTACCAGGACAGACTGCTGACCGAGGCAGAGGTGCGCCGTATCTTTGAGGAGAGTCTGGCCCAGATCGAGACGGCTGGCAAGAGGGTGCTGGTCATCATCCCAGACAGCACTCGCAGCGCGCCCATCCCCCTCTGTTTCCGACTCTTGGCAGAGTTGCTGGGAGACGCGGTCGCCAGGCTGGACTTTATGATCGCCTTGGGCACCCACATGGCCATGGACGAGGAGCACATCAACAGGCACCTGGGCATCACTGCAGAGGAACGCGCGCGCAGGTACGCCGGCATACACGTCTACAACCACAACTGGCAGGAGGGACTGGTCAATATCGGCACCTTGCCTGCCGCCGAGATTCGCCAGTTGAGCGGCGGCCTGATGAATGAGGATGTGCCCGTCGAGATCAACGAGCGCGTATACGAGTATGACCACCTGATCGTGTGTGGGCCCGTCTTCCCCCACGAGGTGATGGGGTTCTCCGGCGGCAACAAGTACTTTTTTCCGGGCATCAGTGGCCCCGCCATGATCGATACCACTCACTGGTTGTCCGCCCTCATCACCAACCGCAGGACCATCGGCATGCAGGACACCCCCACTCGCCAGATGATCGATCGTGCCGCCAGTCTCATCGACCGGCCCAAATCCTGCTTCAGCATGGTGGTGGTGGTGGGCCACCACGACCTGGCCGGGCTCTATTTCGGCACCCCCGAAGAGTCGCAGGCGGCGGCAGCCGAGCTCTCGGCTGAGGTCAACATCACCTATGTGGACAAGCCCTACAGGACCGTGCTCTCGGTGATGCCCGAGCTCTACGACGACCTCTGGACGGCGGGCAAGGGGATGTACAAGACGGAGGCTGTGGTGGCCGACGGAGGCACGGTCATCATCTATGCGCCACACATCGACGAGGTGTCTTACACTCACGGGAAGGTGTTGGACAGAATCGGCTATCACGTGCG
>DATKWG010000203.1:0-4989 GCA_035529675.1 Anaerolineae bacterium
TGGTAGGATACATAATAGGGTAGGTCTCGGGTGATGACGCGTGTCAGGAGAAAGGCAATGGCAGAAGAGCATCCCCTGGTCCAACTCGCCCGGAAGAGCATCGTGGCCTACATCGAGAAGGGCGCGGTCATTCCTCAGCCCGACGAACTCGCCGATGAGATGGAGGGCCGGGCTGGCGCCTTCGTGTCTCTGCACAAGGGGGGGCTGTTGCGTGGGTGCATTGGCACCATCGAGCCGGTGCGTGCAAATGTTGCCGAAGAGGTCATTCACAACGCCATCAGCGCCGCTAGTGCTGATCCACGTTTTCCACCGGTAACCCGAGAGGAGCTCGGTGCGCTCGAGATATCGGTGGACGTGCTCGGCGAGCCGGAGCCGATCTCTTCGATGGCGGATCTCGATCCGAAGGTATACGGCGTCATCGTGGAGAGCGGACGGCGGCGGGGGCTCCTCCTGCCCGATCTCGAAGGCGTGGACACGTCTGAGCAGCAGGTGAGCGTTGCCCTGCGGAAGGCCTGGATCGGATCTGGCGAATCGTTCAAGATGTACCGTTTCCGGGTCAACCGCTACCACTAGCTGACTGTGGTTCGCCTGTGCCCCTACAGGACTGTCACCTTGCCCCTGCCCCCCTCCTCTCCTTCGATGTGGATCTCCCGCTCGATGAACCGCTGTATGACCCAGCGGTTGGTGAGCAGGTGGCGAGTGATCCTGCTGGTTGTATAGCAGGAGGTGCCCGGCACCAGCGCCATGGGCAGGAGCACTTGATCGGCCAGGTATGGGTCGAGGGCAGCTTCGCTTGCCCGGTGCTCCTCAAAGGCGGTGGCTGCGTCATCTGCGACCTTCTCGGCGGGATACCGGATGCGCCCGTAGCCAGTAAAGCCGGCTGAAATGTGCTCGTACCGGGAGAGCAGGAACAGCATGGTGCCTGGTCCCGGCGATGGGGCCTCAACCAGATCGATATCGGCCTTGATGTGTCGGGCGCGCAGCCTGCGCAGGGCCTGGTCTCGCTGGCGTTGTCTGATGTGATCGGGCAAGCTGGATGTCGCCGAGATTCCCCACACCTCTACGAGGCGTCCCCTTTCGGCCAGGCACAGTGGCGAAAGCGACGTGGGCTCGGGGCCGAGTCCCTCAATGCGGGCCACCACCTGGCCACCGCCCTCTGGATACCACCCCCACTGATCCAGCTCCAGATCGGCCCTGAACCCCATGCGCCCCACCACTGGCAGGTAGACTTCCGTCAGGTAGTGGAAGGGGGGGCTCCATGGCACATGAGTGCCGCCACCGAGCCGGAGCCTCGATACTCCGCTGGCAAGGGCCAGGGGCAGGAAGAGGGCTTGAAAGAGAAGCGCCGTGGACCCAGCACTGGCTGTGCCTGCCATCTTGGGGATGTCAAAGACGTAGTCGCCTGCCACGGGCAGGGTGCGGGGTTCGAAGGTGAGGGAGCGCGAACCCACCTGGTCGCCGAGCAGGCGGGCATCGCATATCCGGGCCATCGCCCGCGCCACGGCCAGATGCTGCGGGCGCAACCCCGGTGAACTGCGCCCTGCGCGGATGTTCTCCATGTGCAGGGGGCGGCCCATAAGCGCCGAGAGGCCCAGGGCCGTGCGCACAATCTGCCCGCCGCCCTCGCCGTATGAACCGTCCAGGAGTACGATGTCACTCATCGCCTGACGAGACCTACCATCCCGCAATTCCTCCACCCGCTTGCCGGAGACGCGCTTCAGAAGGGCTACGTCGGCCCGCCTATCGACTGGTGGGCTTGTCTACACTACTCCTCGGGGAGGACGAGCACCTCAACGTCATCGGGCACGCCCCTCTTGAAGCGTTCCACGTCCCCTTTGGAGCCGACGATGTCGCCCCAGTGCATTGGCACCACCGCCTTGGGCTTGATGAGGGCCGCAGCCTGGGCCGCCTCTTGGGCGTCCATGGTGTAGGTGCCCCCCATGGGCAGCAGCGCCAAGTCGCAGCGCACCTGCGACATCTCAGGGATGAGATCGGTGTCGCCCGCGTGATAGATGCGTTGCCCGGCCACTTCTAGGATGTAGCCGAGGTTGCCGGCGGCCTTGGGATGGTTCGGCTTGTTCGTGTTGTAGGAGGGCACAGCCTCCACTAGGACGTCGCCAACACGCAGCGACTCGCCGGGAGCGATCACCCGCACGTCTCCCGAGATGGCGTCGGCGCCGGCACCCCGTAGTGCAGGGACCCAGGCACCTCGTAGTGCAGGGGCGCATGAAGCCGGGCAGACCACCACCGTGTCGGGCTGGGAGATCCTGGCAATGTCAGTCAGCGACAGATGGTCGCCATGCCCGTGGGTCACCAAGATCAGGTCGGCAGGCTTGGCCTGCTTCAGCTTCCAGGGATCGATGTATATGACCTGGGCCTCATCGATGCGAAAGCTCGCGTGTCCTAGCCAATGGACGTTTTCCCACATGGCTTTCCTCCTCTGAGCCAGCGTACAGCTTGCCACCACTCTTGTATCTGCCGGACATTCTACCCCCAGCACGTCGCGGCGACAAGCTGTTTTCCCCCACGCGATGCCCAACCGACAATGGCGCGCCATCGCCCGGCTGCCCACCAGCCTTCCACGCCGGCGCAGTTGCACGCCGGGGCCGGGTGGCTATAATTGCACAGGGCAGCATCCCTGCGTTCCAGAACAGCACAGGGTCGGAGGGGAGATAATATGTCGCACTCGTTGATGGGCAAGATACTGCGGGTCGATCTGACTACGGGCGCCATCAGCGTGGACCAGCCCAGCGTCGCGTACTATCGTCGGTACATGGGCGGATGGAACATCATCGCCGATGTCCTTCTGCGAGAGGTACCCGTCGGGGCAGATCCGCTGGGCCCTGAGAACAAGCTGGTCTTTGCCGCGGGCGTGTTGACCGGCCTGCCCTGCTCGGGCCTATCGCGAAACGCGGTGGGAGCCAAGTCTCCGCTGACGGGCGCCTTTGGTGCCGCTGAGGTCGGTGGTTGGTGGGGGGCGGAACTCAAGCGAGCAGGCTTTGATGCCATCATCGTCGAAGGTGTCTCGCCCAGACCCGTGTACCTCTGGATCAAGGACGGCGTTGCCGAGCTGCGCGCTGCGACCTACCTCTGGGGCAAGACAACCAAGGAAACCCTCGGGGCCATCCAAGAGGAGCTTGGCGACCGACGCATTCGCTGCGCGTTGATAGGCCCCGGTGGCGAGAACCTGGCGCGTTTTGCCTGCATCATGAATGGGTTGAAAGATGCTGCCGGACGCACCGGGATGGGGGCTGTGATGGGCTCCAAGAAGCTGAAGGCCGTCGCCGTGCGCGGCACCGGTCCCGTTCAGGCGAATGATCCCGAAAAGATACGCCAAATGGCCCGCGGGATGGCCCAACGGGTCAGGAATGGCGAAGTGTCGGTTGGCATGCACCAATACGGTACCGGCGTGAGAGTCGAGGGCGGCGTGCTCACCGGCAATCTACCTGTCCGTAACTTTCGCGACGGCGAGTTCGAGGGAGTCGAGAACCTCAGTGCCGAGAGCTTTATGCCACGCATCGGCATCGGCATGGAGGGATGCTATGCCTGCGCGGTACGCTGCAAGAAGATAGTGCAGACCCAGGGACCCTACGCCGTGGACCCAGACTATGGCGGCCCCGAATACGAATCGTTCGCCGCCCTGGGTTCCTGCTGTGGGGTGAACGATATCGTGGCGGTCAGCAAGGCGAACGAGCTATGCGGTGCCTACTCGCTGGATACCATCAGCACCGGTGTCACCATCGCCTTGGCCATGGAGTGCTTTGAGAAGGGGCTACTGACCCTGGAAGACACGGACGGTCTCGACCTGCACTTTGGAAACGCCGACGCGATGGTCCAGGCCGTGGAAAGGATCGGCCGGCGCACAGGAGGGATCGGCGAGCTGCTGGCCGAAGGGAGCCTCCGTGCCGCGCGGCGCATCGGCAACGGAGCGGAGCGTTTCGCCGTGCAGGTGAAGGGACAGGAACTGCCCATGCACGAGCCTCGCTACAAGCGTGCGATGGCCATCGCCTACTCTGTCTCTCCCACGGGGGCCGACCACAACCATGCTCTTCATGATGCGTTCCTGGTGACCGCCGACGAAGACGGCCTTCTGGCCCGAGGCACAGTGAGAAGCCTGGGCGTGCTGGAGCCGATGGCCGTGGAAAGCCTTGGTCCAGAAAAGGTGCGGGCACTCCTCTATAATACGCTGCTCATGGTAGCCGACAACTGTCTTCCTGTTTGCATATTCGTTCGATGGTCTCCGGATCAACAGGCCGAACTGGTGCGTGCAGCCACCGGTTGGGACGTGAGCACCTATGAGCTGATGAAGGTTGGCGAGCGGGCGCTCACCCTGGCACGAGTCTATAACCTGCGGGAGGGCTTCACCAGCGAGGATGACCATCTTCCCGAGCGCAGCTACGGTCCCACCACCAGTGGCGCTCTTGCGGAGGGAGGCATCGACCGGGAGAAGCTTCGGGAAGCCATTCAGTTGTACTATGCCATGATGGGCTGGGACCCGGAGACAGGAGTTCCCCTGCCAGCCAAGCTGCACGAGCTCGACGTCGCCTGGGCCACCGAGTATCTGCCAAAGTAGCGGGCGCGGTCTGCGGGGCGTGTCTGTGAGGGCGATCCTCTGTGATCGCTCTGTCCGCTTTGCCCGGCCTCTAGCCTGGTGGTATGCTCTTTTCGAGCGCACGACGGGGTGCGCGACACCGAGCCATTTGGGGCATGCCGCAGCCAGGAGGAACGCATTGCACGCCATAGTATGCATCAAATCGGTCCCAGATACCACCGAGGTGCGGATCAACCCCGAAACCAACACCCTGATGCGCAGCGAGGTGGAGTCTGTCATCAGTTTCTTTGACATCTACGCCATAGAGGAGGCGCTTCGTCTGAGGGAGGCGCATGGCGGCAAGGTCACCGTGGTCACCATGGGACCGCCCAACGCGATCAAGGAGCTCAGACAGGCGCTGGCCATGGGCTGCGATGACGCCGTCCTCCTCAGTGCAC
>DATKWG010000204.1:0-8141 GCA_035529675.1 Anaerolineae bacterium
TCCCCAAATGCCCCGAGAACTCTATGCCCTCAAGCTGTCCATCCACGCTCTCTTGGGCCACTCGACCAGCCCTATCCAGCCAACGATGTACCGTGCTCGCGCTCAGATAACATCGCTTGTCCCCCTGCCCCTCCAACGGCCGCCACAACCACCACCGCTCTTGCTGCCCCACATAGGAACGCACCCATTCCCCTGTCCGTCGTAACGAGCTCCCCACGTGTACCCCGTAGTTCAGGGGCACGTGTTGCCAGCCGCAGGTGTCGCTACGCGACTGGTCGATGGCGCAGCGGTGGACCTCCCGCGCGTACCAGCTCCCCCTCACCAACAGTGCCGATCTCTCTGAGTAGCTATGCCCACAGTCGTGGTACAGATGGCGTTGCACCCGTACTCCTTGTCGCCCATCCAAGGTCCAAGGGTGCCGCACATAGCCGCCATTCTTGTGGGTCATCGTGCTGTCGCAGTGTGGGCAACGCCGCCACCTGCGGCCAGACCGCGCGGCTGGCCAACTCGCGCAATGACTGGACAAATGCTCTTCCATGCTCTATACAGACACTGATCTGCACGTGTGATGTTCATGGGCTGTGCTATCTCCTGGGTTGTGCTTGCACACTTCCCTCAGGATGATACCGTAGGTAGCCCTTTCCTGCCATCTACACACCCTTCCCAGATTCACCAACACACTTTAGAACCGAGTCACTCTTGACAATTCCCTCAAACTCTGGTAGAATAGCGACAACTGAGCATTGTAAAGACTATGACCAGGAAGAGTAGGTCGCGTAGCGAAGCGCAGAGAGTCGGCGCAAGGTGTGAGTCCGATGCTAACGGCGTGACCGAATGGACCTGCGAGTCGTGCGCCGAAAGGGTCCTTTGGATTCGAGTAGTCCGCACCGGAAACGCTACCGTTATCTGAGCGCGGGATATCGGGCATCCATCTAGATCGGCGATGGGAGCCTCGTATCCGCTGAGAGAGGTTGGCGTGTGCAGTTCACCCGTCTCAGGACGGGTTCTTTGGTGCACGGCGCCTAAGGTGGGTGGCACCACGGGGGATCAGCAAGACCCCTCGTCCCGCTGTAGTTTCAGTCCTAGAAGGACTGGATGCCGCAGCGAGGCGAGGGGTTTCTTCTATTCCGAGCAAGTCATGACCCTGGAGGTGTTGTACGATGATGGACGGTACACTTGCAGTAACCACAGAAAGGTTGCGCCCGGTCATTCGAGAGCTCCCGGCCGACGTGGATACCCCGATTTCGGTGTATCTCAAATTGCGCACGCTGGGCCCCTCGTTCCTC
This sequence comes from Anaerolineae bacterium, assembly GCA_035529675.1. Lineage (GTDB taxonomy): Bacteria > Chloroflexota > Anaerolineae > UBA1429 > UBA1429 > DATKWG01. The sequence goes on from DATKWG010000204.1 coordinate 1,287, forward strand.
CTGGAAAGCGTGGAAGGGGGTGAACATCTGGCACGCTACTCCATGATTGGCATTCAGCCCCGAGCCATCCTCAGATCATGGCGAGACCGCGTGGTGTTTGAAGAGGCGGGGCGCTGGGAGGAATTCGCTCTGGATGGAGACGACGTCCTAGATGTGTTGCGAGCTCACCTGGCCCAATACGCATCAACGTCGCAGGAGGGGCTCCCTCGCTTCACGGGAGGGGCGATAGGGTACATGGCCTACGATTTAGTGCGCTCCTTCGAACGCCTGCCCGAGCGTGCACCGGACACGCTCGGTTTGCCCGAGGTCATCTTCTTGTTGTGCGAGCGCCTGGTCATCTACGACCACGTACAGCATCGCCTGCTGGTGGTGGCGCACACGCGCGGTTCAGAAGCGGATGCCGCATCGGTGCGCGAAGCTGAAGCGGCCATCGACGAAACTATGGCCCGTCTCAGGCGTCCCTTGCCTGCTTCGTCCCCGCCATCAATAGGCGAGCTCGGCGACAGCGAAAAGCCCTGGGACACAGCCTTCTCTCGAGAGGCGTTCGAGGAGGCGGTCCGCAGGGCAAGAGAATACATCTCGCGGGGAGACGTATTCCAGGTGGTCATCTCGCGGCGCATCCACCGGCGCACATCGGCGCAGCCTTTCGACATTTATCGGGCTTTGCGTCGCGTCAATCCCTCGCCATATATGTTCTATCTGGAACTTCCTGACGGACTGCGTCTCATCGGCTCTTCGCCCGAAGTATTGGTCCGCCTGGAAAATGGCGTCGTGGAGACCCGCCCTCTGGCGGGAACCCGACCTCGCGGTGTCAAGTCTGCAGAGGACCAGGCCCTGGCAGCAGAGCTCTTGGCCGACCCCAAGGAACGCGCCGAGCACGTGATGCTGATCGACTTGGCCCGCAATGACGTCGGGCGCGTGTGTCGCTTTGGGACCGTGACCACACCGACCATGATGGAGATCGAGCGCTATTCGCACGTCATGCACATCGTCTCCGATGTACAGGGTGAATTGCATCCTTCTCGCGATGCCTTTGACGTGTTCCGCGCCTGCTTTCCCGCCGGGACCGTCAGCGGGGCTCCAAAAGTGCGGGCCATGGAGATCATCGAGGAGCTGGAGCCGGAGCGCAGGGGGCCATATGCCGGGGCAGTGGGTTACTTTGGCTTTTCGGGCAACATGGATACCTGCATTGTCATCCGCACCATCGTGATGCAGGGCGATCACGTTTTTTTGCAGGCCGGTGCCGGAATCGTCGCCGATTCTGACCCCGCTCGAGAGTATGAGGAGACCAACAGCAAACTGCGCGCCTTGTCGCAAGCTCTCACCATGGCCGAGCGCGCACAATCCACCGATAAAGGAGGCGACCATGATCGTAGTCATCGATAACTATGATTCGTTCACCTACAATCTGGTGCAGTACCTGGGGGAACTGGGCGTCGAGCCGCGGGTGTTCCGCAACGACCGCATCACCGTCGGCGAGCTGGCGAGCATGGAACCCACGCACATCGTCATCTCCCCTGGGCCAGGGACCCCGGAATGCGATGCGGGCATATCCAACAGGGTCATCCGACACTTTCATGGAAAGGTGCCTGTGCTGGGTGTATGCCTGGGACATCAATGCATCGCGCATACCTTTGGCGGTCGGGTCGGAAGAGCGCCCCGCCTGATGCACGGCAAAGTGTCCCGCATCACCCACCAGGGGGGCAGATTGTTCGCAGGTATACCGACCTCCTTCCAGGCGACCCGGTATCACTCGCTCATCGTGCAGGAGCCACTTCCACCCGAGCTACAGGTCCTGGCACGCACAGCCGAGGGTGAGATCATGGCCCTGCGGCATCGCGATGGCCCAACTATTGGCGTCCAGTTCCACCCCGAATCGATTCTGACGCCCCATGGCAAGCGTCTGCTCAAGAACTTTTTGGAGATGACCGACGACGATACCAACGATGTGCACACCGCGTCGACAGAGGCCCCTGGGATCGATCTATCTACCGCTATCGAGTGCGCGCTATCCAATGAGCATCTCTCAGCAGTTGAAGCGGAAGTGGTGATGATGCGCATCATGGGTGGCCAGGCCACTCCGGCGCAAATGGGGGCCTACCTGGCCGCCCTACGTGCCAAGGGAGAGACGGTGCAGGAGATCACGGGCTTTGCGCGGGCCATGCGCCAACATGCAACCCCCGTTCATGCGAGTCGCCGCCCATTGATCGACACCTGCGGCACAGGTGGAGATGGGGCACACACGTTCAATATCTCCACCACAACCGCTCTGGTGGTGGCCGGAGCCGGTGTTGCGGTAGCCAAACATGGCAACCGCTCCGTCTCCAGCAAGTGTGGGAGTGCAGATGTCCTGGAGGCCCTGGGCGTGAACCTTGACCTCGGCCCCGAGCAGATCGGGCAGTGCATCGACCAGATCGGCTTTGGCTTTCTCTTTGCGCCCAAGCTCCACCCGGCGATGAGGCACGCCATCGGTCCACGACGCGAGATGGGCGTGCGCACCGTGTTCAACGTCTTGGGTCCCCTCACCAATCCGGCTGGGGCTTCGATGCAGATCATTGGGGTATTCGATCGGAGCCTGATCGAGCCTCTGGCTCACGTACTGCGCGAGTTGGGAGCTGAAGCAGCGTGTGTAGTCATTAGCGCTGACGGACTTGACGAGCTTTCGACCACGGGGCTTAACTACTTGGCTTGTCTGAGAGATGGCCACGTCTCCTGCATCACCCTCGACCCTGCTGATTATGGCTTTGAGCGTGCAACCCTGGGAATTCTGCGTGGCGGTGATGCCGCTGAAAACGCCGAGATCACGCGCAGCATCCTGAGAGGTGCCAAGGGGAGCCGCCGAGACGTGGTAGTGCTAAATGCGGGGATGGCTCTGACCACAGCCGGAGCAGCAGGAAACCTAGCCGGCGGGATTGCGATGGCAACCGAGGCCATCGACAGCGGCCGGGCCCATCGGGTGCTGGAAGACCTCATCGCTTTCACTCGGGCAGTGGCATGATCCTTGATACGATCATCACCGACACCCGCGCGGGGCTGGCTGCCCGTAGGGCCAAGTGTCCGGAGGGTGAGCTACGAGAACGTCTCGATCAAGCTCCCCCACCACTGGATTTGAGCCACTATCTGAAGAGACCTGGCGTGTCGATCATCGCCGAGGTGAAACGCGCCTCGCCATCGCGTGGTGCACTCAACCTGGACCTGGAGCCAGCGCAACTGGCAGTAGCCTATGCTTCCGCGGGCGCCCAGGCGATCTCGATCTTGACCGAGCAGAGCCACTTTCGGGGATCGCTGGCAGATCTGGACCAGGCCCGCCGTGGGCTGGCAGCGGCCCAAATAGAGCGGCCCCTCTTGTGCAAGGATTTCATCATCGATTCGTACCAGTTGCTTGAGGCGCGCATCTCTGGAGCCGATGCGGTTCTGCTTATCACGGCTGTTCTGGACAACGACCTCCTGGCGACCCTGCTGGGGAAAGCCCTGGCCCTCGGCCTCACCCCCTTGGTGGAAGTGCACAACGAACGGGAGCTGGCCCGGGCCTTGCCGCTGGATCCGCCCATGGTGGGCATCAATAACCGCGACCTGAGAGACTTTACCATCGACCTGGGGGTAACACGCCGACTGCGTCCGCTGATCCCGCCGCGAGTTGTCGTCGTGTCGGAAAGCGGCATCCACCAGCCAGCTCAAATGCGCCAGTTGAGCGAACTGCACGTGGATGCGGCTCTCATAGGCCAGGCCCTGGTCACCGCTCCCGATCCTGTAGCCAAGCTGAGGGAGCTGAAGGAGGCGGGCCAATGACGGCGGTCAAGATCTGTGGTCTGACCAACCTGGAGGATGCCCGTTGGGCCTGGCAGTGTGGCGCTGACTTGTTGGGGTTCATCTTTGTCCAATCCAGCCGGCGCTCCGTATCCGCCACGGAAGCGGCCAGGATCACCAGAGCCCTGGCAGACGAGGGCTGCACTGCGCGCTTTGTGGGCGTATTCGCCAACCAGTCGATCGAGGCTGTACGTCGCATCGCCAACACCTGCTCGTTGCACCTGGCACAGTTGCACGGCGGCGAGCCACCAGACTATGCCCGCGCCTTGGGCCTACGCACGATCATTGCCCGGCCCGTGCGCGACCGGGTGCCCTGGGACAAGTTGTCCCTCTATGGGGCTTGGGCCTACTTATTGGACAGCTATGACCCCCAGCAACTGGGCGGCACGGGCCACTCCTGGCGCTGGGAACTCCTGGACAAGAGACCACAGACCTCCTCCAAGATCATCATCGCCGGCGGGCTCACGCCCGACAACGTTTCCCTGGCCATAGACCAAGCAAGGCCATGGGGTGTGGATGTCTCTTCCGGTGTGGAAGCCCATCCTGGCTGCAAGGCCCCACCAAAGGTTGCGCTCTTTATTCGAAGAGCCAAACTCTGCTGCGAGGAACCACCATGACCGAGACTTGACCGGATCCGTCATTCCGAGGCCAAAGGCCGAGGAATCTCGCGCTTAGAACACCAAAAGAGATAGTTTGGTCCATGCCCCAGAGTACTGACCGACACAACCTAGCTGGCAGGACTTCAGGCAAATGAGGAGAATACCGAATGAAGGCTACGGAGACCACAAAACCTATCCAGGCCTGGCCCGACGAACGCGGTTACTTTGGCCCCTACGGTGGCCGATACGTGCCCGAAACCCTGATTGCGCCCTTACTGGAGCTTGAAGAGGCCTACCGGTCCGCGTTGGAGGATCCCCAGTTCACCGCTTCGCTAGAGGAGCTATTGCACCACTATGCTGGGCGCCCAACCGCTCTTACCCATGCTCAGCGCCTTTCTGAGGTGTGTGGCGGAGCGCAGATATGGCTCAAGCGGGAAGATCTGGCCCACACCGGCGCACACAAGATCAACAACGCCTTGGGTCAGGCTCTCCTGGCCCAACGCATGGGCAAGAGCCGCCTCATCGCCGAGACGGGTGCGGGACAACATGGCGTGGCCACGGCCACCGCCGCTGCTCTGCTGGGCCTCACCTGCGTGGTCTATATGGGTTGCGAAGATATGCGGCGCCAGGCACCCAACGTTCTGCGCATGCGTCTGCTGGGAGCGGAGGTTCGGGCAGTGGATGCGGGCAGCCGCACCCTGAAGGACGCCATCAACGAGGCTCTGCGCGACTGGGCGCTCAACCTGCGCGACAGCCACTATTTGTTGGGCTCCGCGCTGGGGCCACACCCCTATCCGGTCATGGTGCGGGATTTCCAGAGTGTGATCGGGCGCGAAGCTCGTGCCCAGATCCTGGAGCGAGCTGGACGCCTGCCCGATACCCTCATCGCCTGTGTGGGAGGCGGGTCCAACGCCATCGGACTGTTCCACCCCTTCCTGGCCGACCCGGTAGAGATGATCGGCGTCGAGGCTGGCGGTGAGGGCGTTGCCACGGGACGACACGCCGCGCGCTTTGCAGACCCATCGCGAGGCAGGGCGGGAGTATTGCACGGAGTCAGATCCTACGTACTGCAAGACGAACATGGCCAAATCGCGGAAACGCACTCGGTCTCTGCAGGTCTCGACTACCCTGCCGTGGGCCCGGAACATGCTTATCTGCGCGATGTGGGGCGCGTGCGGTACACGACCGCCACTGACACCGAGGCCCTGAGGGCTTTTCAAGCTCTATCACGCTATGAGGGCATCTTGCCCGCCCTGGAATCGGCCCACGCAGTCGCCGAGGCCATGCGTATGGCGCCAACCATGCATGAGGAAACACTGCTTCTGGTGAACCTGTCGGGGCGTGGAGACAAGGATCTGGACACTGTGGCAGCGAGATTGGGAGGGGATTCAGGATGAGGGTAGCTACTATCCCGCATGGCATACGAGCCATCGACCTCGCGTTTCGGGCCGCGCGCGCCGAGAAACGCTGCGCACTCATCACGTATCTGACGCTGGGCTACCCCTCCCCAGCTGACAGCCTGAAACTGGTCCCTGCCCTGCAGGCTGGTGGTGCGGATATCATTGAGCTGGGCGTGCCTTTCTCCGATCCCGTAGCGGACGGCCCCACCATCCAGCGCGCCAGTCATGTCGCACTGGAAGCTGGAACAACGCCAGGCGATTGTCTTCACCTGGCCGCCGGGCTCCGTCAGGTAGGAGTCTCTGTTCCTCTCGTGCTGATGGGATACTACAACCCGATCCACAACTGGGGGTTGAGAGCATACGTCCACGACTGTGCGACGGCGGGCGTGGATGGCCTGATCGTGCCCGACCTCCCTCCGGAGGAGGCTGGCCCCCTTCAAGAGGCGTGCCGGAACGAGAGTCTCGCGCTGGTGTTTCTGGTGGCCCCGACCAGTGGAGAGGCGCGCATCGCTCAGATCGTGGCAGCCACCCAAGGGTTCCTTTATGTTATCTCGCGACTAGGCATAACGGGTGCAGAGCATAGCCCAGGCGAGGAATTGACCGCTCAGCTAGCGGTGGTGCGTCGCTACGCCCAAACACCTATAGCCGTTGGGTTCGGCATATCTCGACCCCAACAGGTGCGTGCACTGGCACCAAAGGTAGATGGCATCATCGTGGGCAGCGGTGTCGTCGAGCGGGCTCAGGAAGGGACCGAAGCCCTGCGCAACTATGTAGGCTCCCTGCGCGCCGCGATGGGAAGGTGACGGATGCATATCGGGGCGCGGCGGATCGGGCGTAGGGCTGCCCAAAACGCGTCTTAGCGCCCGTTTCCGGCATGAGCGGGGCAAATCGCCGGGTTTCTGGGCGTTCTCACCCCGGAACAGGCACTGAGTGGCCTCTCCCAAACTCGCCAGATAATTACCCTTATCCTGGGAGTTAGGGCTTGAACTCCTAAGACAATCGCCCTCGGTCTGGAAGGATTCCAGGAGTAGGGTTCCAGATCCCGCAAT
>DATKWG010000205.1:0-2465 GCA_035529675.1 Anaerolineae bacterium
GCCCTTGCGCGTGGGCACGTTCATTGCTATAATCGCAATCACCTTGCTGCGCGACAGGCCAATCAAAGAGGAGGGAGAGAGATGCCATTCGGATACGTGGGCAAGATCCTTCACGTCGATCTCACCTCGGGCAAGATCGAGGTGGAACAGCCTCCAGAGTCGTTCTACCGGACCTACATGGGTGGGAGCGGGCTGGCGATGAGCTACCTCCTGCGGATGATGCCCGCGGGGGTAGATGCGTTGGGCCCTGAGAACGTCCTGGTCCTCTCCGTGGGGGTGCTCACCGGCGCGCCCATCAGTGGGCTGAGCCGGGTGATGGCCAATGCCAAGTCTCCGCTGACCGGCGTCATCGGAGATGCCCAGGGAGGTGGCTTTTGGCCAGCAGAGCTCAAGTTTGCCGGGTATGATGCTCTGGTGATCACCGGCAAAGCACCAAAGCCGGTGTATCTCTGGATCCATGACGGCGAGTTCGAGCTTCGGGATGCCTCTCACCTGTGGGGGCGGATCACTGGCGAGGCGGAGAGGATGATCCGCGAGGAGCTGGCCGACGATCGGATTCAGGTGCTCCAGGTGGGGCCGGCGGGTGAGAAGCTGGCACGCATCGCCTGCATAATAAACATGAGCACCCGGGCCTGCGGCCGCACCGGCATGGGTGCCGTGATGGGATCCAAGAACCTGAAGGCGGTGGCCGTGCGGGGGCATGCCAGGCCCGATATCCACGATCGCGACAAGGTGCGCGAACTGGCCCGCTGGGGACGGGAGAACTTTGAGGACAGCGGCGTCTACTCCATGAGCCTGCATGGAACAGCGGCGGGGATCGACAACTTGCAGGAGATTGGCGGCCTGCCGACGCGCAACTGGAGCAGCGGGGTCTTTGAGGGTTGGGAAAAGATCTGGGGCCAGACCATAACCGACACCATCCTCAAGGATCGCGATACCTGCTACGGTTGCATAGTCCGGTGCAAGCGCGTAGTCGAGACCAAGGAGCCCTATGAGGTCGATCCCCTGTACGGCGGTCCGGAATACGAGACTGTGGCCGCCGTGGGCTCCTACTGCTGCGTGGATGACCTGACGGCCATCGCCAAGGCCAACGAGCTGTGCAACAAGTATGGCCTGGACACCATCTCCTGTGGCGCGGCCGTGGCCTTTGCCATGGATTGCTACGAGAACGGCATCCTGACCAAAGAGGACACTGGGGGAATCGATCTGTGCTTCGGCAACGCCCAGGCGATGGTGAGTATGGTGGAGATGATCGCTAAACGGGAGGGACTGGGCGACCTGCTGGGCGAGGGCAGCTATCGGGCGGCCCAGAAGATCGGTCGGGGGGCAGAAGACCTGGCGGTGCACTGCAAGGGCCAGGACTTTCCCGCGCACGTCCCCCAGGCGAAACGCTCGTTGGCGCTCATATACGCGGTGAACCCCTTCGGGGCCGACCATGTGTCCAGCGACCACGACCCGAGCTACGAGCCAACGCAAGACGAGGACACCCTGGGGCGGCTATCCGAGCTGGGCCTGATCCATCCGGTGCACAAGCATGATTTCTCGCCCGAGAAGGTGCGTTTTGCCCTGAACACCCAGTATGCGTTCAGCGCGCTGGATTGCTTGGGCACGTGCTTGTTCGTGTGGGGTCCGAGCTGGCAGCTATACGACATGAACCAGTTGGTCGAGGTCATCCAGGGGATCACCGGCTGGCGCACGAGCCTCTACGAGCTGATGAAGGTCGGCCAGCGACGGCTGAACATGATGAGAGCCTTCAACGCTCGCGAGGGCATCACCAGCGCCGACGACGTCCTCCCCAAGAAGATGCTGACGGTCCCACTGAAGGGAGGGGCCACAGACGGCATGGCCATCAGCGAGGAAAAGTTCCTGGCGGCGCGAAAGCTCTACTACGAGATGGCCGGTTGGGACAAGGAAGGCGTGCCCACGCGCGGCAAGTTGGCCGAGCTGGGCCTGGAGTGGGTGGCCGATCTTCTGAAGTAGTCAATCGCTACCCGGAAATCGGACAGACAATGGCGGCGGCGGGGTGGAGTTGGTTTTCGATCCCGACGCCGTGTCGTTCGCTCTTGGAGGGGCCGGATGGCTCGCTGCGCGGAGCGAGCGGCGACGCACGGCGGAAATAAATAGCCGTCGCACCACTGCGCTTCGCGCGGCGTCCCGATCGGGATCCTGGTCCTCAGGCGCGATCAGAGCCAGGCTCGTCGCCGAAAACCTCCTGGACCACGGCGGTGAGGATTGGTCCAGCCATGCTTACCACTCTGGCCGAGTAGATCCATCCGCCCGCGTCGTGCCCAGAGACCATGATAGCTCTCCCCTCGTACTCGGCGAGGTCGAGCTCGGCGCTGTCGGGAGGCTGGGCCGCCTGCATGGGCATGCTGGTCAACCTAACCCAGCCGCCAAGAGCAGACCGGGGCGCCAGCAGCATGAACCGCCCATCACGCACCAAACCGATGAACTGTGTGTCTGGG
>DATKWG010000206.1:0-2202 GCA_035529675.1 Anaerolineae bacterium
GGCCCAAGGTGGCCGAACCTCCCGGACAAGCCCTGGCCGACCATCAGATTCTCAACCTGATCGGTCGCAAGCTCAAAGAGCTGTATGCTGCGGAGCCGGGTCCCTTCGGCGATCCCATCCTGCACCTCGACTGGGACTATGGTGCCGAGCTGGACATCGAGAAGGTGGCCGCCGAGATCAACGGCTACTACACCCGCAACACCGACGACGGCAAAAAAGGCGACATCGTGGTCAACTTCACCAAGCTGAAGGACGACGGCTCCACCGCCTGCGGCAACTGGCTCTACTCCGGGTACTGGTACCCCGCCGACGACGGTGAGGGGCACATGATGCCAGCCACCAAGAGGCGGGGCCAGAAGGACCCCGGCGGCCTGGGGATGTACCCTTACTGGGCATTCTCCTGGCCGGTGAATCGGCGGGTCATCTATAACCGGTGCTCGGCCGACTCCGACGGCAAGCCGTGGGCCGAGGACAAGGCCCTGATATGGTGGGATGGCGAGAAATGGACTGGCTATGACGTGCCTGATTTCGGCAAGACCAAGGCGCCCGACGCACCCGGCGGCAACGACCCCTTTATCATGAAGACTGATGGCAAGGGGTGGCTCTTTGGCGCGCTGAATGAAGGGCCCCTGCCAGAGCACTATGAGCCCGTCGAGTCGCCTGTCAGCTATAACCCCCTGTCCAGCCAGATGCGCAACCCGGTCATCAAGGTATGGAAGACCAACGAGGGCCAGGACATCGGCGACAACTGGGGCACGCGCGACCAGTTCCCCATCGTGGCCACAACCTACCGGGTGGTTGAGCACTGGCAGGCAGGTGGAATGTCTCGCTGGCTGGAGTGGCTGACCGAGTGTCAGCCCGAGATGTTCGTCGAGATGAGCATAGAGCTTGCTAAAGAGAAAGGGATCAGTGGCGGCGATTTGGTCAAGGTGCGCTCGGCCCGTGGAGAGATCGAGGCCGTGGCCATCGTGACCGCGCGCTTCAGACCGTTCACAGTCAACGGGGAGCAGGTCCACCAAGTGGGCATGCCCTGGCACTTTGGCTGGGGCGGTCTGGCCACCGGGGATAGCGCCAACGAGCTGACTCCCCACGTGGGCGACGGCAACACGACGATCCCAGAGTACAAGGCTTTCCTGGTGGACATCGAGAGGGCATAGGGGGGATAGGAGATGGCAAAAGCGATACTGATCGACACTTCCAAGTGCACAGCATGCCGTGGCTGTCAGGTGGCGTGCAAACAATGGAATGACCTGCGGGCCGAAAAGACCCACAACTGGGGGAGCTATCAGAACCCCCCCGAGCTCTCGGCCGAGACCTGGAAGCTGGTCACCTTTCACGAGGTGGTGGAGGGCGATCAGGTCAGGTGGCTTTTTCTGGCCATGCAATGTCTCCATTGCACCGAGGCTAGCTGCGTCTCCGTATGCCCCACCGGGGCCGCTCATCACTGGGGCGATTTCGTCCTGATCGACGAGGACTTGTGCGTGGGGTGCGGCTACTGCGTGCAAGCCTGTCCCTTTGGTGTCCCTCACAGCATGCCTGGGCTCGACGACCGCCACAAAGGCGCGGCTCGCAAATGCACCTCTTGCGTCGATAGAACGTCCAATGGCTTGCTGCCGGCCTGCGCCAAGACCTGTCCGGCAGGGGCATACAAGGTTGGCGATAGGGATGAGATGATAGCTGCAGGTAGAGCCAGGGTTCAGGCCCTGAAGAACAAGGGGCTCCTCAGTGCCTACCTCTACGGTGAAAGCGAGCTCGGCGGCCTGCACGTCATGTTCGTTCTCGCCGACCGCCCCTCACTCTACGGTCTGCCCGAGAACCCACAGCGGGCATCCAAGAACGTGCTTGGTCAGTGGCTCAGTGGCCTGATCGCCACCGGCGTGGTGGCGGCGATACCCTTCTGGCTGCTCCATAAGCGGAAGAACGAGCTGGCCTCTAGCAGAGGAGGTGACTAGGAAATGGGAGAGCTCTCTTGGGGAACTCCGCTGTTCTTTGATCTCTGGGTGGCCGGCATGGCAGGAGGCGCATACTTTGCTGCCTTCCTGACCCATCTCTTTGGCGCCAACGAGGACCAGAGACTGTTGAAGCTGGCTACCTACGTGGGCGTGCCAATGGTTCTGCTCGGTGTACTGACTCTGGTGGTAGACCTGGGTGAGCCCTTCCGGTTTTGGCATCTATACGTCGGGTTGACTCCCTACTGGTGGC
>DATKWG010000207.1:0-3376 GCA_035529675.1 Anaerolineae bacterium
CTTTGTCCATGTAACCCAGTAGTACTTGTTGAGGAGCATTGCAACGGAGGAATCAGGCTGGCCCAGCTCTTGCGGGAGCCTGGATAGCTCCAGTCGATGTCTCTGACACCGAACCGTCAGTTCCTCAAGCAGTGCCCTCGCGCCTCTGAGATAACAAACATAAGAAGCTCCAGAAGCGCTGTGACCTAGACCCTTTCTGATGCCAGCGTCCCAAGGCAGAAGAGCTTGAGGCCGGATAGCGAATAGAACCTTTGAAGCGCCAGCGGGGCCTATCGAAACAGGCAAAGCTTCCTCGCCTCGTTTCTTGTATGACGCCGTACGCTGCGAAAGCGCCTCGTAAGCCTCGCCTACAGCAACAAGCTCTGGCTCGCTGAGATCCAGAATCTCTCTATCCTTGGGACAGAGACTATCGCCGTACTCACCATACCAAGAGAGTATCTCCTTGGAAGCGTCCTTATGATATGCGACGGCGAACCGACAGCCCCAAGCATTCAACCACTTCAGAAGGGCTTTGCGATGCGCCGCAAGGCGCAGGTCAGGAGAACCCTTGGTGGCACACAGAAATCTGCGATAGGAGTCACCATAGCGCGTGAGTGCCTCATACACGTAGCAGGCAAATGCCAACTCAGATAGCCGAATCGGATGCTGCCGCTGTTTCTCATCCACTGTCCATCCTCCTTGTCAAAGCCACCATCACCGCTCGCTGCAACTGTCCGCTCTGTTCCTCGCCCCCGATGCCCAGCTCGCTCGAAGCCAGATAGATGGTGCCTGTGCAGCGCGCCGCCAAGCCCTGAATCACCCGCCCCAGAGCCTCGCGCCTGGTCTGCTCCTCCTCAACATCTCGCCAGAGCCGCCCCGACTCCCAGTGGCGAGATAGCACGTAGGGATGGGTCAACGGTTGGTTGGGCCGGTTCCACCAACCGTCAGAGCCCAAGTCTATCCAGAACTGGTATCGGGAGCGAAGGTCTCTGGTGAGATAGGCGTAGGCCGGCGCCAGCACGACCGCATCGGGGGTCGGGCGAGGCCAATCGAGCAGGTACTCGGCGCTGGCGATGCCGCCCAGGATGAGCTCCACATAGCCCCGAGCCACCACTTCCTGGTCCAGCTCTTGGTCCAACCCCGCTGCGTTCCGAAACTTGTAGGCCGACTCCACCAGGCGGCCATAGGCTCGCGCCCGATCTGGATTGTCGTGGAAACCGTATCCCGGTCTGGATAGCAGGTCGCCAAAGAACCTGGAGAGAAAGATGTCCACCGGTTCCGCCTGGCCCTGCTGGTAGGTCTCGAGCCAGACGCGCATCGTCTCGTAGCGCTGGCGGAGCTGATAGCCGACGTACTCCCAGAGCTGGCCAAGCCTCTGCGTGGGTCTACCACCCGCACCCCCGCCGCTGAGATCCATCAATCGCCCGTCAGAGAGCGCCCCCTTGGCCAGGCGGTGGGCGCGGATGGGATCCAGCCCGGCCAGGGCCACATGTAGAACGAGAGCCACGTCGTCTACGGACATCTGGTACGGCCTGCCCTGGATGATGACCTGCCAATCGGGATGCCCCAACATGGTGAGAATGAGGAGGGCACGAACCACCGGATCGTCGCGCAGAGACGTGGCAGGACGCAACAGATACAGGTGAATCCCCTGCTGGCCCAGGTGCTCCTCGATGGCGAAACGCATCACCTCGCTCACGTAGGGGGCCACAATGGCGATCTCTCCGGGCGGTATGCCATCCGACACCAGAGCCGCGACCCGCTGAGCGACCCAACGGATCATCCCGATCCAGTACTTTTCGCTGCCCGGGTTGGCCACGGCCCGCCTGAACTCGCCCGTGGGCGATGCCTGCCCTACCTGCAGCCGCAGGGCTTGCCGTAGCGCGTCTGAGAAGGCCAGACAGTGGGCGGTGGGCTCCAGGAGCTCGCCGAAGGTCAACTGATCGCCACAGCGCTCGGCCACTTCCAGCCCTCTCACGGCATCAGCCCCCAAGAAGATGCGGTAGCCGCCACCGTCATCATAGACCAGCAGCGTCGATTGGAACTCTTCCCTGGCCCAGTCGATGAAATCATGGGCCACTGGAACGTTCTCCTCCAGATTGTCACCCAGGAGGTGCCGGTACCGGGCCCGAAGATAGCGCTGATATACCTCGTTGGTCATCAGGTGACGACCATAGACCTCGGTGGTCAAAGAGAAGTCGAGGAGGTTGTGCTCAAGACAGTAGTGCCGAAAACGGATAGCGCAATCCTGAGCCTGCCAGTAGCTGTTGATGCGGTCTGGGGTTCCGGTCCATGCTTGCCGCAATCGCTCATAAATGTCGGTGTAGTCAAAGCCAACCAGTGCAGACTTGTTGAGGTTGTCGATGAGTTGTGAGAGGAGACGCCCGCGCCGGATCGCGAGATCGCTGAAGTAGCCCTTCTCGGCGATGAGAGGCTCCACCACGCGCCACATAAAGTACTGGGCGGTCTCGACGGTGAGAAACGTGGGCTCGCGATCTGGCCGGGCGAACCCCGCTGCATCCGCCACCAGGGGCCAGAAAAGGGCCACCGCACGCTTGGAGAGTGCATAGAAGGTGACCACATCTACCCCGCCGCGCGTGGGCGCATCCAGCTCCCCCAATACTCGTTCGTAGCGCTCGATCTGGGCGCGCTGGGGCACCAGCACCAGGACCTCGTGGGGCCGACGCCCCTCGCGCAGGAGAGCGGCCAGCCGGGCCATGAGAGCCGTGCTCTTGCCCGTGCCGGGCAAACCACGCACGGCGAGACTGCCACCTCCCTCACGAGGGTAGGAGACCACCTCCTGCTGTAGCTTGGTCAGGCGCTGGGGAAGCGATCGAAATGCTTGAACCGGCATAGGACCCCCCGCGAGAGCCAGGCCGGAGCATCGGTGCATGCCACAGCGGAGAACCGCCTGCAAAAGTATAGGGAACATTTGTTCGCCGGTCAACCGAGAGTGGCTCGCACCGAAAGGCGCGGCTCAGAGCTGCATCAGCCGCCCCAGGCAACTTTCACTCGACCGAGCGAGGTTGCGTCAGAATCGCCCCCGGTCTACAATGGCTGCTGAGTCGCGCGACCTGCTGTCTCATTCACTCGGAGGAGAATCATGATGACCTCACGTGAGCGCGTGACCCGGGCACTGAACCACCAGGAGCCGGACTCTGTGCCACTCGATCTGGGATCGAGTGCTGTGACCGGCATCTGCGCCGGCGCGCTCCACCGGCTGCGGGGCGCTCTGGGTCTGGAGGATCGACCGGTCCGGGTGCACGAGCCGTATCAGATGCTCGGCCAGGTGGACGACGACGTGCTGGATGCCCTGGGCGTCGATGTCGTGGGGCTCAGTGATGACAGCACCTTCTTTGGCTTCCCCGCGCGCGACTGGAAGCCTTTCACTCTGTTC
>DATKWG010000208.1:0-18723 GCA_035529675.1 Anaerolineae bacterium
CTTCCTCTCGGAGCCATTTCGTCCTGCTCCGGCCAGGATCGCGCATCCTAGCGGAGCCACGGCTCGATCAAATCGACGGAGAGCGAGCCCAGATAGGCCACCACCACTCCCTTGAGCGTCTTGCCCAGCCAACAAGCCAGCAGGAACCTGCCCAACGGGAACCGAACCACGCCCGCCGCGATGCCGGCCCGGTCGAACACGGGGTTGGGGATGGCGGAGAGGACGAACAAGGTGAGGAAGCCACGACGCTCCATCCACAGCTTGATGCGCTGGAATCTGGCCCCATCCCGGATGGCGGCTCTGCCGCCGTAGCCCGCCAGGTAGCCGGTCAGCTCGCCCAGCGGCTCGCCCACGCCCGCGACAAGGCCCACCAGAAGGGGATTGAGCACACTGCCCGCGGCAAAGACCACCGCCAGACTTGGCACTGGAAAGATGACCGTGGCATTGCCCAGCCCGACGATGAGAAAGACCCCCGCGTAGCCCAAGCCACGCAGGGCCACCAGTTGCTCCCGGAAGACCACGACGGCCACAGTTATGCCCAGTGCAGAGGTCAGGGCCAGCGCCTGGCCACCATGCCTTTGCCACCACGAGCCGAGGGGACTGGAGCGCGCGCCGACGTCCATGGGCTACCTCTCGACGATCTCGATGGTCAGGATCTTGGTCCCTGGCGGGGCATCGGGGTCCTCAGACGGATCTCGTGCCGAGAGACCCCGAACCACCTCCATGCCCTCGATAACCCTTCCAAAGACACTATGATAGTCGTCCAGATGCGCCTGCGGAGCGTAGATTATAAAGAACTGGCTGCCGTTGGTGTCAGATCCAGAGTTGGCCATGGAGACGATGCCCTCGCTATCGTGACGCAACGTGTCGTCAAACTCGTCATCGAACCTGTATCCGGGACCGCCACTGCCCGTTCCCGTGGGATCGCCAGTCTGGGCCATGAACCCGGGGATCACTCGATGGAAGGTGACGCCGTCGTAGAATCGTTGGCGGGAGAGGAAGACAAAGTTGCTCACCGTAACCGGAACTCTATCGTCGTACAGCTCCAGACGAACGTCGCCCTTTTCTGTTTTGATCACGGCCTCATAGGTCTTGGAAAGATCGATGCTCATGGGTGGTGGCTCGGCCCAGCTCGCAATCGCAGCAACCTCCTCTACCGTTTCCCTGGAAGCACTCCCGGGACGCCGCACCACAAGGTAGTAAAAGGCCACAAGGGCTCCCACCAGGAGCACGACGATGCCCGCCGCAATCCACAAGTCTGCTCCGCCCGACTTGCGCTCGCCCGGAGGAGTCTCCTTTTGATGCGCTTTCGGGCGTGCTGTCCGGTCCGTTCCCCTGCGCGCCTTGGAGATCTGGCGCCTGCGCTTCATCAGATCTCGTTTCTTGCTCATGCTCCCCTCTGTGGTGAGCGGCCAGCGTCTGCGAAGCTGGCCAACCCAGCCAGGCGAACGCTGTCGAAGGCGGAGCCTCACCCCCGAGATGGCCCAGCCCTATCTGTGTCCGTCGCCCGCGGGATCTCCCGAGGTTCTGTGCGGCGGCCCGCCGTTCTCGCCTGCCGCGAGACCGCCCACGCCCTCCAACTTGCAGAGGAAGTAGATGCCTCCCAGTAGGGCGATGCCCCCCACGACATATCCCTCGGCCACCGTTGCCTGGGTGAGATACATGGCGATCACGCCCAGAGCGCCTCCGACCAAGTAGAGGATCAGCACCGCCTCTCGCTGGGTGAACCCCAGCTTGACCAGACGATGAGAAGTATGGTCCTTTCCCGGATTGGTCAGCGGGTTCGTGCCCCGCCTGAGCCGGGAGATGACCACGAGCGCCGTGTCGAATATGGGGAGGCCCAGGACGACCACGGGAATCATCCAGGTCACAAAGGTCACGTTGTCGGGGAAACGCAGCTTGATGCCCACCGCCGCCAGCATGTAGCCAAGGAAGAGACTGCCCGTGTCGCCCATAAAGATAGTGGCAGGGTTGACATTATAGACCAAAAAGCCGATGCAAGCACCCAGTGTTGCGGCGGCCAACGCCCCCACCAGGTATTGTCCACTCATAGCTGCCAGCAACAGGAAGAAGGCCGCCGCCGCCGCGCCCACACCCCCCGAGAGACCATCCATATTGTCCAACAGGTTCATGGCATTGGTGATGCCCACCATCCACAGGATGGTCAGCGCCACGTTGAGCACCTGGTTGGCCAGGAGTTGAACCTGCACCCCCGAGGCCACCCCGATCAGCGCGGCTACCACTTGCCCCAGAAGCTTGGTCGCCGGACCCAGCCCCAGGCGGTCGTCCCACATCCCCAGGAAGGAGCAGAGGGTCGCACCGAGCAGGATGCCGGTCATTTCGCGCACGTACGAGCGATCGCCAAAGAGAGCCAGGGCGAGAATGAAGCCGATGTACATGGCCAGGCCGCCCATCAGCGGCACGGGCCGAACATGGACCTTGCGCGCGCTGGGGATGTCGGTGATGCCCAGTCTAACGGCCAGGTGGCGAACCAGTGGGGTGGCGGTTGCCGCCAGGGCAAACGCGCTCACCACAATGAGTAGGTACTTGGCCATGGCTATGCTAGTCCTTTCCCACCTGATCTCGCAACTGGAGCACAAAGGCTTCCAGTGCCTCTTTCTCCTGTTCCGGGGCTACGGCAAGGGCACGCTCGGCATAGGACAAGGCGTCTGCCTCCCGATGCACCTGGTTGTGTAACAGCGAGAGGTTCTTGAGCGTGTAATAGTCATCGGGGTTCAGTCGCAGGGCCCTGGCATTGGCCTGGATAGCCTTGTCCCATTGCCCCAGTTGCGCGTAGCAGGCGGCCAGGTTCTTGAGGGTGACCTGGTCCTCGGGAACAAGCTCCAATGCCCTCAGGTTAGCCTCAATTGCCTGGCTCCATTCGCCCATCCGAGAATAGCAAAAGGCCAGAACGGTCCATCCTCTCACGTAGCTCGCATCAACGGCGAGTCCAGTCTCATATGCCTGAATGGCTTCACGCCACTCCTGGCGCGCGAGATGCAGATCACCCAACAGGAAATACGTCTGAGCGTATTCTTGGTCCAGAGCTTCTGACTGCTTATACCTGACCAGGGCCTGGTCGAGGTCGCCCAAGAGGCGACACACGTCGCCCCACTCGTTGTATATCTGGGCGTTTTGAGGACTCAACTCCGTCGCCTGGGCATAGAACTCTGTCGAAAGGCGGAGCCTGTCCTGGCCTGCGGCAGGATCAGGAGAGAGTTCGCCCCAGGCGCGATAGAGCCGCCCCAAATTCCAGGTGTTGTCGGTGTTCAAAGGGTTGAGCCGTCGGGCCTCCGTCAGAGAGTCTACGGCCCTCTGAAAGTAGACGTCTCGCAGCATGGGCTCCTGCTCCAACCGGGCTCTCTCCATGAGGGCACGACCGCGAAAAAGCTGATAAAAGTCCTCGGTGGGAGCCACATCGACGGCCCTTTGGTAGAACTGGATAGCCTGGTCCCACTGGTTCGCATTGTCGAACATGAGGCCCTGCTTGTAGAGGGTATCCGCCTTGATGATGCTCATGTTCCGAGACTGGATGAACAAGATCGATAGCAGGATGAGTGCCGGGTAGCCAAGAGCGACAGCTCCCCCACTGACCAGGTCCGGTCTTGACGGACCCAGGTAGAGGATGGAAGCGACAATGATCGCGACGAAGGCCATGCCCAGGTAGTACTCGTTGACCAGGGAGGACAGGTCGGTGCGCGGGCCGAGGCGCGCCGCATGGATACAAGCAAAGAGCCCACCGATGCCGCCGGCCCCCAGGGCAAACGCGCCAAAGGACAGCAACCACCACTTGACTTCCCGCTCCTCAGATTCGTGCTCCACCGTTTCGCACACGGCGGCCAAGAGAGAGATGACAAACGTGGCGATCACCAGCCAGGCCATGCCCAGGCTGGTCTGGCCTGCCTGTCCTCTCGCCGCCAGGCTGGTGAGCGAGGACCAGATGACTGCCAGCGGATTCGTTTCTCCTCGCGGGTTGGTGGCATAGTCCCAGGCCAGAGTAGCCATCATCAACCCCATGATGGTCGTGATGGCGCACACCTGGATGCCTATCGACTCCACCCCCGAGCCGATCCGCTGGGCCGACCTGCGCTGCCTGCGCATCTGACCCGGCCTTCTCCGGTTGCCACCCTTCCGTGCCGGGGCTGCAACGCGAGCCGGGCCAGTCACCCCGCCACGCTTGGAGACTGCCCTGCTGCGCGACGAAACTGGCTCCTGCTCGGAGGGGCGAACCGCTCCGGTCGAGACCAATCTCTCTCCCAGAAGGGCCATCAACGCGGCATAAGCCCAGAAGTAGGTGCGTGTGGCCGCGATGGCGATGCCAACCTGTATCTCCACAAGGTGCGCGACCACGCCCGAGAGGAGGGCCACCACAAGCAGCGCATCCTCCCCCCTCAGCCGCAGCTTGACTGAGTCGTGCGATTCGCCCTCTCCCGCGGCTGTCAGACTGGACACGGTCACATACGCTCCCATGCTCAGCAAGAACCCCAGAGGAAGGCCCAGCCCCAGGAAGCGGAAGGATCGGTCAATCAGCAGAGGCAGAAGCACACCCAATAGAGCGCCCAGCACTCCAAAGAGCAAAAAGAGCCTCTGCTGCGCGCGCGTACGTATCAGGCCCAGCCAGCGCAATCCATGATAGAACACGCCCGCCAGAACGGACGCAGAGACCACCAACCCCAACAGGCCAATAAAGATGATGGTGTCGAAGGTTTCGTTATGCGCGCGATCGGGGGAGGCCGTGCGCGCCTCGTAGTGGGCCAACTCTGGGGGGTAGAAGGGGTTGTAGGCCACAAACATGGTCTCGGGACCGTAGCCGATCAGGGCGCGGAGTGGGTTGGCTTCGATCATCTCCACCGCCCCCTCCCAGATCAGGGCTCGCACCTTCCCAGTGCCCGTCTCAAAGTCGAGCACTCGTCCGAGCCGGCCCACATATGGCAGGCTGCGGAACCCGGGAAAAGGGGTTTGCTTCAGGTTGACCAACACGAGAAGGCAGCCCAGGACTGCGGATGCCCCCACAACACCGATGCCGGCTCGTCGCCGGCCCCGAGAGAACAAGTACAGAAGGAAAAAGAACACCAGTCCGCCCACCATGCCCAGCCATGCTCCCCGGCTCTGGGCGAAGAGAATGGTGGCCAATTGCACGGTGAGGATTGCCCCGTAGCAGCCCAAGAGCACAAAGCGAGCCATCGGCCGCTTGTAGTAGGTGGAACCAAGCGTGAGCAGAACGATCACCATCAGAGATGCTGCGACCCCCGCCGGAAAACCGGCTTTGGCCCAGACCCCCATCTGCACAGCCACCAGCAGCCAGAAGAAGAGCGCAAAGCCCAGTTTCGACCTGCGACTCACATCGCCCAGGGCAGTCCCCAACAACTGAATGATCCGCGCCACGGTGATCGGCACGACCATGATCAGATATGCGGCCACAAAGATGGCATTGCCCAGGTTGGAGGCAACGCGAGAGGTGACGTCGCCTGCCCAGGGGAGAGGGTCAAGCCGGTAGTGTTGCATCAACCCGTAGAGAGAGATGGGCAGACTGGTGACGATGATGGTGGTCAGCAAGCGCCTAACCTGCTCTCGACGGCGCAAGCCCTGCAGCATCATGCAAAAGACCACTATGTAGCTCAAAGTGGTATACGTTCCCTGAAGCCGCTGATAGGAGCCCCACAAGCTGATGCGGGGGGCCACCGACACCGCCGTGGACACAAGGTAGACAGCCCCCAGGAGCAAGGTAGGTAGAACGAGAGGAATCCGTAGAAAGGGTTTCCGAGCGGTCGCCCCGTCCGAGCCTTGCGGGCCACCTCCCTTCACCAGGGCTTGCTCGCTCAGCTTGATGAGCCAGGCCACCACCATGATCGTGGCGATAGAGCGAAGCAGGCCCAATTTGTCGGGCTCGAAGTTGCGATTGGAGTGGACGTTGAAGAAGAGGGGTACGACGAGCAGCGCGAGAAGCCAACCCGCTTCGATGACTGCGTCGCAAAAGGCGCCGATCTTAGTGCGCATCAAACGTCCGATTCATGTGTCGCACCTCACCCTCCGCTGATGATACTCCACAAGGGTCGAGAAATCAAACGAGGTGGGGGACAGGGTGCTGAATAATGCCTTCAGGTGTAGGGGCGCATGGCCGTGCGCCCCTAGCAAAAGCAATAAACGGCGCTAAACTAGCCACGAAGGGTTATCGCTGGGGTTATCGCTGTGGAGTCTCATCGACCAGACCCGGGTTCCGATGGCGGTTCGGCGTGTTTTCCCACACCCTGGCGGCGGAGGCGTGTGGGGCCTGAGGGGGCGGCTACTCTGCCTGGCTCTCTCGCGCCGCCACGGAGTTTTGGGGGGGCACCAGCTCGTCGTAGACCTGCTGCACGCCGGCCAACATCCTCTCCGCCGTGAAGAGGCTCGACCGCTCCAGAGCGCCCTCCGCCAGGCGACGCCGCAACGGCTCGTCAGAGAGCAAGCGGTTGATGGCCCGGGCCAGAGCGCTGGCATCCTTGGGTGGCACCACCAATCCCGATTCCTGGTGGCGGTTGACGAAGGTGGTGCCGGTGCCCAGTTCGGTGCAGACCACCGGGGTGGCCGAACTCATTGCCTCGATCTGCACCAGACCAAAGGCTTCGCTCC
Organism: Anaerolineae bacterium; assembly: GCA_035529675.1. Lineage (GTDB taxonomy): Bacteria > Chloroflexota > Anaerolineae > UBA1429 > UBA1429 > DATKWG01. The sequence continues at coordinate 6,610 of DATKWG010000208.1, forward strand.
GCTCGCTGGCCGGCAAGACAAAGACATCCGCCGCCCGGTAGTAGGCGGGGAGGTCCTCGTCCCGAACCCTTCCAGTGAGCAACACCTTGCCTCCGGCCAAACCGAGCGAGCGCGCCTGAGCCTGAAGGGAGGTGCCCAGCGGCCCCTCGCCGACGATGAGCAGCTTGGCGGAGATGCTGGTCATGGCTTCCAGAAGGTACTCTAGCCCCTTGTAGTAGCGGAGCACACCTACAAAGAGCAGCAACGGCCCGCCGCCGTGCAGCTCACGCAGCCTTCGTGCAGCAACTGGGTCGGCATTCAGGAAAGGTCTGCGGTCGATGCCAAAGGGCACGACTTTGCACTTGGCAGCAAACCGCTGCAAGGTGGGAGAGCTCGCCAGGTAGTTGGGGCTGCCCACAATGATCCTGTCCACGCCATGCAACACGCGCCACATCAGAGGCTTGTAGAGGCGCAAGGCCGCCTTCTGCCGGACGACGTCGCTGTGGTAGGTCATCACTGCGTGCCGGCTGCGCCCCAACAGGTAGTGGGCCACCTCGCCGACAGGGTAGGGGAAGTGCAGATGGGTCACGTCGGGGCGCTGACGGCGCAGATGCCGAAAGAGACTCACGCTCAAGGGCGTGGAGGCTACCACACCCAGACGTGCTGCCTTGATCACGCGCACGCCATTGAGCCTCTCCGTCGTTGTCACTCGGGCCCGGTTCGTGACCAACACGGTCACCTCGTGTCCCGCTGCGGCCTGCGCCTCTGCCAGCAATCTCACGTGATTCTCGATGCCGCCGATGACCGGAAAGTAGTCCTTGTAGATGTGCAGTATCTTCATGGGCACTCACTTACCCACACGCAGCCAGCACGAACCGCCCAGTGGCCTTTCCACAGCCCACGCACACCTCGATGACTAGCCAACTGTCGGGGCAAGTCACGGCCGGCTGGATTCCGGCTGATGGCCTCCCTGCTCCCTCTGTGTTCGACACTGCCTCGCACGCCCAAGACGGCACGTTGACCAGCCGTCGGGATCCCTTTCGGCGCTGCGCTGGCAACGGCAGGCGCCGCTAAGCAATCAGGTCGTAATAGATGCGGCCTATTCTCTCGACCATACGCTCCCGGGTGAACTCTTTGCGAGCGCGCTGTCTTCCCGCTTCGCCCAGACTGCGGCGCAGGTGGGCGTCTCGCAGTAAACGCACGAGAGCGTCGGCCAGCAACTGTGGCGAGCGCTTGGGCACGATCAGCCCTGTCTTTTCGTGCAAAACGGCCTCCCGCGATCCGCCAGCGTCGGTCACCACGACGGGCCGGCCGGCGGCCTGCGCCTCCAACGTGCTGATGGGCAGGCCCTCCCAGGCGTAGCTGGTGAGCACACAGACATCGGCCAAGGCCATCAAGGCAGGAACGTCATCGCGGAAGCCGGTGATGCGCACGTTGTCGGCCAGTCCGAGGTGGGTGACCAGGGCATCGACCTGACCTCGCTGAGGTCCATCTCCAACGATCAAGAGATGCGCTGCCGGGAACTCACGCCTGACCCGGCCAAAAGCGGCGAGGAGCGTCCCAAAGTCGCGGGGCACGTTCAACCGGCAAACCATCAGCACCACAGGGCCCTCGCCTAACTGCAGCTCCGCCCTCAAGGCGTTGGTATGCCGAGGCCCTTCGGCGAAGCGGGCCACGTCGATGCCGTGGGGGACGATGTCGATGCGCTCGGGTCTGGCCAGCCCAAGAGAGAGAAACGAGTCGGCCTCGGCCCGGGCCACGCATATGGTGCGATCGGTCACCCGTTGCATGGCCCGCTCCAGCGCAATGTAGGTCCAGCGCTTGACCAACGAATACCAGGGGGTCGCAAAGCCGTGGATGCTAAAGACCACCCTCGGACGAGAACGGATGGTGGCTGCCGCAAGGCGGCCAAAGAGGGCGGCCCGCGAACCGTGAACGTGCAGGATGTGAAAGCGCCCACGCTGAAGCAGCTGGCGCACGTGTTTCACCTCGTGCCAGGGAAACCCCTCGGCGATATCCACCACCTCGAAAGGGATCCCGGCGGCGGAAAAGTCGTCTGGCGACACGTTCCCCCCATCTGCGGCCATGGCAACGGTCACCTCGAAGGCGTCATCCTGAGACAGACCCAGGGCCAGGTCGCGGACGTGGCTTGCGCCCCCACCGCGCGACGAAGCGACCAATTGCAGGACTCTGATCCGCCTCGCGTGCCCCTTTACTACGGGGTACATGTGCCCCTTTACTACGGGGTACATGCGTCCCCCTCTAACAGGGGCTCCAGCCGACGCTCGATCTCGCTCACCTGCCGCTCCCAGGAATGGGCCTGGGCAACGGCCCGCCACTTTTCCCGCTCTTGCGTGCTCGGAGAGGAGCCCAGTGCCCCCATACTACGGGGTACGAGCGCGGCGCGAACCTCGGCCAGGAACTCCTGAGGAGTCTCGCCGATGCGAATGTGGGCAGCTTCCCGTCTCAGGTAGGGCAGGTTGGTGGCAACCACCGGCTTGCCCATGGCCAGGTATTCGTAGAGCTTGACCGGCGACAACCCGCTGGTGTACTCATTGACCCGGTAGGGTATGAGGCAGACATCGAATGCCTCCACGATGGCGGGCACCTGGGAATGGGGACAAGGGGGCAAGAAGCGCACGTTGCCGAGGCCCCTGAGGGGTCGAAGGTCCACCCGGTGCCGCTTGACCGGCCCAACCAGCACGATGGTCGCAGCAGGCAGGGCTTTGGCGCACCGCGCCAGCAAGCTCACATCCAGGCGGTCGTCGATGGTGCCCACAAAGCCCACACGGGGGCGAGGCAGAGCCGCCACCTCCGGCGGCGGGGCTGTCACCTGGGACGGATCAAAGTGATCGGTGTCCACTCCTCCGGGCAAAAAGTGAGTGTTTGGATTCAGCCGACGTTTGGCGGCGGCCAGAGCGGCGGTGCGAGTCAGGATCAGATCCACTTTCCGGCACTGTCGGGTCTCCATGCGCACGATGGCCCGCCGAGAGGTCATCGGGTAGCCGGCGGCGGCAAAGTCGTCGATGCAATGATAAACCGAGACCCTTTCCCCCAGCCGCCCGATCAAGAAGGCAGTGTTGGGCCAATATGTCCACAGGACGTCGGGTCGCAAGCCCAGGCGACCCAGCACGCGGCGCAAGTAGTACAGCAGCAATCGCTGGTTGAGAGCATTGACCGCAGGGCTGTAATAGACGGGCAGAACAGGCGGCGGGGTATAGACCAGGGGACCATTGGGCACCCGGCGGATACGGCCCAACCGCCGCAGGGCACGCCTCGTTCCCGCAGGATCGGAGATGAACGAGTGGAGCGCCCGAGGGATCTCCACAAAGAGCACCCGGTGGCCGCGACGGGCGAGTTGCAGGGCGATCTGCTGACGCGAGCCGAACTGAGGGGCGTCCCAGTCGGTGGTGGAGAGGAAGAGGAAGGTCTGATTTCTCACTCACGCCTCCATCACGTCATCCGGGTGAGATCCCTTCGGCAGCGCGATGCCCAAGGCCCCACGCTGCGTAAGACTCTCGCCAACTGCGAGGCATAGGCTCGCGAATTGTGGTGAGGTTGGATCACTTCTCGGGCATCGGCGCCAAGGTAGTGCCGGATCTCAGTATCACCTTTCACACGGTGGATCGCCGACTCAAGAGCCGCTGCATTACTCGCCCAGCCAGCCAAGCCGTACACATGATCGCGCGAACGTGCTCTCTCTGTCGCCTTGACAGCCTTGGCCGTGAAATCACTGCACCTCTTTGGTCCTGGGAAGGCGCTCCCGCAAGAGCGCGAGGATATCGTCAAGATCGCGACGGACGGGACGGCCCCCGAAGGCGGCCAACAGCCCCACATAGAGGGCCACACCCAGTGCTACCAGAAGCGCCAGGCTGACCACCGACGTTTCCATGGCCATTCCGGTAAGAGTCACGCCTACGCACATCACCGCGGCTGCCCCCATTTGGAGAGCAATGGCGGATATAAAGCGTCGGTGGGGGATGGAGAGATGTCGATTGACCAGCCAGATGGACCACACGCCTGAGACTGCCATCGAAAAGCCCGCTGCCCAGGCCACCCCCCTGGCATGCCACCGAGACCCCAACACAAGCAGCAGCAGGCCAAAAAGGCTCACGCGAACAACTATGATCTTGGTGGTGACATCAGGACGGCCGGTGGCCGTAAAAACAGTACCCACCAGTCGGGCAAGAGTGCGAAAGAGGGCGAACAGGCACAAGATGCGCGTCAAGGGCACCGCCGGCCCCCATTTGGCACCGTAGATGCTGATCACGGCCCAAGGGGCAACGGCAAAGATGCCAAAGATCATGGGCAACGCGGCGTAGGCGCTATAGCTCATGGCTCGGAGGTAGGCCCGGCCAACCTGTCTGGTCTCTTCCTGGAGCCTCGAGAAGACAGGGAAGGTCACCCGTCCGAAGAGCGAAGTGGTCAGGTCAACCCCCAGGGCGGTGATGCTGAGCGCCAGACCATAGAAACCGACCTGTGTCGGATCGGTCATACGCCCGAGATAGGCAACGTCCATCTTTGTGGCAGCAAAGAGCAACAAAGAGATGAATACAAGATACCCACCAAAGGAGACAAGGCGGCGGGCCACAACTCGGTCGAAGCGGAGCTTGGGCCGAAGGCCCGCACACTGCCAGAGGAGGGCTGTACGTAGCAGCGTGCTGGCAATCAATCCCGCGACCAAACTCCATACGCCGTGGCCAGCCAGAGCGAGGCCAATGGCGACCAGGGCGTAGCAGACTTGAGGCAGCACTTCCGCAAAGGTCTTGCGGCGGAAGGCGAGTTCTCGTTCCAACAGACTGCCCGGCACCACACCCAAGCCAGATATCGCGGTATTCAGGGCCAGCCCGCGGACGACCCAGGTTAGCTCGGCCGTCTGGTAGAACCTGGCCACCGTCGGGGCCAGCGCGAATAAGGCCAGCGCGGCGGCCAACGACAGCACGGTGTTGACAAAGAACCCCGTATAAGCTGCCTCGCGTATGTCCCCCACCCACTGAATGAGCGCCTGACCAAGGCCAAACTCGGCAAGGATCGTTGACAGAGAGACAAAGACCAGGGCAATCTGTATCAGCCCAAAGTCGCGGGGAGGTAGCAACTGCGCCAGAACAGCCCACGAGGCAAAGCCCAGGACCCGGACGGAGAGCGACGAGACGGCCACCCAGAAGAAGCCGCCAAACACCTTCTGGCGCAGGTTCATGAAAAGACCCTGTTGAGTAGCTCTGTCATCCGGTGCACGAAGGTGTGTTCCGCGTGAGCCCGCTGCCGACCTCGACTCGCGATGGCCTCAGCCTGGTCAGGATGCGCCAGGTAATAGTCAAGCTTCTGGCGGAGATCGCTTACGTCCTGGAAAGCCACCACCTCCTCCCCAGGGCGAAAGAACCTGGCCAATTGAGGGACGTCCTCCGTCACCAAGAGTGGACCGCAGGCCGGCACTTCGAAATTGCGAAAGTTGAGGTAGCGGGCGAAGCTGAGGTTCAGAGCTATCTCGCTGCTACTGTAGACCTTGAGCATATGGTCCGCACAGGCTGGGCCGCGCAGGGTGGGGGCACCCTCTTGAGGCCATGGCACTCGCTCCCAACCGTTGCCCCAAAGTGCCAGCGGATAGTTGCTCAATGCAGCCAGTGTGGAGTCTCGCGGCGACCCGCTTCCGTACGAACTCCCGACGAAGCAAATCCGGCTCCCGTAGCGAGCCCGTTCCTCATCCGTCAGTGGCACCTGGTGATGGAATTCGGGATCACAGGCAAAGGTCAGAAACTCCTTTCGGCGGATAGCTGGCCCCAACGTCTCGGGCAGATTGGCTGGGTCGCAGAGAAAGGTTGCGTGGTAGTGGGCCATGCTCTGGGCAATGCGCCGATGGGAGCGCTTGGCCAGGTAGAGAGACACATCAGGATACCAGAGCGTTACGGCGGCGCCACTTCCCTGGCTCAGCGCCTCTACGGTGCCGGGCTGGACAAGCTCCCCCTTGATGACCAGCACCAGGTCTGGTCCCAGCCGGGCAACTGCTTGGCGCAGTCGTCGGTTCATCAGGGCAACCCCCACCTTGTTGCGCATGATCCGGACCAAGCCTGCCGGTCCACGGCCGGCGTAACCCTCCCCCAGTGCCTGACGCCGATAGTCAAAGACACTGACCTGGTGGCCCATTTGCTCAAGAGCGCGCCGGCAGAAAAAGCCCAGTGACCCTCTCCATGCTGGCGTTACCAGGAGCACCGACAGCGTCTTCGAGCTCATTGAGGTCATCCCCCTTTGCGGGCCACGACCAGGAATTGATATGTGAGCAGGTCCCGCAGCGGACCTCGGCCGAGCCAGCGAGCAAGTCGAGCCCAGCGCCGGTCGGCCTCGCGAAGGCGGTAGCTTCGCTCCCACCGTTCGATGACCAAATCGGCTTGAGTGAACAGATCGACGAGGGAGCGCCTGGTGAAGAAGCGCAGGTGGGTACGGTCGAGCAGCCCGCGTTCCTGATACTCCCATCGTCCCCTTATCAGTCCGGCGATGATGCTCCAATAGGCCACGTTGGGCACGCTGGCGACTACCCGTCCCTGCGGGGTAAGAAAGTGGGCGAAACGACTCAAGATGGCCCAGGGCACCACCAGGTGCTCCAAGATGTCGCCAAAGATGATACAGTCATAGGGAGGATCAAGCTCCTCAGCGACAACCGACTCGACCGGCGCACAGATCACACGATCCAAGACTTTGCCTGCTGCGCGGGCGGCCTCCTCGTTGAGTTCGATGCCCACCACCTCCCTTTTGGCTCGCCTTTTGAGGGCCTCACCCAGCCGCCCTGTACCGCAGCCCACATCGAGCACGCGCTGGGCTGCAGGGGGCACCAGTGGCAGCAGGTCCCGGCGAGTACTCTTATAGTAGACTGGCACCGTCACAGAACTAGCCGATTCCATGACCCTACGAGCTCCTCCCTGTCACCTTGCGACAAGCATAGCCAAAAGGGGGCATCAGGGCAACCATTCAGCCTGGGCTGGCGAGACCTGGCTTCCGAGCGGCTCTGCATGGAGACCATATGCATCTAGGAGGTAGCAACAACGCGATCTATCACCTGTCGCAATGTGGATTGCATGTTCTCCCAGCTAAACTCGCGCACGCATTTCTCCCTTGCAGCAAGCCCCATCCTTTCGGCCGCTGCCGGATGGTCGAGCATGTAGGCAATGGCTTCGGCCAGAGCATCGACATCTCCCGGGGGCACCACCAGCCCACAGCCACCGGACAGAATGTCTGGAATATCTGAGACCGTCGTGGCCACGATAGGGCGGCCCATGGCCATAGCGTCAAAGAGCTTGGCCGGCACTTGCGCCTCGGCGAAAGGCACTTGTCGCTGAGGCACCACAACTACGTCGGCAGCAGACAGCAAGAACGGCACTCGGCTGAACGGCTGCAAGGGCAAAAACCTCACACGTTCGCCTGCCTGAGCCTTCAGTTGCTCCGTGTACCAAGACCGTGCACCTGCCCCGACGATCAGCCCCGTCACATCCGGCCGATCAATCTGGTGCAAAGCGGCCATGAGATCCTCAACGCCTTTGTGGGGTCTCGGAGTGCCCAGGAACATGACCACCTGACCCAAGACACCCAGCTCCTGACGGGCCCGTTTCCTGTCCACCTGTCCAGGATCCATGGCAGCAGTGTCCCGACCATGAACTACAATCGTCCCACCGAAGCGGCGCTGCAAGAAGGATGAAGACACTGTGATCGCGTCGGCTCGACTCGTCTGCGCATAGGTTCGACGCAGCCAGAGGTAGTTGTTTGGACTCGTGATCCCTCCTGCTATCGTCTCAAGCCGCTTTCGCCAACCCATGGACTGGAACGTACCCAGTTCCCAATCATCGATGTCCAGTATCAACGGCACTCCATGTCTTTGCTTATGCGACAAGCCTAGTCCCAGGCTGGTTGGAAAGGGCTTGACTGCGTAGATGACGTCGGTGTCAGTACCGATAGCCCGCCTCAATCGTGCCGCGCTGGCCAGGTAGCGTGGATACCGATGGCTTGGTATTGCCGTCACGCGAACTCCATGAGCTTCGAGCAACCCAGCGAATGGGGGCCAAACAGATGGGCCGAACTGTGGGCCCACCACATGCACTTTGTGATCTCGGGCCAACACGCGTGCCAATACATAGGCCCGGCCAAAGCTATTGCGAGCCAGGTCATGGCACAACAGCGCAATGCGCAGTCGTCGATCTATCAAGGCTCCTCTCCAACCAACAGATACAACGCCTCCTGTTCCTTACCCATCAACTCGGAGGCAGTGGCGCAATCGGCGATCCAGGCTCGTGCAGGCTGCCCCAGCCAGGTCGCGAAGTCAGAATGCCCCAGTGTATGGCACCTATCCGCAAAGGGCCGGCCCGGCCTTTTCCTACCACCGAGACCGCCTGAGCCCCTTCCTGGCCGCCAGCAAGAGCACATCGCCCTCCATTCGCAGCAGGCGGTCCAGGTCGTAGCATCGAAGGACTTGTTCTCGTGCCGCCCGGCCCAGCTCTTGTGCGAGGGCCTTGTCCTCCATGGCCCGCTCCAATTGGCTCACCATCTGGCCAGTGTCAGTGGCCTCGAACAGCAGACCAGTCCGCCCGTCCTCTACCATCTCACGGTTGCCCTCGCACGCCGAGACCACGCAAGGGAGACCACAGCTCATAGCCTCGATGAGCGCCTTGGCGTGCCCCTCCACCAGCGAAGGCAGGACGAACAAGTCAGCTTGGTTCATATAGTCGGGCAGACGTGGGTGAGGCACAGTGCCCTCAAAGGTGCAATCGAGTCCGTGTTGGGTAGCCATCGCGGCCAGCTCGCGCCGCAGAGGTCCATCGCCGATGATCTGCACTCGAAGGGCGTGGCGGCGGGCAAGGACGCTCGCCGCCTCCAACAGCCGAAAGAGGTTCTTCTGCCGCACCAACCGCCCCACAAAGAGCAGCGTGGTGGGGCGTCCGGATGGAACACTCGCCGCAGCCTCTTGCACGGCATGACCCTGAGCTGCCGTGGACCTCGTGGCGCGAGGCGCAAAGAGCCTGGTGTCCACACCATTGGGGATGAGGTGGATTCGCCCACGCGGCACGAAGTGACTGACATAGTCTGCCAGTTCCCGGGTGGTGACGATCACCCCTGCGGCCATCCGCAAGGCCGCCTGTTCCAACATCCGCAGGTATACGCTGGCCAGGCGACGCCCCTCCACTTTTGCAATCGCGTGATACCGGTAGCCGTAGGTAGTGACATAGGGGATTCCATAAAGCAAACGCGCCATCATGGCCGGGACCGCCCCCGTGGCCTGAAACACCCGGAGAACGGTGCACGTCTGAAATTGCGCTCGGGCAACGAGGGGCAACTGGCAAGCATAGATGCGGTAGGGCGTGGACCTGAGCTTGGGAATCAGTGAGACCGTCTGCAGAATCGCTGGATCATCGGTGTAGTCGGCCAGCGACTCGCGATGGTAGCTGAAGTAGAACAGGTGCCCAAAGGTCCGCAGATACGCGGGCAGGTAGTAGTCGAGCAGCCGTGTGGTCTGGCCCGCCGATTCCAGTGAGGCCAGGCCCCCGCCTGCCGCGGGAAGCAACCCCAGTGTGAGATCGCCGATCATCATTCCCCTGGTAGCGGGAGTTCGAGTGGCCGCCCGCTCAACAGCCGATTGTAGAGCTCCATATGAAGTCGAACGATGTCTGAACCGAATCTGCGCCGCAAGCTTGGCAAGGCATCGCGCACCTGGAGACGAAACGTGGACAATTGTAGCACATGCACAACCGCGTCGGCAATGGGCTTCGGCTTTGGCTCCACGATGAAGCCTGTGATCCCATCCTGCACGATCTCACCCAACCCGCCACGATTGCTGGCCACGACAGGTGTGCCGCACATCAGGGCTTCGAGTGCCACCCGGCCAAACGGTTCTTGCCACACCGATGGTACCACCACCACATCGGCCTGGACATACAGCCCCTGAAGGATATGATATGGCAACTGCCCAGCAAAGGTGACAATATCCGCCAGGCCCAGCGTGTCCACCCGCTGCTCCAGATGGGCCCGCAGCGGTCCCTGGCCCGCCAGCGTGACGCTCACCGGCTCGGGGGCGACCGCCCGCCGGATAGCAGGCAGCGCCTCGACCAGGAGATGCGGACCTTTGCCCCAGGAGAGCTTGCCCGCATACAGAATGTGAAAGCCGCTCTGGTGGCCTTCCGATGGCGGGGAGAGGACCGGGGCTTCTGGCAACGGATTGTGGATGGCTAGGGTTCGCAGAGGATCCAGTCCCCGAGACAGATAGATGTGTCGCATCTTTCTGCTTGTGGTCACAGCAGCATCGGCACGCCCAAGGACGGCACGCTTGAGCATGGTATCCAGCCGGTGATACCCAGCCCCCGCATAGACCAGCGTCCGCCGCCAAGCTCCGATGTCTGGCATGTAGAGCGCTAGGTAGTCGCGCACACACTGCCGATAGCTGGCCAGATGGCAGCCGTCGGGGTGAGTGTCGAACGCGTTCAGGCACATGCCGTAGCGACACAGAACCATATAATCTCGCAGCGAGACGACTGCGGGCACTCCGGTCGCTTTTGCGGCCACGACAGTTCCAACGAGAACCTGCTTGTTGTGGGCGTGCAGAATGTCCAGGCGATGCTTCTTGACCTGGCGGGCGATCTGGAGGGCCGAGTAGGCGTAGAACAGCGGGTTAGACAGATACCCATAGGGCACCAGCCGCTGCCCACGCCCAAGCTTGAAGGGAAAAGCGAACCGCTCGATGATGATGCCATCCTTCTCCTCGTGCGGGGCAGCACCATAGTTGGGCGTGATCACCACCACACGGTGAGCCTTGGCCAACCGTTGAGCCAGGAACAGCGTGCTCCACTCAGCGCCACCAGGCGCAAAGGGAAAAAAGTACTCGCTAGTGAGGCCGATGTTCATCAATCGCACCTGTCGGCAGACGGTCCATACGCTTGCAGATGACGCGCCAGCCGGTAGTCTCCTGTGGGTGTCGGTGGGCCGCTTGACGCTTCAGGCGGCTCAGCCGCTGGTATGCCCAGAGGGACACACCACCTACCAGGTCGATCAGACCAGCCCACGCCGTGTCATAGACCACGGGCATGAGCTCGCCCTCAACGAAGAAGCCTCCCTCCTGCAACTCTGCCAAAAGCTCGCGCCGGCTGTACTCAACCTTGTGGTCAGGGTCGGCATAGCAAGAGAGCCCCGCAGCCCGCAGGCGACGCTTCCAGGCCGTGTTCCTGTTGGGCGCCGAGAGCATCAGCGCACCGTGGGGCCGCAAAGCCCGGTGGATCTCGCGCAACAACTCGACGCGCCTATGAACGTGCTCCAACACGTCGAGTAGCAGCACCAGGTCAAACCGGCCGTCAACGAAAGGCAAGGTCTGTTCGGCGCTAGCCCGCAAGAACGAAACCCTCATGGCGCGCTTCTCGGCGCAGAGCGCTTGGCCCTTACGTAGACCAGGCAGGTCATAGTCCAATCCTATGACCACCGCGCCTCGGCTGGCGGCGGTGATGCTGTGCACCCCGTTGCCACAACCAACATCGAGCACAACCATGCCCCGCTGAATCCGATCCACGTACCAGCGGTGTTGGCCCTCCTCAGCGATCAGGTGTTTGGGGTGGATGCGGATGCGCGATTTGCCCGTCCACTTGGTCAGACGCACGGCGGCCGAAGTGGATTTGGCATTCAGGAACCGGACGAAGCGAAGATAGGCCCGTTCGAAGAGCAGACCAATCACGATGCCAGTTCCTGCCAACAGTTGGGCTGTGAATCCGGGCAGATCACCCAGAGCGTGGCCCATTGCCTTCCCAACTGATACGCAGCCTGGTTGCGTGCGTCCACCACGCTGAACACCGGATGCCACACGTAGCTGGCCATCAGTTCCGCCTGCAATTCCTCGAACTGAGCTGCACCAAAGAGATCGTCGTCCGCACGAAAGCGGTTCATGTTCCGCAGTGTGTGACGACCCGGCACCAGGCCCCAGACGAAAACCCTTCGACCGTCCGCAATAGCCTCGCCAACGTTCGCGCGCAATGAGGTGATGATCTCTGCGGTCGATCTGTCTTCCGCGGCAGCAGCAACAGCTCCGGGCGACCACACGTTCTCTTCCGAAACCTGCGGCGGCCATGGCACACTCCACTCACTAATCAGGAACACGTCGTGAGGGTCTGCCGTCTGCCG
>DATKWG010000209.1:0-2911 GCA_035529675.1 Anaerolineae bacterium
CGGCGATTCGTCTGTCCTGCCGACCTCACGAGCGCCGGATCCCTCCACCCGATAGATGGTCACTGGCCCCTGGCGATAGGCGATCTGCAGCTCAGTGCCCACCATGTCCTCGAACTTGGCCAGGCCCTGGGCGTCATAGTAGGCTTGCTCGAGCTCACCCACATAGATGTAGCCAACGCTGTAGCGCCTCAGTATGGCGGTTGCCAGGCCGATGTCGGCGCTGTTGTACAGATCCCGCAGGTCTTGGAGACGCCAATCGACGACCAACCCACTCACGGCCGCGCGCTGTTGCTTCTGGTGCCAGTCCCAGCCGATAATGGTGGGCAACCCGGTGTAGATCGACACTCTGCTGCCCCACCGATAGGGCGGTACGCTGGCCTCAGCAACCACTGGGGATCCCTCGACATGATCCTGCATCCAGGTGATAGCCCGCCGGTCCCATTCCAGGGTCAAGTCGCGATTGGCATCATAGTATTTGGCCGTCCGCATATAGTTCATGCCATCCAGACCACCCGGCATTCCAGTGGCCCAGCGATCCCGCACCTTGCCATAGGTGGCGAAAATCGGGTAGAGCGACACGCTCACCAGAAGAACCACGAGGACCATCCGCCATGCCTGGCGCAGAGCATAGGGCCAAGAGCGGTGCGCCCTCGACAGATGGGCCAGAGCCACCCCCGCGACGATGCCCCACAATACCCAGACTTGCAGGTAGAACTTGAACACCGTATTCATGCGCCCGACATCGCCCTTGACCACCACATACTCCACGCCAAGAGTCAGCGCCGCGCCCACGCCCACCAAAAGAGCCAGCAGACGCCTCTCGGGGCCAGTCTCGCGACATAGCGCCACCGCGCCGGCCAGCACCATCACGGGCAAGGCTAGCACAGCCACCCAGGCCTTGGAGACCCACAACACCAGCAGGACCACGCCCAAGAAAGCAAGCCCTAGCCAGCCCAGCTCGAAGCCCAGGCTTTGACAGCGGACGAGCAGGCGATAGAGACGGCGAGCTCGACCGGCGCGACCACGATGGCCCAGGAAGAGCCGCATCGCCCGGACCAGGGCATTTCGGCTTCCACGTTCAAAAGCCAGCACGACCAGGTATGAGACGAGCACGAGAAGCAGTGTCCCGTGAATCACGAGGTACGCACCGAGCGACGTGCGTTCCCCTTTCCATGCCTCGACGCTCGAGTAGGCTGTCCCAAAGCGTGCGTGAAAAGGCCTGTACAGAAGCACACTGAGCACCACCACAACGACAGCCCACACCGCCAGGTGGGTGACCGTCCGCTGGTCGATGCGCTTGTGCTCCGCGTATGCCCCGATGGCCAGAGCCGCCACCGCGATTCCCAAATAGGTTGGAAAGTCCCAGCTATTCCCACACCATAGCTCGCCCACGGCCAGCGCCAGCAACAGCAAGCGCAGGCCGAACGCCCAATCCAAGCTTCGCCACCGCGCGACCAACGAGTGCCATCGGTGGCGCGGCCTCCCCGTCTCCCGGCTCCCCTTTTCGGTGGACCAGTCTCGGGCCAGGCACGACAGCAGAATGATCGGCTTCACCACAAAGCTGCTCGCCAGTCCCAGGGCCAGCACGGTGATGGGGAGGGCCGCCAGGTGAGCGTGGAGATCGGCATATAGAAAGGTAAAGAAGGGGAACTCGTTGATCTCCCCATATTCCATGATGCGACTGGCATTCCAGTACCACCACTCGGGACGGAAGGGGAGTCTTTGCCCCTTGAGGACGACTGCCCCGAGACCCACAGCAACCTTGACCACGGAGTCCAAACCCGGGATGGTGCTGGCGAATTGGACGTGTTGTCCCAGCCCCTCAAGTCCCCTCCACAGGAGCTGGATCTCGCCCAGGTTGCCCACCACCGTGACCAGCGCTGCACCCACAAGCCCGTAGCGCAGGGCGCGGGGCAGCCAGGAGCCCTCGTCGCCATCGTGAGGAACCAGGTTGAACGTCACGCAGGAGGCTCCCATGGCCGTCAACGCGAAGAGAGTGGGGATAGCCAGGTTGTAGGCTACCGAAGGCACGATGGCTGTGAGCTTGACCACGGCAGCCACCAGAACCAGGCCAAAGTAGTAGTAGTTGACGTAGCCACCGGCGAACCAAGGGTCGTAGGGTGGGAAGTAGGTGCTCTTGATGATGGCGTTGAGGTAGGCCAGGTCCATCGGCTTCTCCCCGCCCGTGGCCGGGTGCCACAGATCGGGATTGCCTCGCCGAATCAACCAGAACGCGAAAAAGAAGCCGAGAAAGAGGAGTTCGTTGACCAGCAGCAACCGCCATCGTTGGCGGAGATACTGCAGCAGCGCCTTCCGCTGCACCCAGGCCACGGCCGCCGAGACGAGCACGATCCCGGCCAGCACGCAGACGATGGTCAATCGCGTGAATGGGAGAAGCTTTGCCGACGCCAGCAGCCAAGACAGATACCCCAATAGCAGGAGCCCCAATGTCTTGGACAGCACGTAGCCGCGATCCCGCAGCCGGCGGAAGGCGACGAAACCGAGTGGGAAGGCCGCCAGGCCCACGACAGACAGAGCGACAAGCCATGTCAGGGTCGGAAGCCTGTTGGCCAGGCTGTTGCGCTGGAACAGTCGTGACCAGGTGCCACCGGCACGCTGAACCGCCCATTCATCATCGTCGAGCATCAGGCCATTGGGGGCTCTCGTCACCTGGCGCGGCATGACCCGCACGATGCGCTCGAGGTCGTAGCCAGCGAACATCTCCTCGACCTTCTCGATGTCGAAATCGGGTCGCTTCCTGAAGATGGTTACCTTCGGGTGATCGTACACCGTAAACGACTCGTCCGCGTCGTCATCGGCGATCTCGACACCAAAGAGCCTTGGCCTGGACGTGAAAGTGACCAGATGGTCATAGCCAAGCTCGCCCGAAAAGAGTGCCTCATAGTAGCGG
>DATKWG010000210.1:0-3356 GCA_035529675.1 Anaerolineae bacterium
GGGCTGAGGAATGACCGCGCCCTTCTCGATGTAGGCCACGATGCTCTTCCGGGCGAGTTGGACCAGGGGATGCTCTTCTGCCATTGCCTTTCTCCTGACACGCGTCATCACCCGAGACCTACCCTATTATGTATCCTACCACACCACGGCCCGGCTGACAAGGCTGTACGTGCGCCTGCTCCTCGGGGGCCAAAGACGACAGGGAGGTCGTGGCGCGATCTCCGAGAGCCCGCAGAAAGAAGCCAGCCCTAGTGCTCCGACGATCAGGGAAAGCTTCGCTCGGTCCACTCCACCGGGTCCACGGCCACCCCGCCCACGCGCACCTCCCAGTGCAGATGAGGCCCGGTGACCAGGCCGGTGCTGCCCACGGTTCCCAAGGGATCCCCACGCTTCACCGTCTGACCCGCCTCGACCTCGATACTATCGAGATGGCAATAGCCAGTGAGCACGCCCGCCCCATGGTCGATGATGACCATGCCCCCCCGGACCTGCAGCTCTTCAGCCAGAACCACAGCCCCCGCAGCCGGCACCTGAACGGCCACACCCTCCTGTCCCCTGATGTCGATCCCTGCGTGGAAGCCTGCCAGCTTGCCTTCGTACTGGCGTCTGACGCCGAATGGTGAGGTGGTCGCGCCCGACAGCGGCCAGTCGAAGGCACCCTGCCAATGGATCTCGGGCGAAAAGGACGCAAACACCTCGCCAACGTACAGGTTCTCTTTTTCCATGATCTCGGGATCCAGGAGCTCGCGCACCGTCGGGGAGAAGCGTATCTCTTCATGGCCGAATTCGCCCTCTACGACGTAAAGCTGGGTAGTCAGCGACAACTCCTGCTGATCCTCGCTGCGCACAGAAACCACCAGACGTTGCACCCCCGGCGGGGCGAGAGCATGTACCCCCAACAGGGCAACGTGCTCTCGACCGTCAACGGAGACGAAAGCGAGGGCGCGTCCGTCGATCGTTCCTCGAGCGCGAAAGTTCCGATTGGCCCCCACGCGCACAATCGCAGAATGCCCCTGAACCACCTGCCCCGGCTCGAGCACGATCTCGGCCCGGAGGGGCACCGGGGTGGGTGTCGGCGTGGCTGTGTGGGTGGCAGTGGGCGTCGGGGTCCGCGTGGGGGTAGGAGTGGCGGTGGGCGACGGCGTGCTTGTGGGCGATGGCGTGGCGGTGGGCGTCGGTTGGGGCGTGGGCGTGGGCCACAGGGAGACGCACCCGGCCAACTGCGACAGAAGCAGCGCCACCGCTGCAATCGCAGCCAGCGCACGGGTCCCGCGACATCCACCCCGTCGATATACGTCCATCCCCTGTTGTCCGTCTGGCTCCTGCCAGAGGCGCGAAGCACAGGCAAGTTGCCGACCACCCGCCGGAGAAGTGCGCAACCCTCCGCCATCCCCGACACCATACCCTGGCCGATGTCTCCCTGCTATAGACCCAACATCGCGCTCTTCAGTCGTGTCCGCAGACCCCGACCGCTACTTGACCGGCCAGATCACCTCGGTTTTCCATTGGGACGGGTCCGGAACCTCTTGAGGATCGGTCCAGTACACCTCCCATGGTGCGCCCGCAGGCTCCAGGCCTTGCGCCCCCATCCAGCGCTCCATAGCACCGTATGCCTCTCCTATCGTGTCGTAGGGACCGATGTGCCAGGTAGCCGCCAGGCGTCCCCCTGGCAGTTCGCTGGCCAATACGCGCCCCTTTCCCTCGACCAGCTGGGATACCGGCACCCCGGCCTCCAGCTCTATCTCCGCCCCTCCCCAGGTGTGGTAGCGAGCGAAGGGTGGGCCACAAGGGGTCGCGCCGAGGCTTCCCGCGTAGGCAAAGGTCTCCCCAAAGAGCTCCCCAAGCACAGAACTCATCTCGGCCATGGTGGTGGTGATGCGGATGCTCAGAACTGGCTGAGCCTTGGCTTCTCTGATCTCGATCTCGTAGGCCATGCCGGCCCTCCTTTTCTGTGTGCGGACGACGCCAATCCGTCGTCAGCCTGACTCACGAGGGATCCCCACCAGCTCAGGCGGTGGTAGAGAGGGAATCACTCTGCCCTCATCGCCTCGATGCCCGCAGCCTTTCGGCGAGCCGCTTCACTCGCCTGCCCCTCAGCAGCGACGATCCACAGTACTTGCAGAGGGTGGCAGCGCCGGCGACCTTCTTCCTGCAGAAGGGGCAGCTCCTCTTCCTGCCCCTGGAAACCAACACAAGAAAAAGCGCAACGAGCGCAAAAACACCGAAGAGCACGACTACCAGATGGACTCGCCCCACGACTATTGGACCGATGTCTGGCCAGGGTATCCAGCCAAGGTCTGGCAAGGTTATGCCGATGCTATCTGGCATCGAGCCGGCTCCTCTGGGCGGACCGGCACGTCGGGGTCCGCTGAATCCCGCGCCGCAAGCCCAACCGGTGACGACGTTCGCCCGATCGTGTAGCGGCAGCCCGCTGGGTCAGGTGACGGCATCTCTCGCCTCAGCATCTCGCACGAATCGAGAACATCATGGGGATCGTATTCGGCTGATCTCTCACCATGTACTGCCCTGGGGAGCACTCTTCCATGAACGGGAGAAACTTTGAGTTGCAGTAGGGGAACTCGTGCAGATAGTCAAGCTTGAGCCCCGCACGGATCAGCGCAGTGACCACCTCTCCCAGACCGTGAGCCCATTCGTACGACACGTGCCTAAAGACCGCGTCTGGGTCCGCATAGGATCCTTCTGTCTCGAACTCCATTGGCTCTGGGCTGTGGAAATAGGGATACGCCCAGCGCTCTCCCGTGTCGTCCAGCATGGTCATCAAGCGGTGGAACTCGACCATGTAAAAGACGCCGCCCGGCTTGAGGTAGCGAGCGATGATGGCCGCCCACCGGTCCAGATCGGGCAACCAGCAGAGCACGCCGTAGGAAGTGAACACGATGTCGAACTGGCCGTCCAGCACCTTCTCCAAGGCATAGATGTCCGAGCAGATGAACTCGGCTGGGATATCCAGCTCTCGGCTGAGAGATCGGGCCAGCTCCACGGCCTCGTCGCTCAGATCCACACCGGTCACCTGTGCGCCCCTTCGTGCCCAAGAGAGCGTATCCATGCCAAAGTGGCACTGCAAATGCAGCAACGACTTGCCCTCTACATCCCCGAGTTCCTCCAGCTCCACCGCCTTGGGCGACGTATTCCCCGCCTTGAACCCCTCTAGATCGTACATCTCTGATGCCTGGTGGATTCTCGTCCAGCCATTCCAGAGATCGCGGTTTGTTTCGAGGTACCTGTTCATTGGGTCCTTTCCACTCGACCTACAGATGAACTGGGACTGCGTTCCGGTCTTGGGGGAGCTGGCCGAGCTCGCTTCCGCTTCGCCACACTCGGCTCCTGCCGCTACC
>DATKWG010000211.1:0-20788 GCA_035529675.1 Anaerolineae bacterium
AGAGGGACAAGCGTCCGGTCAGTCCCAGGGCCTGCCGGTGCAGCTCCGCGTCGTCGTAGAAGGTGATGCCCAGTCCCAGCGCCGCCTCCAGGGCTTGAGTTGCCTCGTCCGGAAGCAGTTCGCCGCGAGCCGCATAGCCCCCCAATGCGTGGCTCACCTCATAGTGCAGAAGGGTTGGGGCCACCACGGGCCGACCAGTCTCGCGCCAGCCGCTCCACAACTGCACCACGGGCGACCTGTATCCTCCGCAGGTCACCAACTCCAGCACGAAGCTGGCATCAACGCAGATCGGCGAACGGCGCATCCTACCTCTCCCGTGCTCGACGCACGACCTCTTCCGGAGCGGTCAGAGGCCAACCTCCACGTCGGGCCCTGATTCGGGCCCCCACCCGGATGGCCTCCTCCAGTCCCTCTCGCCAGGTATCCCTTGGCTGGGCCGCTCTCATCCGCTCGTACTCGGCTATGGAGAGCAACACCACGTGGGGCTTTCCCCCGCGCTCGACGATGATGGCCTCCTGGCTCTCCACGACCTCCCGCATCAACCGGCCAAAGTGAATGCGGGCCTCCGTAGCACTGACCGCACGGCTCATGGCTTGCTCCCCGTGGGGCGAATCGATCGATTAATCGATGCATCAATCTTGCTCATTGTACACCCCTTTCCGCGAAAGTCAAAACGCGACTCTCCCTGTGCCGTGCATCGTGCGGACCACAAAGCACACCCGGCGACTCTAGCGCCCGGTGGAAGGTTTGACCCCAGCGCACAGCTAGACATATAATCATGCGCGAAGCCGCTTCCCTGCAGGGCAGGGACCAGGGCTGTGTGGACGCCGGAAGGAGCGACACCATGTTGGAGAGGCTAAAGATAGTGGAGGGCGACATCACCCGACTGAAGGTGGACGCCATCGTCAATGCGGCCAACACCAGCCTGTTGGGTGGCGGCGGTGTGGACGGCGCGATTCACCGGGCGGCGGGACCAGGGCTTCTGGAGGAATGTCGGAAGCTCGGTGGGTGCCCTACGGGAGAGGCCCGCATCACCGGCGGATATCGACTCCCCGCAAGTTGGGTGATACACACCGTCGGGCCCATCTGGCGAGGCGGAGACCGCGGCGAAGACGATCTCCTGGGGAATTGCTACCGCAACAGCCTGGCCCTCGCCGAGCAGCACGGGATCAAGACCATCGCCTTTCCCGCCATCAGCACGGGAGCCTACGGCTTTCCCAGGGACCGCGCCGCACGCATCGCGGTGAGCGCGGTGAAGGACTTCCTGGAGCAGGACACTACTCTGGAGAGGGTCACGCTGGTCGCCTTTGGGAAGGCGGCCTACGATAGCTACCTGGAGGCGATTGGGGAGATCGTGGGAGGTTGATCGATAGGCTTTCTGATGCGCGGGTCTGCCAACCCATGGGGTGGCTGAGCTCCCGCTGGGACTCGCGACATAGACGAGAAGTGCTGATCGGTAGACATCGAAGCGAAAGGTACTTGCAGTGTCTATTCAGAGCATCCAAAGCAACATTGGGCGCATACAACGGGATATTCAGTCTTGCCAGAAGCAGCTGACTAGCGAAATGAAGAAAGAAGCGGAGAAGACCGCTAGTATCAGTCGAACAAGCACAAGTATGCTAAATGCTACCAGCCTGTCCGCCATCAAGGGAAAGCAACGCGAGATAGAACGCCTGCAACGCGAAGTCGTGCAGATTCAGAAGAAACAGGCTGACCTGTCAGGGCAAATCACAACCAAAACTGCACAACTATACAATTATCAGCAACAGTTATCTAAAGAGCAAGCTCGAGAGCAAGACAGACTGCTGGCCTCGCTGAGGCGTCAGAATGAGGAGGCGCAACGCAGGCACGAAACACTTCTGCTGCAGTCAAGTCGTGCTGCGCCGATGGCTGAGACCGACGAAACAGAGATCCCTGACGTGGCGTATGATGCATTCATCTCTCATGCCAGTGAAGACAAGGATGACTTGGTACGGCCTCTTGCACAGAAGCTGCAAGAAGCTGGCTTCTCAATCTGGTACGACGAGTTTCAGCTCAAGGTTGGCGACAGCCTAAGGCGTTCAATTGACAAAGGGCTTGCCAATTCCCGATTTGGCATTGTGGTGCTGTCACCTGACTTCTTCGCAAAGAACTGGCCGCAGTACGAGCTAGATGGTCTAGTTGCCAGGGAGATGAACGGAGGAAAGATAATACTGCCGCTATGGCACAAAGTGTCGAAAGATGAAGTAATGCGCTACAGCCCTTCACTGGCAGACAAGGTCGCCCTTCACACAGCGATGTACACCATTGATGAACTTGCGGAAAAGCTCGGAGATGTGTTGAGAAGTATCGATGGCTAACCCAACACATGACAAACGGCAGAACGCCCAACAGACAGAATGTGTTGGTGAGACTGCGTGTGTTGAAGACAGGAGTTCAAGCCAAGAAAAGGCGGGCCGACGCTGTACAACACTTGCTCATCGACTAGCAGCGAAACACGTTGCCGCAGACGCACCGATAGGTCTGTCCGGGACGAACGGTAAAACGGCGCCCGCATCGACAAGTGATCTTCCAGGTCACTTTGACAGGGCGTCTACGAATGCGTATCGTTCCACGTCTCATTCTCATGCCTCCTCGTACAAGTGTCACAAACGCCGTAGCATTTGTGCAAAGGTTGTCGGCCCGCCTAGTCTGGTCTTGAGGAGCAACAACCTGCTCTTGTGCAAAGAAGGCTTTCCATACTGAAACGGAAGTTCTCGTGTCCTCAGGAGCATTATACCACAACCTGTAGGCGTGCGCAAGTCAACAACCTCCAGATGTTGTGTAAGACAACTGTTCTCTGTCAAGCAGATGAAAGTGATTGCCGACAGTCTGTTGCTTTCTCTAGGCTACCAGATTTGACTACCTGCACAACATCCGCTGGAGCCGACAGCGCCTATCGGCGCTCGCACGCATTTTCAGATTGGTTGGCACCGCTCTTGGGAGGCATCATTGTGAATCGCATTCACTACGGCGAGAACCTTGACCTTCTGAAGGAGCTGGAAGATCGCTCGGTGGACTTGATCTACGTCGATCCTCCCTTCAACACCGGCAAGCAGCAGCGCCGAACCCGCATCAAGACCGTTCGCTCCGACGCCGGCGACCGAACCGGCTTCCAGGGACGCAGGTACCAGACGGTCGAGATAGGTTCCATGTCTTTTGCCGACGTGTTCGATGACTACCTTGCCTTCCTGGAGCCCAGGCTACGGGAGGCACACAGAGTTCTATCGGACTCGGGCACATTCTACCTCCACGTGGACTATCGGGAGGTGCACTATTGCAGGATCCTTCTGGACGTGATCTTTGGCCGAGAGTGCTTTCTCAACGAGGTGATATGGGCCTATGATTTCGGGGGAAGAACCAGGAAGAAATGGCCTCCCAAGCACGACAACATTCTCGTTTATGTCAAGGAGCCCAGCAGCTACACCTTCAACGCCGAGGCGATCGAGCGCATCCCCTACATGGCCCCCGGCCTGGTGGGGCCGGAGAAGGCCGCACGCGGCAAGCTCCCCACCGATACCTGGTGGCACACCATCGTGCCCACCAACAGCAAGGAGAGGACCGGCTATCCGACGCAAAAGCCCCTGGGTATACTCAGGCGCATCGTCCAGGCATCGTCCAACCCTGGCGAGCTGGTTCTCGACTTTTTCGCCGGAAGCGGCACCACTGGAGCGGCCTGTCTGGAGCTGGGGCGGCGATTCGTCTTGGTGGACAACAACCAAGAGGCCCTGGAGGTGATGGCCCGCAGGTTCGACGGTGTGGATTCGATCGAATGGATCGGGTTTGACCCCCGACCGTTTCACGTCGCCGCAAGACAGGAGAGGGGATTCGTCGCCGTTCCGAGGAAGGAGTGCGACCAGCCAAACACGTGGCCTGCGAGGCATTCGCGGTGATAACCTCGCACGATCGGGTGTGGGAGGTATTGACATGCCCATCAAAGCCAATAGCGCGCTTCTGATCGTGGACATGCAGAACGACTTTTGCCCTGGCGGAGCCCTGCCCGTCTCCGAGGGGGACAGCATCGTGCCCCGGCTCAACGCCTACATCCGCCTGTTTCGCGAGCTTGGCAGGCCCATCGTCGCCTCTCGGGATTGGCACCCGCCCCAGACCACCCATTTCGTCCCCCAGGGAGGGCCCTGGCCGCCTCATTGCATCCAGAACACGGCCGGCGCCCGATTCCACCCCGATCTCGCCTTTCCCCCTGACGCGCTGATCTTCTCCAAGGGGACGGGTGACCAGGAGGACGCCTACTCTGCCTTCCAGGCGCGCGATGATCGGGGCCGATCGCTGGCCAATCGCCTGCGCGCGCTTGGCCTGGAGCACCTGTACGTGGGTGGGCTGGCCCTCGACTATTGTGTCAAGGCCACTGCGCTGGATGCTATCGCGCAGGGGCTTGGCGCAACCCTGCTCGTGGATGCCACGCGGGCGGTCAACGTCAACCCGCACGATGCCGAGCTTGCCCTGGAAGAGCTTGTGCGAGCCGGGGTCGAGCTGGCCACCATCGAGAGACTTTGAACAGAGCGCGTCTGGCTGGCGCAAGGTAGGGTACCTGGTCTCTGACCCTCGGCCTCGGAATGACAGTTGCCCCATTGGGCAAGCCTGGCAAGGAATGAGAGGATGAGCAAGCGTAGGTTCCACATTGCGACGGAGCAAGAGATTCGTGACGGCCTGGTCACCGACGTCTACTTTGAGCGCACTCGGAGGGCCATCCAGGCCCGCAAGGCCGACAAGGTGGTCGTGGGCGAGATGCGGGCCCGGGCGCTGCCCGCTGGCTGGCCCTGGGCGGTGCTGGTCGGCGTAGAGGAGGTGGCACATCTCCTTGAGGGTCACAGAATCCGCGTCTGGGCGCCGCCTGAGGGCACTGTGTTTCGTGCCGGCGACCCGGTGTTGACCATCGAGGGCCTCTACACAGAGTTTGGCTGCCTGGAGACCGCCTTCCTGGGTCTCATGTGTCAGGCTTCGGGGGTGGCCACAAGGGCCGCGCGTTGTCGCATCGCCGCCGGAGCGCGCACCCTGCTCAGTTTTGGGGCACGCAGGATGCACCCAGCCTTGGCCCCGATGATCGAACGCGCCGCCTACGTGGGCGGTTTTGACGGAGTGTCGGCGGTGCTCTCTGCCAGGTTGCTGGGCATTCCCCCAACCGGAACCATGCCCCATGCCCTCGCCCTGGTGCTGGGAGACACGCTGGAGGCAGCGCTGGCCTTCGATGAGGTAGCCGAGCCCGAGGTTAGGCGGATCGTCCTTATAGACACCTTTGCCGACGAGAAGTTCGAGACCTTGAGGATCGCCGAGGCCATGGGCGACAAGCTGTTCGGCGTGCGCTTTGACACGCCCTCATCGCGCCGAGGCAATCTGCGGGAGCTGATGGAGGAAACGCGCTGGGAGCTTGACCTGAGGGGCCACCACCAGGTAAAGCTATTCGCCAGCGGCGGTCTCGACGAGGACACCATCCAGGAGCTGAATCCGGTCTGCGATGGCTATGGCGTGGGCACGGCTCTGTCCAATGCGCCGTCGGTGGATTTCTCCTTCGACATCGTGGAGATCGAGGGCGTGCCCATGGCCAAGCGCGGGAAAAAGTCGGGAGGCAAGTTCATTGCCCGCTGTCCGAGCTGCGCTGAAACCGTCGTCCTGTATTGGAAGGGCGGCCCGGGGCGTTGCCCGTGTGGCGCTGAGCGCGTCTTCCTGAACCTGCCGCTGATCGACGACGGCCAGATCGTTGGCCAGCTCCCAGCGGCCACTGACATCCGCGCTTATGTGCTCGAACAGCTCGACGGACTTGCCCTGTAGAACCTTGGTCCCATCTTGCTGCCAGGCGGAGGGAGATCTGCCCGATGGGCGCACCCGGCCCTTCGGTGTGACGAGCAGTCCTTCGCGACCCGGCCAAGCCGAAGCGGGACCAATCGCATGCAGAGAACGGAGCGACAATGCCTGATATCCTGGATCACATCTTTAGCCGGAGAAGCATCCGCCAGTACACTGAAGAGGCCGTGAGCCGGGAAGACATCCTGCGCCTTTTGCAGGCCGCAATGGCTGCCCCCTCTGCCAGCAACCGTCGGCCTTGGGAGTTCGTTGTGGTGACCGACCGCGAGCTCCTGGGCAAGCTGCGCAAGGGCCTGGTCTTTGGGCGCTACCGGCCCCCCTTGGCCATCGCCGTCTGCGGCAACATGAGACGCGCTTTGCCCGGTCCAGCCAGAGGCTTCTGGATCCAGGACTGCAGTGCGGCAGCCCAGAACATCCTTCTCGCTGCAACGGGCATGGGGCTTGGCTCGGTGTGGATTGGCGTCCATCCCATCAAACCGCTGGCCAAGGTGGTCTCTCGAGTCCTGTCGATCCCAGACCACATCGTACCCCTGGGGGTGATCTATGTGGGGCATCCGGCCAGGACTAAGGAACCCCGCACCCAGTATGATGGGAGCAGGGTCTCCTGGCAGCGGTACGGCGGATCGTGACCGCCCTGCGGACGCCGTTAACCTGTTGACCCTGGCGAACGAATCTTCTATACTGCCGATGGTGACGTGAGGTTGCTAGGCTGGCGTCGGGTGAGCGTGGCCAGAGATGGAAGACAGGGGGACATAATGCCAGTACTCAAGATCGACAATCTCTTTGCTCGTCGGAGCATACGCAGGTTCACCGACCAGCCGGTGGATGTTGAGCAGATCGACATGCTGCTGAAGGCGGCCATGGCCGCGCCGTCGGCAAACAACAGCAAGCCCTGGCACTTTATCGTGGTGACCGACGGGGCCATCAGAGACGCTCTGGCCGAGGCCCATCCCTACGCCAGGATGGCAACCCAGTCGCCCGTGTGCATCGTGCCCTGTGGCGAGTCGCGGCTGTCTCGCGCCGGCCAGTCGGGCTTCTGGGTTCAGGACCTCTCGGCGGCCACAGAGAACATCCTTCTGGCAGCAACGGGCTTGGGCCTGGGCGCGGTATGGTGCGGCGTCTATCCTTCCGAGGAGCGACTGGCTGACCTGCGCCGCATCCTCGGGATCCCCGAAGGCGTGGTACCCTTCGCTCTGATCCCCGTTGGGCATCCTGCCGAGCAAAAGGAGCCGCGCACCCAGTACGACGGCGATCGTGTGCACAGGGAACGCTGGTAGGTGGCCCATCGAGGAATGGGGCAGATGAAGGCGGCGGACTCCGCGGGCGGGATCGCATGCTTGGCAGCCTCTCCTACCAAGGGCTAGCCTATTGAGGCCGAGACAGCGGTCTCCAACACGAGGCGTTCCGCCGGAGGTCGGCGCAACGGGGGGGGGGTAACCAGATCAGACACTGCATCGAAGGTTGTTTTCGCTAGAGGTCTGAGGACAACGTAGCCAAGACTGTCATGATCGAGACCATTGAGGGGGCGAGGCGCGCTGAGGAGATCCTCTCGGTCAAAGGCGTTGATAGCTGCGTCATCGGGCCCGGCGACCTGGCACTCTCCATGAGCGTCAGTCGCGGGGATATTGGCACCGGCACCGAGTACGAGGCGGTGGTAGCGAGTGTCCTCCGAGCAGGCGAGTACACACTAGGCGTTTGGGCAACAGCCGAGCACACGAATACAAGGATGATGAGCCGTGGTCACATCTCACACCGTCCACAAGTAGCATACCATCACAAAGGAGAGGGATCATGAGCAAGGTCACTATCATTGGGGCCGGAAGCCACGTATTCGCTCGCCGGCTCACCGGCGACTGTCTCACCTGGCCTTCGCTGCAGGATTCGACCATCGCCCTGATGGACATCCACCAGGGACGCCTCGACCTCATGGCTGCGATGGCCCGCAAGATGGTCGCGCTGCAGGGCGTGGGGGCCAAGATCGAGGCCACGACGGACCTGAAGGCTGCCCTGGATGGTGCAGATTACGTCTTCACGACCATCCGCGTCGGGGAAAGCCGCAATAACGTCGAGATCCCGGCCAAGTATGGCATCCACCAGCTTGTCGGCGATACGGCGGGCCCTGGTGGGGCGTTCTACTTCTTGCGCAACGCTCCCGCCATCGTGAATATCGCCCAGACCATGGACCAGGTCTGCCCCGATGCTTTGCTGCTCAACTACACCAACCCAATGGTCATGCTCTGCTGGGCCATCAAGGACCTGAGCAAGATCCATTTCGTCGGCCTCTGCCATTCGGTGCAGGGCACTGCCATGCAACTGGCCGAATACATCGGCGTGCCCTTCGAGGAGGTCTCCTACTGGGTGGCGGGCATCAACCACATGGCCTGGTTCCTCGAGTATCGCTGGAAGGGCAAGGACGCCTACCCACTGCTGTGGGACGCGATGAAGAAGCCCGAGATCTACGAGCGCGACATCGTCAAGTGGGAGATCATGAAGCATTTTGGGGCCTTCGTCTCCGAGTCGTCCATTCACAACGCGGAATACATGCCTTACTTCCTGCGCACTCCCGAGTTGACTGATCGTCACCTCAGTGAAAAGATGTGGGGTGTGGATCCCAACCGGTCTAGTCCGGAGCAGCGTCGGGCTCGCTGGGCCAGGAGGCGCCAAGAACGCGATGAGCAGAATCGACGCTGGGCCTATGGCGAAGAGGAGATTCCAGTCGAGCGCACCCACGAGTACGCCAGCCGCATCCTGAACGCCATCGAGACCAACGTGCCCTTCATGTTCAACGGCAACGTGCCCAACACGGGCCTCATCACGAACTTGCTGCCCGATTGCATCGCCGAGGTGCCCATCGTGGCCGACAACATTGGCCTGCATCCTTGTTATGTGGGCAACCTGCCCCCGGCTCTTGCCGCGCTGAACCGCAGCAATCTCGCACTGCAAGAGCTGGTGGTGAAGGGCTTTGTGGAGAAGGACCGCGAGAGCATCTACCGTGCCATCCAACTCGATCCCTTGACCACGACCAAGTTGAGCTTGCCCGAGATCCGTAAGATGGTGGACGAGATGTTCGAGGCCGACAGGCAGTATGTCACCATCTAGACGGCACTCCACTCCATCGTCTGGTCGACTGCACAAGGAGTAGTAGTCGGCCGGCACCTCGTGGGTGCCGGCCAATTATGTCCCACGGCATCCGCTCAGCTAGAGTCCTGCCAAGGAGTAATGGGTGACTTTCGTGAATCCATGATCGAAAGGGGCCTTCTACGTCCACCGACAAGTTCGCCGCTTGCCTTCAAGAGCGGACTGGTGCGATTGACCCCAACCTCAATGGCGACTTTGCCCAGCATGCCGGCTCGTGCATCTACGGAGGGATTTGGGCCGGGGAGCAGTCGACGATCCCGAATACCGGGGTTATTTGGCGAGACTTGATCGAGGCATCAGACGAAGTTCGCCCGCTGGTGCTGCGTTGGGTCAGTCCGGGCCGGAAGGAGCAGGAACGTGTCTGCCGATCTGATGAGAGTGGCCACTTTCAACGCGAATTCGATAAGGGTCCGCCTGGAGCAGGTGGTCGCCTGGCTGGAACGCTGCTCGCCTGACCTACTCTGCATTCAGGAGACGAAGGTGCAGGACGAGGGCTTTCCCGAGTCACCCTTCGTCGAGGCGGGCTATCAGGTTGTGTTTCGAGGGCAGAAGGCTCACGCAGGTGTGGCCATCGTCACCCACGAGGTCCCCACCAGTGTTGCCTTCGGCCTCGACGATGGCGCCCAGGCCGACGAGCCACGCCTGATCCGCGCCGTGATCAAGGGCATTCCCATAGTCAACACATACGTGCCCCAAGGCCGCTCGATGGACTCGCCCCACTTCCAGTACAAGTTGGAGTGGTTCCGCCGCCTGCGCGCCTTTTTCGACCGCCACTATTCCCCAGAAGATCCCCTATTGTGGATAGGAGACCTCAACGTGGCCCCCGAACCCATCGACGTCCACGACCCCAAGAGGCACCAAGACCATGTCTGCTTTCACCACTCCGTTCGCGAGGCCCTCAGGGACGTAGTTGCGTGGGGCTTCATCGACCTCTTCCGGTTACAGCATCCCGACGAGCCAGACCAGTACACCTATTGGGACTATCGCGCCCGGAACCCCGTGGAGGGGAAAAAGGGCTGGCGGATAGACCACATCATGGCCACCAAGCCCCTGGCGGCCAGGTGCGTGACGTCCTGGATCGACGTGGAGGCTCGCCTGGCCCCGCGCCCCTCAGATCACACCTTCCTGGTGGCAGACTTGGAGTGGCAAGAGGCGAGTGAGTAGCAAAGCGGGCGACGGCGAGATGGGGTGCTCACAGGAGTCGCCCTGCTCCGGCTGCTGCGACAGTCTCTAGCACCAAGACAGGAGGTAGGCCAAGAGTAGCCTTCCTCACCCGACCTCCTCTGCTTTTCCCCCCCAGACCCCTTCTAGCGCCAGTTGCGAATCGCCTGCTCCGCCTTCCCCCGCGGCACGCATTTGCCCTCACTGCAACTTCCTGCCTGCGCCTGGGCGAACGGGCAAGACTGGTTTCGCCGTCTCTGACTGGGGAGAACCTCCCTCGACGGCAATCGACAGACTTTGACTCCTCAAGCGCGGAGTGACGCTTGCCGATATAGGATGAGGAAAGCACCGTCGGCCCTGTCTGGGTGCTTGGGTCTCCTTCTTTCCGGGTGCGCTGGCGCGCGTCGAAACCGTAGCCTAGTCGGGATCGGCGTCTCCGCAGAAGGAAGACCATAGCAGGCATCGTCATTCCTCGGCCCTTTGGCGGCGGTTGCCTGGAAACACCCAGCGTCTGGTGCTCGGCAGGGCCGTGGCTCTGCCTTGAGGTGATGGCGGATAGAGGGTAGGCGAGAGCGATGGACCCGGGATTCAGCTCCTACGAGACAGCACTGTTCGCGGCAGCGGCTGCTTCTGGGGTGCTGGCTTACTTTGTGTGGCGAAACCGTCCCGCCCCTGGAGCGGGGCCGTTTGCATTGCTTATGCTCGCTGTCACCGAATGGTCCTTGGGGTACGTGCTGGAACTCGGCACCGACCATCTTGCCACCAAAGTCCTCTGGGCCAACATCCAGTACCCCGCCATCGTCTCCGTGCCCGTCTTGTGGTTGGTCTTTTCGCTCCACTACGCCGGACGAGAAGGATGGCTGCCTCGCCACAGGCTCCGCTTGCTTTTTGTCGTTCCCGTCGTCACCCTGTTGCTGGCCTGGAGCAACGAGTCCCACCACCTCTTCTGGACCGACCTGACCCTTAGGCGCACCAAATCATTCGTCGGTCTAGCCAAGGCCTTTGGCATCTGGTTCTGGGTGCACTCGGCCTACTCCTACCTGCTCCTCACCGCGGGAACATTCGTGCTGACTCGGACATTCCTGCGTCTGCCACGCGCACCTGGCAGCCGGCGCGGCGCGCTGGTCAGTGGCATGGTGGCGCCATGGGTCGCGAACCTGGTCTACATCTTTCGGCTGATCCCACTCCCCTACCCCGATCCGACGCCGTTCGTCTTCGCCCTGAGTAGCCTGGCCATGGCCTTCGGGGTGCTGCGCTACCGCTTACTGGGCATTTTGCCGGTGGCCCGCGCGGCGGCGATGGAGAGCATGCGCGATGGGGTGATCGTTCTGGACCCTCTGGATCGCATTGTAGACGTCAACCCCGCCGCCGAGGGGATCCTCGGTTGCGTGGCCCAGAAGGTGATCGGACGTCCTGTCTCCCAGGTGTTCTCCGAATGCTTCGGATCGACCCAGAGGTGGCACAGCGAAGCCGTGAACGACTCGGAGATCGTCTTGGGGGAAGGGAATGATCGATGGTGCTTCCGCCTGCAGATCGGTCCTGTCCACAAACGGGATGGTTCCCTGGCCGGACGCCTGGTGGTCTTGAGCGACGTCACTGAGAGTCGCCGGTCGGAAGAGAGGCTTCGCGCGGCCCATGATCAACTAGAATCACGAGTTCGAGAGCGGACGGCAGAGCTTGCCAGAGCCAACGAAGCTCTGCAAACCGAACTGTCTGAGCGCGAGCGGATCGAGCAAGTGCTGAGGACGAGAGACTGGGCAATAAGATCATCTATCAGCGCCATGGCCCTGGCCGATCTGGAGGGCAGTCTGACTTACGTCAACCCGGCGTTTCGCAAACTGTGGGGCCACGATAGCCACGAAGAGCTGCTGGGCACATCGGTCACGGCTTTCTGGCAGGACGAGGCGAAAGCAGCGGACGTAGCGCGGGCGCTATCGAGCAAAGGACACTGGATAGGCACGCTGGTCGCCAAGAGAAAAGACGGCACCACCTTCGAGGTGGAGCTGGCTGCAAGCATGGTCACAGACGAGGCCCGGAAGCCCATCTGCATGATGGCCTCGTTCAACGACATCACCGAACGTAAGCGCCTTGAGGAGCAACTGCGACAGGCAGCCAAGATGGAGGCTATTGGGCAGCTCGCAGGCGGCATCGCCCATGACTTTAACAACCTGTTGACCGTGATCAATGGCTATGGCGGCCTGCTTCTCGCCAGCCTGCCGCCTGACGCCCCGGCACGCCAATACCTGGCAGAGATTCGCGCCGCTGGGAGCCGGGCGGCCGCGCTTACCCAGCAACTGCTTGCCTTCGGCCGGCGTCAGGTTCAGACTGTGGATGTGGTCAGCCTCAACGACGTGCTTTCCGGAATGGCCAAGATGCTGCGCCCGGTGATCAGCGAGGAGATCAGGTTGGAACTGGTTCTTGCCGAAGACCTTGGCAACGTCAGGGTTGATCGCGGCCAAATCGAGCAGGTGGTGATGAACCTCGCGGTCAACGCGCGCGACGCCATGCCGACGGGTGGGACGCTCATCCTCGAGACACGCAATGCGAAGGCGAGCGAGGAGTACCTCCTCCAGCGGAGGAACCACGAACCTGGGCCCTACGTCGTCCTGGCTGTGAGCGACAATGGATGTGGAATGACGCCCGAGGTGCAGGAGCGCTTATTCGAGCCCTTCTTCACTACCAAGGCACCAGGCAAGGGAACCGGGTTGGGCCTTTCCACAGTGTATGCCCTCGTCAAGCGGAGCGGGGGTGCTATCGACGTCCACAGCCGACCGGGGCAGGGCACCGCTTTCAGAATATTCCTGCCCCGTGTGGAGGAGCGAGCGGCCGCGGCACATCGGGACGTCCCCCTGGCTCCGCTGCCACACGGGCAAGAGACCATTCTCGTAGTGGAGGATGACGACAACGTGCGTGGCCTGGCGATAACTATGTTGAGGCACATGGGATACGCGGTCCTCGAAGCCGCTTCAGGCCCCCATGCCCTTTCCTTGTTGCGAGAGCGCCCAGAACCGATCAGTCTGGCTCTGCTAGACGTGGTCATGCCACAGATGAGCGGACACGAGCTTGCGCAGCGATTATTGGAGCAGCATGACGGCCTTGAGGTGCTCTACATGTCGGGCTACACAGATACCACCATTGCCAAACATGGTGTTCTGCGCCCCGGTGTCAACTTTGTGCAGAAACCCTTCACCATGGACGCGCTGGCCCGTAAAGTGCGCCAGGCTCTCGACGGCAACGGTGAAGGACAATTGCGGGATCGTAGCTACCGATCGCCGATGCAAGCGACGGTGATGGCTCGGCGCTGACTCGCACCTCACTTGCTCACCAAGAAAGCCAGCTCGGTCTCCAGGAGGAAGCTCTGCACCGCCCACCTCTTGCCCCGCACCAACTCGCGGAAGCGTGCCCTGTAGGTTGTCTCCATGCCCTTGGCTCGCCCGCCCAGGCTGCGCACGGGAAAGGATACCAGCAGATGCCTGGCGCGGATTCCCTCCATCAATCTCGTACCCACCGCCTTGTCCAGGCGCTCTAGGCACGGAAGGGCCTTGAGGAGAAAGGCCAGCTCAACTTCCTCCGTCGGCACGCACTGCACCACATCACAGGCCACCGCCCTGCCCGGCCTCTCCATCAGCTCGAGGAAGCCCCGCACAAAAGACGCCAGGCCGACGTACATATCGTATGCATAGTAGGTGGCCTCCGGAGCCAGCGGCATCCAGGGGATGGCCAGCGGATTGAAACCACAGGCCACGTCGAGCACCGAGCGGACGGGCGCGATGTCGTGCAACGTGGTCTCGTAGAACTGATCGAGAATGGGGAGACGCTCACGGGTGGAGGCGTGATGGCGCATGACCCTGGCGCAAACGGAGCGCAGCGCCTGCTCTCCTCCAGATCTCTTGGCCTGGCTCAGCTCTGCCAGCCAGGCCTCGTACGCCGTTCGCCGCGGAAGATACGAGGCACCCACCTGGTGCAGCTTGTTCTTGGTGGCTTTGATAGCGTCCTTCAGGTCGCCCCTCGCCTTGAGCTCTCGGGCGCCGACGTTGCGCACCACATCGAGGCACAGGTCGCTGTACTTGGGGCTGGAAAGAACAGCAGCCGCCAGGTCTCTGAGCAGAGCGTCCTGGTCACTCACTGCGCTCATCTCGGATGCGCTGCATCAGTTGGGTCATGAAGCGCAGGTTGTGGATGGTAGCCAGGCGATGGTAGAGGCTGTCGCCCATCTTGAACAGGTGGTGCATGAGCGCCCGCGAGTAGTTGGCGCAACATAGGCAATCGCAGCGACTCGAGATGGGCGCAGCATCCCTTATATGGCGCGAATCCTGCATGTAGAGGTGGGAGAACCAGCCGCTCATTGAAGGGCTCGCGGGGAGACCGTCTTGTTCCCAGACTTGCAGCCGGCCGTGGCGGGCGTCGCGAGTGGGCATGGAGCTGTCGAAAAGGTCATAGCCCATGCTCGCACAGGTGAGAATGTGGGCCGGATGCCCCACCCCCAGAGCATGCACCAGGAACTCGGGCGGAATCAGCTCTCGGACGTAGCCAATGATGTCGGTGAGCAGGTTTCCCTGAGAATCCAGTGGCCAGCCGCCAAGGGCAAAGCCATCAAAGCCGATCTCCAGCAGTTCCTGGGCACACTGTCGTCGCAGCTCGGCTATGCCGCCGCCCTGGACCACCGCAAAGATCAGCGGGCGACTATCACCATCCGAACCTGAGCGTTCCTCCAGACGCAGCAGATACTCGGCCTTGCAGCGCCTGGCCCAGGCAATGGTTCGACTGACCGACTCGCGCTGCGCTGAGGCGGCATCGTCCACGTGGGTGCAATCGTCCAGGCAAATGACCACGTCCGCGCCGTAGCGCATCTGCAACCGCACGCTCTTTTCTGGGGAGAGATTGATTCTGCGCGAACGGCCTTCCGGCCGAAAGATGAGGCCGCGATGGGTCAGACTGCCCAGCTTGGGGTTCTGGCGGATGAGCGAGTAGACCTGAAAGCCACCCGAGTCGGTGACGATGGGTCCATCCCAACCGAACATCGCCCGCAGGCCTCCAACGCGCCTGATGGCCCCAGACCCGGGGCGTTGCATGAGGTGGAAGACGTTCATCATCACTCCCTGTACCCGGCAGCCGTGCAGGTCGATCGGGTCCAGGGCGCGCACGACGCCGTGGGTCGCGTCGGGCAGAAAGGCCGGCAGACGAAGCAGTCCGTGGGGGAGATCTAGTTGGACTTTCATCTCAGAGAGGTCGGTGCTATTCTCAGAGTGTCCCGTACGCCTGGATGCGCCCCGGTCTCATCTTCTTGGCGGCTTGTTGAACCTTGATCGCGGGGTGCCGCAGCAACGTGAACCGCCGGGTGACCTTCCCTCCCCCACTCCTCGGTGAAACCGGCCACGCTCATAGTTATGACAACCCTCTCCTGTTCTCCCGCAGGAAGAGCGTCACGGCCTCCACGTAGGCCTCGAATTGCCCGCGCCGAATGCTGTGGCCTGCCCCGCTGATGTGCACGACTTGACCGTTGGGCAGCATCTGTACCACCTGCTGAGCGGTCGCAGCCGTTACTATGCTTCCCAGTTCCGGATCAGCGGTGATCAGCAGCACGGGGCAGGTGATCTGCGGCACGATCTCTTGCCAGGGGTCAAAGCTCAGGGTCGAGGCCCTGAACACGTTTAGGTCAAGTTGCAGCTTGGAATCGGCCCAGGGACCCAGCTCCACCTCCGCCCATTTCGGGTTCTCTTCACGGCACAGGGCCATGACTTCGTCGCGCCTCTTGGTCTGAATCACTATCAGACGTTGTCTCCACGAATCGAGGTGGCCCTTCTCATCGTGATCTGGCTGGATCGGCGGCTGCTCACGCCAGGGCGGGTCTTCGAGGATGACGCAGGCTACGAGGTCGGGGTATCTGGCCGCCAGGCTGGCGGCTGTGACCGCTCCCATCGAGTGCCCAATCACGCCCGGTTTCTCCAAGCCGAGGGCCTCGATCAGCCCGGCCAGATCGGCTGCCAGACCGACCGACTCGCGCGCCTCTACTCTTTCCGACAGGCCGTGGCCGCGTGCGTCTGGCATGATGAGGTCATAGTCATCCTCCAGAGCACGCGCGAGCCTGGTCCAGCACAATCCGTTGTCCGAGAGCCCGTGCGCCAGGACCAGGGGGGGCTTCTCGCCACCCGTGCGCCAGTAGTGGGTCCTCATTCCATTGGCGAGGATATCGCCCGCGAACCAGTTTGGCATCATCATTGTCATCCTCCTGCTTGCCTCGTTGTGCTGTCGGACCCACCTATGGGTTGCGCCGTTGGCCTCGCGGCATCGAGGCCAGGTTGGCCTCTTGGCTTGGGTGAGTTCTGCCGTTCGGGGACTCAA
Source organism: Anaerolineae bacterium (assembly GCA_035529675.1). Classification (GTDB taxonomy): domain Bacteria; phylum Chloroflexota; class Anaerolineae; order UBA1429; family UBA1429; genus DATKWG01. The sequence goes on from DATKWG010000211.1 coordinate 16,480, forward strand.
GACCCCGAGGCGCACTCTGCAAGCGGCGAGCGACAGTGGGCTGGTTGTGATCGATCGTGGTCGCCTGGGGGATCCACGGACCGCTAGAAGCTGGAGGCAAAGGGCACGCCCGCCGCCACCAGCTCTATGGCAGCAAAGCTTTCCAGGCGAGGCAGCACAAAGCGCACGCCCCCCTCCTCCCCCTCCAGCAGGATGTCTTGCTGGGTGGAGAGTTCTCGCGCGGCGACGTACGGGCCCCGCACCCAAAGGGAGACATCGTGCACGGGGATGATCTCGGTGAGCGGCCTGCCCTGCCAGGCGGTGGCGTTCAGCAGGTGAACCAGACACCGGTTACGATCGCCTCGTGGGTGGTGAACTGTCATCTCCACGGAGCCGGGCGCGTCGGTTGTGGCCAACGGGGGAACCCAGCGCCGCACAAGGTCAACGATCACCTGGCGACACTCGGGTGTTCCGTGCAAGTGGTAGAGCTTGCCCACCTGCCAGGGAAGGTATGCGGCCTCGCCAGCTCCGTACCTGGTCAACACCAGGCCCGGCGCATCGGACTCCTGCTCTCGATTGGCCTGTTCCGCTGCGTTGTCGGCCGGCGGCGGGGTCAAGTGCAGGTCGGTTATCTGCGGCCCCGCGCTATCCAGCGGCCCGGTCACCAGAAAGGTGCCCCTCAGCCCCAGAAGGTCACTGTGCTCAAACCCGGCCAGCAACTCTCTGTCAAGGATGCGCAGATAGCCCCCACTACATTCCAGGCGGTCCACCGGAAACCGGCCAAGACACTTCAGGGCCTGTGCATCTCGCGGCTGCCCGTCAGGGCCATGGAGACCGGTCTCGAAGCTGGCCACGAGGTGTCCCCCCGCCTCGACATACCTATCGACGGTGGCTGACTGGGCATCCGACAGGGCGGCCACGTTGGGCAGGATGAGCAGCTGATAGCCTGCGAGGCGAGCAGCGTCGATCCCGGCATCGTGGAGCAGGTCAAACTGGACGTGCGATGCCACCAGCGCCTCGTAGAACCCCTCGAACTCGTCGAGGCAACGCATCATGCCGTCATCCCGACCATAGAAATCAACAGTCACCTGTGAGTACACCAGGGCCACGCGTGCCGGCGAGACGAGATTCTCATAGCTTGCCGCGTGGTCGCGCAAATATCGGTAGACAGTCTTGATGGTCGGCAAGCCCCTACGGTCGCCCTGGTCGAACGTTCCTGAGAGCTGCACACACGGCTGGGCGCCGTGCGCGACTATCTGCATCAGGTCGTAGGCTAGCTGGGCTGGAGGTTGCGCGGCACGTGGGCAGGCCGCCGCCCCCGAGTAGCTGAGGATGATGCACACCGGCTGGCTTTCGCGAATGGCCTGACCCATGCGGGCCTGTTGACCGGGTAAGAGAGGATACCTCGGCGGTCCCTCATCCAGCCCATCCCACGCTGCGCAGGCGAGGACGTCCACCGCATCGGCCATGTGGCCAGGCAGCCCACCCGCCTGGCGCAGATGCTGCTCCACATCGCCGTCCGGCACAAAGCTCCCCGTCAGAATGGCCCGCGGATTCCGCCTGCGCACGAAGGAGTGCAGCCGCTGCGCATAGCCGGCCACCTCCTGGTGGCGAAAACGGACATAGGCTCGCCACCAGGGGTCGCTCCAGTCCTCATGCCAGGGAAGCTCCATGCCAGTCTTCTCTCGAAAGGCCTCCCTGCACCTGCGGCAAGTGCAGTGGCCGTACCAGAGGTGGTCGTAGAAGAAGCCATCCACCGGGTAGCGCGACATGATCTCGTCGATCAGGCCAAAGCCGTGCTCCTGCCAGTAGGGGCCCTGAAAGCAGGTCAGCAACATAGTGCTATCGCGATCGCGTTTCACCTTGCCCTCGCCCGATACCTGAAACCAGTCGGTATGTCTATCGTACAGGGCCGAATCGGCCCTGCTCACGTCCACGCGCACCAACACCTTGAGTCCCTGCCGATGGCATTCGCGCACCACCTGCCCCATCACGTCGCCGCCCACGGGATCGCCGGTGCCGTCGCCTGGCGGGCCATTGGGGTGCCCGGGCAGTGCGCCGTCGGCATGGATCAGCACCGCGTTGGCCCCATAGTCGATGACCTGGGCCACCAGGCGCTTCACATCCAACCCTCGGACATCGATCTTGCGCAGGTTGAACTCTATCAATCGAAAAGGACGTTGCCAGAACTCGGTCACCTGGCTCACCTGCGATAGTACCCCCCAGACCGAAGGTGTTGAAAACCAGCACTTGTCCGCGCCGCAAGCCTCACTCCCCGGCGCAAGGCTATCCTCTGACCGCGTCACCGGATCGCTGCCTGCGCGACTGAGGCCAATCCGTTCCGTTCCTTCGGTCAGTACTGGCGACGCTGTGTCTTGTTGGTGGTCCGACGACTCTTTACCATCTTCTTTATCGCCTTGCGCTTGCGAATTTGGGAGGGCTTCTCATAGAATCGGCGCCGTCTCGCCTTGGTCAGTATCTTGTCTTGCTGGACCGCCTTCTTGAAGCGCCTGAGAAGCCCCTCGAAGGATTCGTTCCCCTCCCTAACCACATAACTCATCCAGGTTGTCCTCCTTTTCTCGTGTGGTGTCTTATGCACGTATGCACATACCAGACACCATTATAGAACATGTGCGCCGGCAAACCAAATGATGGGGCTGCGAGAAGGTGGGTGTATGAGAGAGGGATAGATCGATCTGGCGGGGAAGAAACGCACCAGAGACATGTGTCAAGGGTAGCCAAGAGGGCGTTCACCCGCCACCTGGAAACCTCATTGCTTGATCCAAACCGGATCCCAACACTCGTAGCCCGCCAGCTCGGGGATCCATAGCAGCCGCAGATCGGTGCCGTCGGCCTTCATCACCCAGAGCTGCCTGCTCCCCGTTCGGTTGGAGCAAAAGACGATGTACCGGACATCGGGAGAGTAACTGGGATGCTTGTCTCCCTCCCACTCGTTGCTGGTCAGTTGCACGGTGCGCGGATTCCCGAATACCCTCTCGACCACGAATATCTGGTCGGGGCCCTGCTGGTTGGAGGCGAACACGATGCGCGTGCCATCGGGCGACCAGGCCGGGTCGTAGGCCACCCCGCTGCCCACGTAGGTCAGCCGAGCAGGGTCTCCTCCGTCCACAGACCGGAGAAACAGATCCAGGCCGTGGGTACCGCGCGATGACTGGTAGACGACGTGTCGCCCGTCGGGGGACACCCATTCGCGCCTCAGCGCCTCCTCGTAGGGCCAGGAGCTGGTGAGCAGAGCCACGTTGCTCCCGTCGGCGTCCATCACGAAGACTTGGGCTCCACCAAAGCGATCGGAGCGGAAAGCGATCTTTCCGGCCAAGGCCGGGGGCACGCTCGGCATCGTGGGCGTAGAGGCGAGTTCGGGCGCAGAGACATACAGGGCCAGCAACTCGCTGTCGGTCAGGGGCACCAAGACCGGTGTGGCCGTCGGCGCAGGTGTGCGTGTCGGCCAGGGCGTGGGAGTGGCGGTGACGGCATCAAGAGGTATCGGAGTCGGGGTGCCTGTGGTCGCGGCGATTGCCGTGGCCAGCGCTGCCTGGTAGGCTGCCGTGGCCCAGTTCTCAGGCCTGGGGGTATTGACGATCACAAAGGGCCCGGGAACAGGCGTCGTGGTAACCAAGTTGGGTGGAGTGGCCGTGGGCGTCCCAAAACGAGCCACCCACTGGTCCATCTCCACGACTCTGGTCGCGGCGGCAAAGACATCGACCGGGGTGGGCTCAGGTGTAGCCAGTATGGGAGTCAGGCTGGGCGTGGCAGTGACGGCATAATCGGGCAGCGGAGTCGGTGTGCCTGTGGTCCCGGCGACTGCAGTAGAAAACGCTACCTGGTAGGTGGCCGTAGCCTGATTCTCCGGCGCAGGTGTGTTGACGATGACGAAGGACCTGCCAACCGGCGTTGTGGTGACCAGGTTGGGCGGCGTGGCCGTGGGCGGCCCGTAGCGAGTGGCCTGCAGCGCCACCTCTGCCACGCGGGTGGCGGCTGCGAAGACATCGGCCGGCGTAGGGTCTGGCGTGACCACGATCGGGGTCAGCGTGGGTGTGGGGCTGGGGCCCAGGGTCGGCTCCGGTGTGGCTGTGGGAGGCGTCACAGCACACACCACATCCCGCCTCAATTCGTTCGGCGCCCCGGCAAACGCTCCCGCGTTCCATGCCCGCAGGAGCAACCGCTTCTCGCCCAACTCCGGGCCCAGCTCGGCGACTGCGTGGTAGAGAGGGGTCTGGATGAGGCCCGAGTCGTGCACCACCTCATCGTTGGCGTACAGGATCACCCGGGTGACCGGCGCTTCCCCGCTGCTGTCACCCGCGCTGATCTC
>DATKWG010000212.1:0-6288 GCA_035529675.1 Anaerolineae bacterium
CTTTGTCAGCACGGCCACATTCGACAAGATGATCGCCGATGACGAGCTGTTTGAGCATGCAGTCGTCTATGGACAGCACAAGGGCGTGCGCAAGGCCCCGGTGCTGCGTGCGCTTTCGAGTGGCGTGGACGTCATCATGCGCCTGGATGTGCAGGGAACCGCAACGGTGCGCCGACTGATGCCGGAAGCACTTACCATATTCCTCGTCCCCCCCTCAATCGAGATACTCATCGACCGTCTGCGCCGGAGAGGGAGCGATTCCCCCGACCAGATCCTCAGGCGGCTGGACAGCGTGGTGGAGGAGATCGGCTGCATCAAAGAGTTCGACTATGTGGTGGTCAACCGGGAGGGACGCCTGGACGAGACGGTCAAACAGATTGCGGCGATCATATCGGCGGAGAGATTCCGCACCGCACGGCGTTGCTGAGGCGCGAGCCGCCCACAAGAGTGATCCGACACCGCCCCTCCCTCGCGTTCTCGGCATCCGCGCCCAGTGTCGAGCCCGGCCCTCGAGCAACACTCCCGTGGGAGGTATGAGATGTCTGTTCGATTTCCCTCGGTTGCTGGCATGTTCTACCCTGCGAGAGAGAAAGACTGTCGCGAACAGGTGGAGAAATGCCTGGAGAGTGTTCCGCCCATCGAGCGGGAGGGAGCCGTTCGAGGAGGAGTGGTGCCCCACGCGGGCTGGAGCTACTCTGGTCCAACGGCGGGGCGCGTCTTTGCCGCCCTGAGCGCTGAGGATCCGCCAGAGACGATCGTGCTCTTTGGTGCCGTGCACAGGTGGGGGGTGAGGGGCGCGAGCATGTACGGCTCGGGAAGCTGGCGCACGCCCCTGGGTGATCTGTCGATCGACGAGGAGTTGGCCCAAGAGGTTCTCCGCAGCGCAGGCGGTGCGATCCTTGACAACCCCGATGCCCACGTCGGTGAGCATTCGATCGAGGTCCAGCTTCCCTTCGTCGCGCATCTGTTCCCCAGCGCGCGCATTCTCCCCATCTCCGTGCCACCCTCTCCCCACGCCCACAAGGTAGGTGCTCAGGTCGCAAGCGCTGCGCGAGTGCTGGGCCGTAGGACGCTGGCCATTGGCACCAGCGATCTAACCCACTACGGGCCTCGCTACGGGCTTGCCCCGGTTGGCGTGGGCGATCAGACCCTGGAATGGGTCAGGAAGAACGATGCTCGGCTTCTCGACCTGACCGTACAGATGCGGGCTGCGGACGTCGTTGAGGAGGCGCGAGAACACCAAAATGCGTGCGGCGCGGGCGCCATTGCGGCCTCGATCGCCTACGCCGCCCAACTGGGTGCAACCAGGGGGATCGTGCTCCACCATACCACCAGCCACGACGTGATGCCCATGGGACCACCCACCGATATGGTGGGTTATGCCGCGATCGTCTTCATGTGAGATGTCAGACCGCGAGGTCGTGGACCGAGAGGCTCCGAAGCAAGTCCCTCCCTACGCTGTGGTGGTCGTTCAAACACCGCTGCAGCGCAGGATAACCTCGCCAACCGCCCTCCCCCCCGACACTGAGGAAAGCGACTACCTGACCCGGTCTTTTCACTACCGGGTGCCCGAAAGGATCAAGACTGAGATACGCGCCGGTCAGTTGGTATGGGTCCCCTTCGGCGGTCGCTATCTTCAGGGAGTTATTGTCGGGTTCGACGACCAGTGTCCGGTGGACGATACGCGGGAGATCGATCAGATCGCCGATCCACTGCCGGTGCTCTCCCCCATCCACATAGAGCTGGCGCACTGGATCAGCAGGCACTATCTGGCTCCCATACACCGGGTCATCCAGACGATGTCACCGCCCGGCGTGATCCAGGGCGTGGACGTGATCGTGTGCCCGGTGCCCGATTGCCAGATCACTGAAGCGACAGAAGGTCAAGAGCAGATCCTCTCCTTGTTGCGCCAGAAGGGTCCCCTGAGCCTGCGCCAGATCTCGCGCCTGACCAAAGTGCCAAACTGGAGATCGGTCGTCGGCCAGCTAGTGGAACATGGTTGGGCCACCAGGCGCCGCGAGATCCGCCCCCCGAGGGCGAAACCCAAGCTCGTGCCAGTAGTCAGGGCGCGCGGAGATGTCGGGCGAAGCGACTATCCTTCGCGGCAGGCCCACAAGCAGCGAAGGGCCTTGGCCTATCTGCTCTGGCACCGCAGACACCGCGCCGCTGATGACTGGCTGCCCCTGAGCGAGGCTGCGGCCAAGGCGGGCGTGTCTCCGGCGGTGGTGCGAGCGCTGATCAAGAAAGGGCTCGTCGAACTGACCCATCGCCAGGTCTGGCGGGATCCGTTCCAAGGGAAGAAGTTCGTTCCCAGCACCCCTCCTCGACTGACCCCGGAACAGCGTGAGGTGTGGAGGATCATCGAGGAAGACTTGGAAAGCCCCGGTGCTCGGCCCTTTCTCCTGCAGGGCGTCACGGGCAGCGGCAAGACCGAGATATATTTGCGGGCGGCGCAGCGCGTCCTCGAACGGGGGAAAGGTGCCATCGTGTTGGTGCCAGAGATCGCCCTCACGCCCCAGACTATTCGCCGCTTTGGGGCCCGGTTCCCGACCGTACTCGCCGTCATGCACAGCCGTCTTTCTCTTGGGGAGCGGTTCGATCAGTGGCGTCGGTTGAGGAATGGGGAGCTCAGGCTGGTCGTGGGCTCACGTTCTGCGATCTTTGCTCCGGTGAGCAACCTGGGATTGGTCGTTCTGGATGAGGAGCATGAGTCGTCCTACAAGCAAGAGCAAACCCCCCGCTACCATGCTCGCGAGGTGGCGGTGCGCCTGGCAGAATTGGCAGGTGCCACCTGCATTCTGGGCAGCGCCACTCCGGCTCTGGAATCAGCCTATCGCGCCGAACGGGGCGCCTACCAGCTCCTGACACTGCCGCAACGGGTCATGGGTCACAGGCGCATGCTGGAGCAGCAGGCTGACCAGTTGCATCGCGTCCAACGGCACTATCACCCCGTCGAGCACGACCTGCCCGAGGCGCTGTATGCCGAGCTCCCACCAGTGGAGATCGTAGACATGCGTGCCGAGCTCAGGGCGGGGAATCGTGGCATCCTGAGCCGCTCGCTGAAGAAAGGGATAGAAGCAGCGCTGGCTGCGGGAGAGCAGATCATCCTGTTCCTCAATCGGCGGGGCAGTGCCACCTTTGTGATGTGTCGTGATTGTGGCCACGTGCTCAAATGCCCACGCTGCGAGGTGCCGCTGACCTACCATTCGGACGTCCAGAGGCTAGTCTGCCACCATTGCAGCCGCAAGACCCTTGCACCCTCGCAGTGCCCCAATTGCCGGAGCAACCGCATAAAGTACTTTGGCATCGGGACCCAGCGCGTGGAACAGGTGGTGCATCAGGCCTACCCCAACGCTCGCATCGTGCGCTGGGACCTGGATACCACCGGATCCAGGCGGGCCCACGAGAGGATACTGGACCGCTTCATCAGGGGCGAGGCCGACGTCATGATCGGCACCCAGATGATCGCCAAGGGCCTGGATCTGCCCAAGGTGACCCTGGTAGGGGTCATCACGGCCGACACCCTAATCAACCTGCCCGACATTCGTTCCAGCGAGAGGACCTTCCAACTACTCACTCAGGTGGCGGGTCGGGCTGGGCGAAGCATCTTGGGAGGAAGAGTCGTCATCCAGACCTATACCCCCCGCCATCCGGCCATCCAGGCCGCCAGCAAACACGACTATTGGGCCTTCTACCAGCAGGAGATGGCTTTCCGACGGAAGCACTGGTATCCGCCGATCAGCAGGTTGATCCGCCTCCTGTATGTGCACGCCAGCGCAGACAAGGCTCAACGCGAGGCGCAAGAGCTCCATCAGATACTCACCCTCAAGATCGCCCGCTTGGGGCTGCCAGAGATCGACCTCATCGGGCCCGCACCCTCTTTCTTTTCGCGGCTCCGGGGCAAGTCGCGCTGGCAGATCGTCATTCGCGGCACCGACCCGCGAGTTTTGCTCAAGGATCTGCGCCTGCCCTTGGGCTGGCGGGTGGATGTCGATCCGGTGACCCTTCTCTGAGCACGTCGCCTCTTCAAGCGAGAGCCGCCCGGGCGACGTGGGCGGCTCCTGAGAAACAGTCGGTTCAGTCCACCTGGGCCTGAAAGGCGGCGTCAAAGGCAACGTCCGAGGGGGTGAGGTCCAGGCGGCGTGCCATGGCCAAGGCCTCGGGCGCACCCTGCTCTCGGTTCATGCCGTTGTCTTCCCACTCCACCGACAGTGGGCCCTCGTACCCCACGTCGTTGAGCGCGCGAAACACCCGCTCAAAGGGAACCCCGCCGCGCCCGGGAGACACAAAGTCCCACCCTCGCCGGTGGTCGCCAAAGGCCAAATGCGACGCCAGGATGCCATTGCGCCCGTTCAGGTTGCGCACCGACTCCTTCACGTGCATGTGGTAGATGCGGCTGGCGTATTCGTAGACAAAGGCCACGGGGTCCACCATCTGCCAGTACAGGTGGCTGGGGTCGAAGTTGATGCCGAACGCCTCGCGGCGATCGACGGCCTCCAGGGCTCGTTTGGTGGTCCAAAAGTCGTAGGCGATCTCTGAGGGGTGTACCTCCAGCGCGAACTTTATTCCCTCCTCATCGAAAACGTCCAGGATCGGGTTCCAGCGATCGGCAAAGTCCTGATAGCCGGCCTCGATCATCTCTGGCGGCACTGGGGGGAACCCCGCCAGGGTTATCCATATGCCCGAGCCGGTGAAGCCGTTCACCACCTTCACCCCGAACTTGGCTGCAGCACGCGCGGTGTTCTTCACCTCCTCGGCAGCACGTCGGCGAACGCCCTCGGGTTGGCCATCGCCCCAGATCCGCGGTGGAAGTATGCCCTTGTGCCGCTGGTCAATGGGATGGTCGCACACACACTGGCCCACCAGGTGGGTGCTGATGGCCCAGACACCCAAATCGTATCTGGCCAAGAGGTCGCGGTGCCCCTGACAGTAGCCATCCTCCGCCAGGGCCCGCTCCACGTCAAAGTGATCGCCCCAGCAGGCAAGCTCAAGGCCGTCGTATCCCCAGGACTTGGCCTTCTCGGCCACAACCTCCAGCGGGAGGTCGGCCCATTGGCCGGTGAACAGAGTAACCTTTCTTGCCATGCGAGTTCCTCCTTACCTCACCATATGATCTACGCCACCACGGCAAACACAGCCTTGTGGTCGGCTGACCCGGACACCCTAGGTCGAGAAGGCGACCGGGGTCCACTTCACCTCGCTGGCGCTGCTCTCCACGGCCTTGTTGATGAAGAACACACCCCGCGCACCATCGTCCACCGTGGGGAAATCTAGCATCAGATCGGATGGCTCGATCCCCAGCACCTTGGCGCGGATAGTATCGGTAAAGTTCTGGTAGATGTTGGCAAAGGCCTCGAAAAAGGCCTCTGGATGACCAGAGGGAATGCGGGTTGCAGCCACGGCGGCCTGGCAAAGGTAGTCGTTGCCCCGCTTGTAGATCTGCTCCGGGCCGTCGTTGCTGCGGACGTAGAGATAGTTGGGGTCCTCCTGGTGCCATTCGAGTCCGGCCTTGGTGCCCCAGACCCGAATGCGAAGGGTGTTCTCCTGGCCCGGGCATATCTGCGAAGCCGCGAGAATGCCCCTTGCGCCCTCCTTGAACCGGAGCAGGATATTGCCGTCGTCATCCAGCTCGCGACCAGGTGCGAAAACGGTCAGATCGGCGCAGATGGATTCGAGCTCCAGGCCTGTAACATAGGAGACGAGATTCTCACAGTGCGAGCCGATGTCGCCGATGCAGCCAGACACGCCAGAGCGCTTTGGGTCGGTGCGCCACGCCGCCTGCTTCTGACCGTCTGCCTCGATGCGCGTGGCCAGCCATCCCTGAGGATATTCGACGATGACCTTTCGCACCTCGCCCAGGGCTCCGCTTTGCACCAGATGCCGCGCCTGCTTGACCATGGGATACCCGGTGTAGTTGTAGGTGACCGCAAAGATGACCTCCCGCTCCTTGACAGCCCTGACCAGGTCGAGCGCCTGCTCCACCGTGTGCACCATGGGCTTGTCGCAGGCCACGTCTAATCCCGCCTCCACAAAGGCTTTGGCTATGGGATAGTGCATGTGGTTGGGAGTCACGATGGAGACAAAGTCGATCCGCTCCCCTTCGGGCAGACTGCCTTCGGCCTCGACCATCTCCTGATAGCTCCCGTACACCCGATCCTCGGGCAGGTAAAGGTCCCTGCCGGACGCCTTGGATTTCTCGGGCGTGGACGAGAAACAGCCGGCCACCAACTCGACCCCACCATCGAGCATGGCCGCCCGACGATGCACCGCCCCGATGAAGGCATCGCG
>DATKWG010000213.1:0-2850 GCA_035529675.1 Anaerolineae bacterium
CGCCAGATCGCGCCGCACGCCCTGGGTGCCGACGCGCTCGACCCAGGCAACCTCGCCGACCGCATCATCGAGGCCACCTACAAGTTCCCCGGCAGCTATGTCTGTCGCGCCTTGACCGGCCTGGACACCGCCCTGTGGGACTTGCGGGGCAGGCTAGAGGGCAAGAGCGTCTGCGAACTGCTTGGCGGACGGCCCCGACCGCTCGCGGCCTATGGCTCCTCCATGCGGCGCGACATCACACCCGAGGAAGAGGCCGACCGGTTGGTGCGACTGCGGCATGCGCGTGGCTTCCGGGCCTTCAAGATCCGCGTCGGCAAGGTGGTGGGCCACGATGAGGACCAGTGGCCAGGACGGACAGAGGCTCTGGTGCCCACTGTGCGGCGGGCGATCGGCGAAGACGTGGCCCTTCTGGTGGATGGCAACAGTTGCTACACGCCACGGCGTGCCATCGAGGTTGGGCAACTGCTGCAAGAGCATGGGGTCTGCCATTTCGAGGAGCCGTGTCCCTACTGGAAGCTCGAGTGGACCGCCCAGGTCACCCACGCCCTGGATGTCCCCGTGGCCGGTGGCGAGCAGGACTATGACCTGAGCCAATGGCGACGCATCATCGATATGCACGCCGTGGATATCGTTCAGCCCGACCTCTGCTACATTGGGGGCTTGTCTCGGGCGCTGCGCGTGGCCAGGATGGCCGCCGACGCGCACATGCCCTGCGTGCCTCATTCCGCGAACCTATCCATGGTGACCGTGTTCACTCTCCACATGCTGGGGGCAATCCCCAACGCCGGTCCCCACTTTGAGTTCTCCATCGAGGCCACACCCTGGACGGAGGAACTATTCGCTCCTGCGCTGCGCGTCCGCGACGGCCAGGTGAACATCCCCGATGGTCCCGGTTGGGGGGTGGAGGTCAGCGAGGAATGGCTGGCAGCGTCCGAGCGTCGGGTCAGTGAACTGGACTGAATCTCTGCCAGGTGGGCAGTAGTACGGGCGCATCGTCGCAGATCGAAGATGCGGTGCAGCCGCGCCCGGCACAGCCGGGGCACATGCGCTCCTACTACGCCCGAAGACATCTTCAACCCTCACGACGGCCAACACTGGCTTCCTCCGTCAACTCGCAGCACCTGCCCCGTTATGTAGGTGGTGCCATCCAACACCAGGAACGCAACTGCCCGGGCCACCTCGATCGGGCGTCCGTAGCGCTCCAAAGTGCCGCTCTCTACCATCATGCTCCCGTTGATGGGCCTGCTGGCCAGGAAGCGCGGGGTGACCGTGCTGCCAGGGGCCACCACGTTCACCGCTACGTCATAGGGACGAAGCAGGCGCGCCAGGCAGCGCGAATACTCGTGTACGGCCGCCTTGGCCGTGCAATAGATCGCCTGCTGCGCCATCCCCTGCAGACCGGCGATGCTGCCGATGTTCACGATGCGGCCCGAACGCCGGGCCATCATCTCCGGGGCCACTTCCCGGCAGACCAGGATGCAAGTCATCAGGTTGCGGCCCAGCACGGCATCGATGTCTTCCAGTGATATGGAGACGGCATCGTTTCCTCGGGGCTTGCCCCCGTCCTTGCCTTGGGTCCCCTGGGCTCCGACATCTCCGCCAGCGCAGTTCACCAGTATGTCGATATGTCCCAGCTCTTCCCTGATCTGGGCGGCACATCGCTTGACCACCTTCTCGTCGGTGAGATCCCCGTGCACTGCCAGGACCCGGCCGCCATGCTCGTGCGCGATGGCATCGGCCACGGCCTGCAGAGAGTCCGCCTCGCTGAAGGCGCGCGTCGAGGTGGGAGAGGTGCCGTGCACCACCACCGTGGCACCGAGGCTCGCCAGGTGCGTGGCGATAACCCGGCCAAGGCCCCGGGAGGACCCTGTGACCCACGCGACTTTAGCTGTCAGATCTTGGCTGCCAGATTGCATGTCATCACCTCACAATGATCTTTTTCGCGCACATTCAGTCTGCCCCTAAGAATACCCTCACTGCCCAGTTCTCGTCCCAAGGCCATCCTGATGACAAGACTGGACGCCAGCAGAAGCGATCCGCCCATAGAGCGGCGAGCACAACGCCGCGTGTTCCAGAAGCGACTCTCCCACCGTGCCAGCGAGACGCTGGCGCGCCATTGTCGCCCACGCCCCATCAGTCCCCGGCAACTGCCAGACAGGATTCAGACATACCCTCCACCCGCACGCCTCGTCGTATTCGTCCCGCCTCTGCCAGACGGGTCAAAAGGGGATCCCACTCCCATCGTTCCCAGCGGAATAGCCGCCGCGCGGCTCTCTCTGGTTGCACGACCACATTGTGAAGATAGCGTAGCAGCAGAGTGGCCATAGCTTCGTCCGTGCCGATCTCCCGGGCCGCCTCGGGCACCTGGGGGAAACGGCGTATGAAGAGGTCATACACGTAGGAATAGCCCCACCGGTTGGCGTCGGAGATGCCCACCTTGACGATCTTGAGCTCTACCTGGAGCTCGGTGATGGCCCGATCGAACCGACGGGCGTTGTCGCCGCCCCCACTCAGTCCAGCCAACCGCCGCAGGCGTCCGGTGGACATGGCCCCCTCGCGCAAGAGGACCTCACAGACGTTCTTGGCCTCCACGCTCAGCTTGCCCTCTTCGTATTGCAGCAGATAGTCCTCCACATGCCCATAGTTGGGGGAGAGCGCGTAAAAGTAGGGCAGAAGGCCCAGCGAGACCAGGGTGGGCTTGCCCCGCAAGAGCTTGCCATAGTATATGGCCCCCCGGGTGGGCAACGAGTCCTTCCAGCGCCAGGTGCGCCCCAGGTCCGGGTCCGAGTGGTTGTGGGGCATGGGGCGCTGTGCGCCGCAGATAGCGGCCCACAGGCTGGGCATCTCCAC
>DATKWG010000214.1:0-4951 GCA_035529675.1 Anaerolineae bacterium
CCGATGTAGGACCCGGCTCGTCCAAAGCCTCCCTCGCCACGGCTGCCGCCCGAGCGATAGTATATGAGGCGAACCCCGTTCTCTACGACCACATTCGCGCCGTTGCCGATGACCTCGAGCCGCTCCAGGGGGCTGGTGGCACTTTGGCCGCCAGTGAGATGCAGAGTGCCAACCACGTTTCCTCGGAAGCGGAAGCACATCACCACCCCTCCCGACAGTTCGCTCCGCATGTAGATGAAGCCCTTGCATTCGCGAAACAGGCGCACAAGGAGGGAATAGGGGTGGACGAATTCGAGAAAGGGGGACATTGCCCTGGTATCTTGCCGCTTCTCCTCTGGGGGGAGAGAGAGCGGGTAGCGCATCGAGAAGCTGGACACTCCACCGAAGCTCGGGTCCGCGATTATCTCGGCCACCTTGAGATACGCGGGCGCGAACATCTTCTTGAGACCGGTGGCCAGGTATTTATGCTTTGCGAGGCACGCGTTGGTAAAGATCGAGATCTCGTCCACAGTCGAGCAGGGCGGCTTGTCGATCCAGGTGTGAAAGCCCGCCCGAAGCGCCTCCGACGCCAGCTCGGGATAGCGGGGTCGGCCGTCGGCATCTGGCCCCACGACGATGAACACCGCGTCCATCTCCTCCTTGGCCAGCAAGGCTCTGTGGCTGGCATAAAAGTGCCTGGCCCCAAACTGACGGGCCACGGCCAGGCCCCGGTCAGTGTCGGGGTCTGACAAGGCCACCAGCTCGATGGGAGCGTATTGGAAGCAGGGGAGGATATTCCGATACGAGTGCTCTCCCGCGCCGATGTATCCGACGCGGAGCTTGTTCTCATACTCATAGTTGAAGAGCATACTGGGGCCTCCATCACGCGACGTGTGGGCGACGTCGTCCCTGACTTCCGGCAGTCGACGCTCGGCGAACTATGCACCAAGCTGGTCGGGATGTCAAGCTGGTTGACCAGCCGCGCCTGGTGGCCCAGTTGGCGCGCTGCGTCACAGCGTCTAGCAGTCCAGAGCGCCAACTGACGACAGCCAGAAGATGCGCGATCGCCATTCAGTCTGGGGCGGCTCATGTGCTATAATGTGGTTTGCGGTCTGGGGTGATCCGGCCCGAAGTGATCGATGAGGATGAATGCGAATGGTCTGGAATCCTGGGAGCGGGGGTTGGGCGGAATCGCCGAAGGCACGCCTGGCTCTGGCAGTGACCCTGCTGGCGCTGGCCGTGGCGGTGTCGGCGTGCGGGGCGGTTGAGGAGTTGGCTACAGGGCCGGCCGGTGTCGGCCCGCCAGCCGGGGTGACGCCCGACCGACCCCGTGACCTGGCGCTGGCAACGGCCACGTCCGTCTTTACCGGCGGACCTACTATCGGCGGACCATCCGAAGCGGCCACGGAGACGGCTGCACAACCCACGCCAACCGACAGATCGATCGGGATGGCAACACCGACGGCGACGCCCACCATCTCCCTGCTCGTGGGTCCGGCAGCCGATCTGGCGGCGATCGATGGCCCGACGCCCAGGCGACCACTACTTCGCCTGCGCCTCACTCCCCGCGCGGGGGAGGCCATCGGGCACATCCCCACCCGAGCGCCCCTGGGCCGACCCGCGCCCACCTGGACGCCAGCCCCCCAATGGTATCCAGACGACCAGGCGATCGGTCCCCTGCGGACGCCGCCGGCCACGCCAACTCCCGAAACCTGGCGTCAAGTCGCTCGCTGGCAAGGGAACAGCAGCAGGAGCACGGAGACCTTTCACGTCCCCTCGCATGAGTGGCGGATCTCGTGGGATACGTGGCCGGATGAGTATGGGGAGACGACCTTTGCGGTATTCCTGTACGATGCCGGCGGAGGCTATCTCGGGATGGCCGCCAACGTCACAGGGGCAAACAGCGATTCGCGCACGATGCAGGGAGCCGGCGACTACTACCTGGCCATAAGCACCGGTCAGCGCTATGTGATCGTGGTGGAGGCGAAGGAGTAGCCCCGCACATCGCCAGTCCCCGGCCTGCCCCTACTCCTGAGAAGACTCAGCCACAGTGAACTCAGTCTGAGAAGGGTTGCCGCAGATCAGAGCCAAGGCAAACCCCGCCGCAAAAGCGATGAGCAGAACCAGGACGTGGCTCCTTGCGCGGCCCCCGGGCCAAAGTCCGTACACCGATCCCCCCACGATTCCGAGCACGCAATAGTAAGAGATCGCCGGGGCGCGTCTTATGGCCTCATCGATCAGTTTGGAGAAGATGAGGATGCCCAGCAGGGCGCCGACGCCCGTGGATATGAGCGTTGCCCAGTCTACGACCAAGCCACTCACCGCGCCTATGGCCTTCATGATCGGCTCATAGGTGCCCGCGAGAATCCAGATATAGGAGCCGTCCAGACCAGGAGTTACGCTTGCGCCTCCGGCGAGGAAACTGGTGATGGCATTGTAGATGGTTCCCCCGAGGTTGCTGATCCTGGCCACCTGGGCCGCCTGACTGCCCCGAGGATCCATCGCTCGTAGCACTACGACCACGAGCAGCCCAGCCACGAGAGCCGCTCCCCGCCCTGCGGTGAGGCGCATGTCCTCGTGCAGCCTGAGCACCGTGGGAATGGTTCCCACCACAAGCCCCATGAAGAAGAACATGGTTGCTGAGGGGTAGCGCTCCAACAGCAGGGTGATGAGCTTGGCAAAGATCACCATAGAGAGAGCAGTGCCCGCACCCAACGCGGCCAGAAAGGGAATGTACTCTTTCCACTTGCTCCGATTCACGAAAAAGTTGCCGATCGCATCGACGAACTGCTCGTAGATGCCAAGCAGGATGAGTATGAGGGCACCCCCCAGTCCCGGGATCAGGTGGGTAAGCCCGTATGCCATGCCCTTCAACACCAGCGACAGATATGCCATTCACTCTCCTCACGTTGCGGTGGCAGACGATGAGCGAAACCGGGCCGATTATAGCAGAGCTCGTACGATCCGACAACGCGGGCGGGGATGCCACGGGTCACGGCCAGGAGTTTTCGCTGTTTCTGTCACCTGTGCTATAATGAACCCATGGTGGGGGAGGACGTCTTTGGCCACGTCGCGCTATCTGCTGACGACGTGGCCTTGCTGAAGGAACTGGCGGCTGATCTGCCCATAGCCTCCGATGTCTGCCGCGCCGACCTGCTGCTCTATTGCAGAGAGGGGCCAGATCGGGCTATCATCGTCGGACAGGCTATGCCGCGTTCAGTCGCGCCAGTGTACGAAGAGAGTCGCATCGGCTTGCGCGTGGATCTGAGGCAGCAGGCTGAGGTGCTGCGCGGTCTGAGCGGCAAGCTGAGCCCGGCTGCAATGCGTACCATTGACGTGCGAGGGGCATCCATAGCCCGCCAGATCCTGCCGGTGCGCAACGCCAGGAGAGAGTTGATCGCGGTGGCGGCTATGGACGCCTATTGGCTGGCCTATGAGCGCCAGCGGCGCAGGAGCAAGGTCTTCCAAGATGCGCTAAGGGAGTTCATGGTCGCGTTCTTGCGCGGGGAGGTGCATGGTGCCCGGGGTCTAACACCCTTTGGCGAGCGTGATGGCATCATGTACGTGCGCGCCGATCACCGTATTGGCTACATGAGCGGGATCGCCCAGAGTCTCTACCGTCGTCTGGGCTATCGGGATAGCCTGGTGGGGCGGAGGATCACCGAGCTTGACACAGTTGACCACGAGATGGTGACCCAGGCCATCAGCGAATGGCGTTGCCTGGAACGACAGGATGAGCACGTTGGGCTGACCTGGATACGGCGAGCCCTTCCGGTCATCGCTTCGGATGACACGATCTGGCGTTCGATCCGCAGGAGTCTTCACCCCAGGCGAGTCCTTCCTCCGCGTACCCGTGGGGTGCTCATCCTCATTCACGATGCCACCCAGGCCTTGCGGGCGCAGCTTGAGCTGGAAAGCAAGATGGCCATGCTTCGCGAAGTGCATCATCGGGTCAAGAACAACCTGCAGGTGGTGGCTTCGCTTATGCGCTTGCAGGGACGGCGGGCTTCAGGAGAGGAAGCCAAGGCTGTGCTGGAGGAGAGTGTGAATCGCATCCTCAGCGTGGCTGTGGTGCACGAGTTCCTTTCAAGAGACGCGGGTGGCACCATCAACGTCCAAGAGGTGGCCCGTCGCATTCTGGGTCAGCTTCAGCAGGGGTTGATCGACCCCAGCAAGCAAATGCGGCTTACGGTGAGCGGGCCAGCCATTTGGCTGCCCGCGGAGAGGGCCACCCAGTGTGCGTTGGTGATCAATGAGTTGGTGCAAAACGCTATCGAGCACGGCATAGGTGAGCGTAGCCGAGGACAAATCCTCGTGGAGTTCATCGATCATGGGGACAGCGTGAGCATCATCGTCGCTGACGACGGGCAAGGTCTGCCCGAGGGGTTCGAGATTGAAAGCGACTCCAACCTTGGTCTGAGCATCGTCCAGCGCATGGTGGAGAGGGACCTGAAGGGAGACTTTGAGCTGCAAAGCGCTGGAGGAACACGAGCAATCGTTCGTTTCGACAAGCCCACAGCGGGAGGTGGATGAAATTGGAGCGCGTACGTGTGATCGTTGCCGACGACGAGTCGATCATCTGTATGGATCTGCGCGAGATGCTGGGCAACCTGGGGTACTTGGTTGTGGGGGAAGCAGGTGACGGCCAGAGTGCCGTGAATCTGGCTCGCGAACTGCGCCCCGACGTCGTTCTGATGGATATCAAGATGCCGGGTACGGATGGCATAGAAGCGGCCAGTACGCTTACTGAGGAACGCATCGCTCCGGTGGTTCTCTTGACCGCTTTCAGCCAACGCGATCTGGTCGAGCGGGCCAAGGAAGCGGGTGTCGTGGGATACCTGGTCAAGCCGGTTCAGGAGGCCGACCTGACCCCGGCCATCGAGATAGCCCTGGCGCGCTTCGTCGAGTTTCGCGAACTGGAGCACGAGGTTGACGATCTTCAGGATCAACTGGAGACGCGCAAACTGGTGGA
>DATKWG010000215.1:0-5557 GCA_035529675.1 Anaerolineae bacterium
ACCGCCGACACCCGATGTGGGGCTCGGCGTGGGAGGCAGGGATGGCGTTGCAGTGGCACCGGGGGGGATGGTGGGCACGATCGAGCTTGCAGCTTCGGGTGTGGCAATGGCCTCCTGGGTGGGGGGCGGTGGACGGGTGCCTGTGCCCTCCAGGAATGCAAAGAGGGCGGATCTAAGCCTGGGCGACGCGCCAACTCCGATGATCGTCGCGGCACACAAGAAGCACATCACGCCCGCTCCCAGCAGAACCCACACCCAATGGGGCCTCTGGCGGCGCGGGACAGAGAATGCCTCCAAAGGGGGAACGGACGAAGTTGCCTGCAGCGCCTCTTCGGAAGCTGGCACCGACTCGCCGCACGTACCGCAGAACCGGTCGCCCGGTGCCAGCACAGCACCACACTTGGTGCACCTGAGTGCCGACTGGGGAGGGGCAGGCGAAAAAGTCTCTGGCACAGGCATAGGCTGCCCGCAGACGCCGCAGAACTGGTTGCCTGCCGGTACGTCGGCGCTGCACCTGGGACACTTCATTGGGTTTGCTCCTCGTCACTTTCACCAGCAGCACCGCAGTTGGACGGTGCCCACACAGCTCACACCGGCCGGCTTCTTCTGGAGTGACGTGGCTTGCTTCTTTCATTCTACACCCTGTCGCCCCATCGAGCAAGGGTCCATGGCGAGAAAGTCGGAAAACCCCGTATGAGCTCCAGTCATTGTCACTCTGAGTGCAAGTGCCCCGGACTTTAGGGATACAAGCGAAGGGTGACAACTACGGGCCGCTGGCATCAGTTGTTCAGCACCCTCGCACGTTGTCCATCCGCGTATCGCTCACCACAGAGAGGGGGCGGGAGCCCATTTCGGGGGCACATAGGGTTTGGGCTGTTAGCCTGCCGTCGGCTCGGGGATGGGCTCCTGAGTGGTGTACATCTCGTCCAGATATATGGACCCGCTGCTGGCCTGGCCGTCGGGCACTCCGTCGAGCACAAGAGCATAGAGGGCCACGGGGTAGCCCAGCCTGCCGTCATCAGGACCGCTGATGTGGCTGTTGGGCCAGCCGAGTTCCTCATTGAACCAGGCGGTGAGCTGCTGCCAGCCCTGGTGATCGATGCGCCCGAAGGTGTACTGGCGCACCTCGCCCGCAGAATCCCTCACCCAGGCGTTGAGAAAGTGCCCCGAGCCATCGCCATGTACCCAGGCGACGAGGCCAGTGGCCTTGCCCGGAAGGGAAATGGGCGGCCGTGCCAAAAAGACCACATAGTTGCCCTGAACTGCCGGGAACTCGTAGCGTATCTTCCCAGAGAAGGCACCTGCCTTGGCCTGGTCTGAGGCGCGCACAAACTCGCCGTGGGGCTCGTCTCCACGCCGCCAGGAAAGCTCGCGCTCAAAGTCGAGGACCAGGCCAGGCGGCTGCTGGCCGATGGCCTCAGCCGTGTGCGTCTGGGCGAGGGCTATTGCCTGGGCGGTGGCCCGGGCGTTGGCATCTGCAACGGCCTGAGCGGTGGCCTGGGTTTCCTCGGTGGCCCGCGCGCTGGCCGTCGCGGCCTCCTGGGCCTTCGCGGCTGCCTGGGCCTGGGCGGTAACCGCGGCCAGGGCAGTGGCCTGAGACAGAGCCTGGGCCTCCTCAAGAGCCAGCGCCGTGGCGGTGGTGTCTGGAGGCGCAGAAGCGGTTGGCTTCTGCACTGCGGTGGGGCTAGGCCCACTGGTTGGTGTTGCCGAGCTGACCACCTGAGCCTTGGGTGACACTGCTTTGGCCGGCCGGAGAGGAGGCTGCCAGGCTGGGAGCATATCATTCGCAGCGTTGCTGATCAGGCGCATCTGGGCAGAGCCGTCGGCGCTCATCACATAGACCTCAAGGTTGCCGTCGCGGTCAGAGACGAAGGCGATCCGCTTGCCGTCGGAAGACCAGGTGGGGTCTTCGTCGTGCCAGGTGTTCTCGGTCAGGCGCGTCTCGCCCGAGCCATCGGCATTCATCGCATAGATCTCGCTGTTGCCATCGCGGTCAGAAGTGAAAGCGATTCGTGGTGCATCTGGCGACCAGGCTGGGAACGCATCGGCCGCTGGATTGTGGGTCGCGTTGATCTGGCCGGAGCCTTCGCTGTTCATCACGTATATCTCATAGTTGCCGTCCCGGTCAGACACAAAAGCGATGAGCAGGCCATCGGGCGACCAGACCAGGTCCCGGTCATTCCCCGGGCTGTTGGTGAGTCGCGTCTGGCCCGAGCCGTCGTCGTTCATGGCGTAGACGTCCTCGTTGCCATCGCGGTCGGAGACAAAGGCGATGCGTGTGCCATCGGGCGCCCATGCGGGGAAAGCATCAATGGCCGGACTGTCCGTCAGGCGGACTGGGCTGGTTCCATCAGAGTTCATCACATAGATCTCAAAGTTGCCGTCGCGCGTCGAAGCGAAGGCTATCCGCGTACCATCCGGTGACCAGGCGGGGAACAGGTCCTGCGCCGGGTCGATGGTCAACCGGGTCTGGGCAGAGCCATCGGCGTTCATGGCATAGATCTCGGGGTTGCCATCCCTCTCGGATACAAAGGCGATACGACCGCCAAAAGCCGCGGGCGTTTGCTGCTTGTCCCCGAACAGAGACCTGCTCCACGGCGGCTGGGTCAGCACGATCAAGGCCACAGCACCGACAGCCAGGATCAGAACGACCAAGGCTGCGACAAGCCAGGAGGGAACTCCCCGTCGTCGCCGGTAGGATGGCCCTCGGCGTGGCGCTGGTCTCGCGGCCCGGCGGCGCGGGCGAGTCGTTGCAGCAGGTGTGGCGGGTTGGGGGCGTGGACGCGGCGTTGCGGCAGGAGGTGGCTCTGACACATCATGGGTGACCTCCTCGGGTGCAGGCTCCTCGCCGACGGGCTGGCCACACGCGAGACAGAACCGGTCTTCAGAGCGCAGACCGGCGCCGCAGTTGGGGCATGTGGCCGGCTGGGACGGCGCGGGCGGGGGAGCGGGTTGCCCGCACTCGGGGCAGAAGAGGTCTCCTGATGCCAGTTGGGCGTTACATCTGGGACATCTCATGGGCTTCGTCTGCTTTCTGGTCTGGACGTCGGCGCTCTCACAGGCCCCTCAAATGAACCGTTTGGCAAACGGTTGGCCACGCTCGTGGCGGTCGTGGTCCAAGTACCCACAGTCAGCCTTGTCATGCAGCTAGCGGCGCGGCAGGCTTTTGCGGGCCACCACATGTGTTCCGGCTATCCGGTCCCCAAGGCCCTGCTTCGTGCTTGAGGCGGCGACCATGATGATCCCCAGAAGATAGGCGACTGGCAAGAAGTCGAGGATTCCGAGAAGATTGCGTAACAAGGCCCTTCCGATGCCCGCCCTTGTGCCATCCTTCTTCACCACCCTCATTCCCAGAATGAGTTTGCCCAGGGTGCCGCCGAACCATCCCTCGAACAGAACACAATAGGCGAAGGCAGGCAAGATAAGGAGAGCGGCCTCGGCGATGACCGCATACTCCTCCGACTCGAAGCCGGCAAAGATCTCCTCCAACATCTTGAAGTAGAGCAGTGCGACGGGAACAAAGACCAGGATGCTATCGATGACCGCAGCGGCAAGGCGAGCGCCCACGCCTTTGTATTCGAAGGGCACCGGGGCGGCGGCCGGGGGCTGAACGCGTGCGGGTGCGGGGCGGCTGACGTGCCCTGCCGTTGGGCTGGGGCGAGGAGCGGCGCGCGGTTCCGCAGGCCGTGCCGTTCGAGCCGCTGTGCGCGACGGTGGCGGTGGCGTGCCAGCACGAGACGATGCCGGTGGCGCGGCTGGCTGGCGTCTCGGGGCCGGGCGCGCATTGACCGGTCTGGCCTCAGGAGCCGTCGGTGCCCCACAGGCCCCACAGAACCGGGTTCCCGCTGGCAGGCTGGCCCCACAGCGGGGGCACCGGATCCGAGGTGAGGGAGCCTTGGCAGCGGGGGCCGTTTGCATGCGGCGCTGGGCCTGCTCCAGATCCTTGACGAACGCACCGGCAGATCGATATCGCTTCTTGGGATCCTTGGCCAGCACCTTGAGCAAGGCCGCCTCAATGTGCGGGTGCAATGAGGGCACGACCGACCGCGGAGGTGATGGAGTCTCGTGCACGTGCTTGTATAGGATCGACGCCGTGGTGTCGTGCTCCCCTCGGAACGGGTTACGGCCGGTCACCATCTCGTAGACCACCACTCCCAGCGAATAGATGTCTGTGCCCTGATCTAGCTCCAGCCCCATGATCTGCTCTGGCGACATATAGGCCGGCGTTCCCGGAGTACCGCCGCGCGCAGACGTCACGGTCAGCTCTTCATCCTCCATCATTCGGGCCAGGCCGAAATCGACAACCACCGCGCGCCCGTCGCGGCTGTCGATCAGGATGTTCGCAGGCTTGATGTCTCGGTGGACAATGTTCTGGCGATGTGCGTAGTCCAATGCCTCGCCCACCTGGCGCACGTAGGCGAGCACCTGCTCGAGGGACATAGGGCCAGGCTTGGTCTCAAGCAGTTTCTGGAGGTCGGCCCCATCGATAAAGTCGCTGACGATATAGTACATGCCATCCTCGAAGGCATAGTCGTAGATGGTGACGATGTTGGGGTGTCTCAGAGCCGCTGCACGCTGGGCCTCGCGTTGGAAGCGCACCTGGGCCGCGTGATCGCCGGCAGCACCAAAGGAGAGGATCTTGATAGCGACGGGCATGTCCAGGGATAGATGGGTGCCTCTGAACACGACCGCCTGCCCCCCACCGCCAAGCTCGCTGTCGATCCGATAGCGTCCAGCGCCCAGAACTCTGCCTATCAAATCGGTCATAAGGCCTTCCTCCTCCCCCACGATTCACCGGCCGCCGAGTTGTCTGGAACCAGGCTCAGCTTCTGGCCTCCGGCGTCCACTGCGACTTGCGCAGCTCACAGCGTTAGCCTGCTCATCGCAAGTATAGCACGATGTGGGCCTCGAGACAATGACCCGCCTCTAGAGACGTTATCATTTGAGTGGACGCGACCTCCCTGTCGATGCCATAGCGGCCAGCACCCAAGATGGTGCCTGTCAATTCGCTCACAGGGCAGTCCTCCTGCTGATCTGGCCTTGCCATCTTGGGCCAATGTCAAGGACCGCGTGGCACGCGGCTGCTGGCGGCGTGCTCTTGCTCCAGCAGATGACCGATGAATCGTTGCATCCTCCGGTAGTGAGAGCCTTTCCAGTAAACGCGATCGCAGGTCTTGCAGATGCTGAACTCATCGTAGTATTGGCTTGTCTTTGGTTGCAGTCTATCACTGACTGCGTTCTTGGGCACAGGCTCCAGCAAGCCGTTGCAGCGCAGGCAGCGCTGAAAGGGCGCAACGGCCCTGAACAGATCGAATCGCCTCACGACCTCAACCAACTGTTGTCGGGGGTCGGTTGCCCTCAACCAGTAGCCATGGGTCACCATGTTGCGCTTGAGGAGTTCGCGGTCCCTGGTCAGCAAGATGCGCCCTTCGCCGCTGGAAATGCGCGCCAACGTCTCATCCCCGTAGTCATTGCTGTACAGGGTGTCAAAGCCCACCATGCGCAGATACACCGCAAGCGTGCCCAGGTGGGTGTCGAGAACGAATCTTGTCTGGCG
>DATKWG010000216.1:0-13293 GCA_035529675.1 Anaerolineae bacterium
ACCCAGACCGTCTCCATTTGTCTATTGGCATCGAACCAGGCGCGCAGCGCCTCTGCCAACAGCTCGTCCGATTCTGCGAGGCCGCCTCGGTAGGCCTCGACCCGCTCGGGCAGCTCCTGCGCGGCCCGATAGTCGGCCTCCCAGGCCGCATCGTCGGCACAGAGCGCCCGGAGATTCCATGTGTCCTCCGGTGGCACGTCCTGTCGTTGCCTGACGCCGTTGGTCATCGGTGTCCTCTCCTCGCTGCAAGATTGATCGCCAGGCCCGGTGCCCCTCAGGAAGCTTGGCGCAGCCCCAGGCTCGGCTGGAGCATTCTATGGCATTTGGGATACCGGGTCTAGTCGGGCCACCGAGAAGCGCGCAGGGGCGCATCGCGTATCACCCCTGCGCCCGGGCCCGGCCACGGACCGCCCCGTGCCGGAGAGGCTCGTCCCTTGCCCTCAGGGCCATCCTCACGACGCTGCCGCCGACCTTCTCAACGCTGCGGAGCAGGGGTTTTTGGGCTCTGGCCACAAGTCGTGTATACTATCCGGTTAGCTGGCTACCGAGGTTGTCAGCCTCTGCCCCCACCTACCTACCACGCGCTTCTGGCATGCCCAGGCTGATTGCGTCTACTGGCTGCTAGCTGTCGCAGGGAAGGTGCTAGGGGATGCCGCGACAGCACAGGTGCGTCTGGCCCAAGATGATAGCACCACATGAGTCGCATAGCCAGCGTGGGAGGACCCTAGCGCCTCAGCAAGCGAACTCCGCATTGCCTCATCCGGGTCCACAGAACCTTCGCTGAAGCGGCTGAAGGGTTGGTGTGTCTGCTCGGGACGTTGGGTAGCTTCATGGCCGAAGGTGCCCACTGCCCAGTGTTGGAGAAAGGAATCGCCACGCGCCTGCGAGCGGCAGGGCAGTAAGAGACCGGAATATGAGCAAGCGCAGACTGAAGCGACAACTGAACCTAGCCCAGGTGGTGATGCTGGGCACGGCCGGGACGCTCGCCGCCGAGATCTTTGTGCTCACCGGGCACGCGGCGGGCATGGCGGGTCCGGCGGCAGTCTTGGCCTTCCTGATCGGTGGGCTGGTGAGCTACAGCATTGCCCTGAACTACTGCGAGCTGGCCACGACCTACCCTGTGGCCGGTGGGGCGATGAGCTACGTGCGCGAGGCATTCGGCAACAACATCCTCTCGTTCCTGGTAGGCTCGATGGACTGCATGTCCAGCACGTTCTACGCAGCTCTGTCGGCGATAGGGTTCGCCTATTCGCTGCAAGTGTTTCTTCCTTTCTTGCCCACCGTTGCCACTGCCATCACAGCGATCGGGGTCTTTGTCTTGCTCAACATCCTGGGCGTCACCAAGGTAGGAAACGTCCAGATCGTGCTGGGAGGGCTGCTGCTGGGGATCTTTGTCGTTTTCATCGTTGTGGGTTTGATTCATCCGGCAGGGTTTCACTGGGATGTGTTCCGCGCAGGAGAAGCCATCTTGGCGCGCAAGGGCTTCTGGCGCAGTCTATCGCGGGTCTTGGCCACCGTTGCCCTGGTCTATAACGCCTACGTGGGCTTTGAGGTCATCGCCGACGATGCGGAGGAAGTGAAGGAGCCGAACCGCACCATCCCCCCGGGGATCCTGATCAGCTTGACGCTGTGCACGCTCATCTATGTCCTGGTGGGGCTGGTGACGTTGGGCACGGTGCCCTGGCAGGAACTGGGCGGCTCCGAGACGGCGCTGACCGACGCGGTGCGACGCTTCCTGCCGGGCCTGGGCGTGCCCATGATGGTGGTGGGGGGGATAATCGCCACGTTGACCTCGATCAATTCGGCGATGCTCAGCGCAACGCGAGAGGCGTTCACCCTGAGCCGCGATGGCGTGTGGCCTCGCGCGCTGTCCAAGTTGAGCCGATTCAGGACGCCCCACGTTTCTATCCTGGTCATTGGTGGGATCAGTGCCTTGATCGCGGTCATCGGCCTGGTGGATTTCCTGAGCTACATCTCCAGCGCGGGCTATCTGTTTGTGTTGTTCTGGGCCAGCCTGTCGATTATCCGCCTGCGCAGGCGCTTCCCAGACCTGCAACGCCCATTCAAGGTCCCACTGTATCCTCTTACCGCCTATCTCGCCGGCGCCACCTGCTTGCTCATCGTCGCTTTTGCCGACTGGCGGGCACTCCTCTTTGGCGCCGGGGTAGTGACTGCCTTTGGCCTCGCTTACTATATCAATGCCTGGGTGGTCCGACGGCAGGCCTCTCGCGTGGAAACGATGGAACCAGATAAGAACCTGATTCTGGTTGCGGCTGCCAACCTGCGCACCGCCAGGGACCTGGTCCACCTGGCTTCCATCGTGGCCCAGGCCAGTGAGGATACTTATATATGCGTGCTCACCATCGACCCTGTCTCCTCGGGCTCTTCTGTTGACATAGCAAAGCGGACTACCAGACGCTTGGGGCCACGGGAAAGAGTGCTCCTCGATCATATTGGCGGCGAAGCCCAGGCCCGGAACGTAGCCCTGTATGTCAAGTCAAGCATTGCTTCTAGCGTTTCTCAAGGGATTCTGGACGAAGTGGAGGATCGCAGCAACGTCAAACTCTTGCTGGTCGGCTGGCCTGGCCCGCTGGATGAGAAAGCTCTGGCCGAGAATCCGGTGAAGATCGTGCTCCAAGGGGCCCGCACCAACGTCGCTGCCCTGCTGGACCGGGGATTGACCGGAATACAGCGCATTCTGGTTCCTGTGGGAGGTGGGCCGCACTCCCGCCTGGCGATCCGGCTGGCCTACGAGATCGCCATCTCGGAAGGAGCCCAGGTCACAGCATTGCGGATACTGCCCGAAGATTCCGAAAGCGAAGAGATCGAGGATAAGAGACTGCTGGTGGCCGAGACGATCGAGGACGTGCTGGGCAGTGTTCCGCCCGTTTTTGTCCCCCAGGTGACCCAGGCTGCGTCTGTGCCTGATGGTCTCCTCTCCGAAAGCACTCGTCAAGCATACGATCTCATCGTGATCGGTGCTTCCGAAGAGTGGGCCTGGCGCACGCAGCTCTTCGGCTCCATCGACGACTGGATCGCCGAAGCGGCTCCATGCTCGGTGCTCTTTTGTCGCCGCTACGAGCCGGTGGCCATTTCCTGGCTCCGGCGCCAGGTCAAGATCGTCGAGGGCGAATACGAACGCCCGAACGGCGAACGCTAGTTGCGTGACTGAGGGCCTATCCCGAAAGCCCTGCCGTGTGAAAGGCAACGTAAGCGGAAGCGAAACGCAGCATGGCCAAGTAGTCCTCAACCTTCTTCTCCCAGCGGATGAGCAGTCTGCGCAAGCGATTCGGCCACGGGTGAATTCGTTCCACCACCCAGTGCCGCGTTCGGCAGGCAGGCCTCGGCGGCTTCTCCTCAGCCCGATAGCGAATCTGGACCGGGTGACCCCGCGCTTCCACTAACTGCTGCGCCTGGGTAGGCCACACCTCCGCCATCACGCCCTCCTTTGCGGCGTGCCCGGCGCCTGAAGCGGCGTTTGACGCCCTACCCCATTGCGGCTAGAATCACTGGTTGCAAGAGTTGCCATTCACTAATAGCGGCGAATCTGCTGAACCGGGCCACGGGTGGGCGCCGCAGGGACACGGGAAGTGAAACACCTCTTTCGGGCGATGCGCTTTCTGAAGGAATACTGGCTGCTGGCCGTGGGAATGTTCGGCAGTCTGCTGATCGCCACCGCGTCGATGTTGGTGATCCCTCGCATGAGCCAGTACGTCATCGACGAAGGAATCATTGGGCGAGATGCCTCCAAGGTGTTGTGGATGTCGCTGGCGATGGTTGGCTTTGCCGGTTCGCGCGCCCTATTCCAGTTCGCGCAAGGAGCTTTGGCCGCCCGAGTCGCTGAGGGCGTTGCCTACGATATGCGCAACGCGCTCTATGCCAAGATCCAATCCCTTTCCTTCAGCTACCACGATCGAGCGCAGACCGGCCAGCTCTTGACCCGCGCGACCTCTGACGTGGACAGGGTGCAGCGTTTTGTGGGCCGGGGGGCCATCAACCTTCTGTCGGCACTGCTGATGATGGGAGGCTCGCTGGCTGTGTTGTTCACGGCCAACTGGCGTCTGGCGCTGATCATGGTGGTCATTATCCCCTTGACTTTGGCCACGTTTGGCTTCTTCGCCCGCAAGGCCATGCCTTTGTTCAAGACGGTTCAAGAGTGTCTTGGGAACCTCAACACTGTGCTGCAGGAGAACCTGGCTGGGGTGCGCGTGGTCAAGGCTTTTGCGCGGGAGCCCTACGAGAGTAGCCGCTACGAGGCGGCCAACCGCGCGTTCTACGATGTCAGCATCGAGGTCAACAACATCATGTCGCTGGCCTTTCCAACGGTCTTTGGCATATCCAATGCCGCCATCCTATCCGTCTACTGGATCGGGGGGATGCAGGCAATTGGTGGGATCTTGACCGTTGGCCAGCTCGTCGCCTTTGCCAACTACTTTATGATGGCGTTCTTCCCAGTGCTGATGCTGGGCATGATCGTGGCCATGCTATCGAATGCTGCAGCCTCGGCAGAGCGCGTGTTCGACATTCTGGATGCCCGCTCCCAAGTGGTGGAGAAGCCCGATGCCGTGCCATTGCCCCCGATCGAGGGCCGCGTGGTGTTTGAGAATGTCACCTTCCGTTACTATGGCTCGGGAGATCCCGTACTCAGGGGGGTAAGTTTTGTGGCTGAGCCGGGACAAACCGTGGCTCTACTGGGAGGTACTGGGTCTGGCAAGTCTACGATCATCAATCTCATTCCTCGCTTCTACGACATCTCTGGGGACGGCTGTGAGGGGCGTGTCACCGTGGATGGCTACGACGTGCGCGACGTGAAGCTCGACTCACTGCGCGCCCAAACGGGCATCGTGCTGCAGGAAACCACCTTGTTCGAGGGTACCATTCGCGAGAACATCGCCTTCGGGCGTCCCGAGGCCGCGTTGGAAGAGATCATCGGGGTGGCCAAGGCGGCTGAAGCCCATGACTTTATCATGAGTTTTGCCGAAGGCTATGAAACCCATGTGGGAGAGCGGGGAGTCACTCTTTCGGGGGGGCAGAAGCAGCGGATAGCCATCGCCAGGGCTCTGTTGCATGACCCCAAGATCCTCATCCTGGATGATGCCACGTCGAGTGTGGACCTGGTTACCGACTATCGCATCCACCAGGCTCTGAGCCGGCTTATGAAAGGCCGAACCAGCTTTGTCATTGCTCAGCGCGTGGCCACGGTGCTCAATGCCGATCAGATTCTGGTCTTGGACAATGGGGGAATCGTGGCCAGGGGGCTGCACGAGGAGTTGCTGGCCAGTAGCGAGATCTATGCCGAGATCTACAGCTCGCAGTTGGAGGACGATGCGAAACCAAGTTTCGACCCGACCGCTGTGGCAGGGGTGACGGCATGAGCGCCCATAGACGCTCTGCGGAAGTAAGCAAGGCGAGGGATCCGCGCGGGACACTCGCGCGCCTTTTTCCGTACTTTGCTCCGTTTTCACGCAGACTGGGCCTCATCTGCTTGTTGCTGTTGGTCGGTACGCTGGCCGAGCTGGCAGGTCCCTACTTGATCGGCCTGGCCGTAGATGCGTTCATCAGTCCGGGTGGATCTGCGAGGCCAGTGTGGCTTGTGGCCTTGCTTGGGGCGGGGGGCGATCGACGTTTGGGCCTGTCTCTGGTGATGCTGATGCTGGCCGCCAGCTATCTGGTGATCTGGGCCATGAATGTGGTGCAGTTTCGGCTGATGGTCAGAGTCGCCCAGAAGGTGTTGCTGACCATGCGCACCCAGATCTTTGAGCACATTCAGGCACTTTCGCTCAGCTTTCTCGACGCGCAAGAGGCGGGCGACTTGATGAGCCGCCTGGCCAATGATACACAAGTGATCAATGACATGTTCGGGCCCGGATTGATGCGCATACTCAGGACGATGCTGGGCCTGGTGGGGATCGCCATCTCGATGTTGGTTCTTAACTGGCGCCTCGCCCTGGCTTCCTACGCCATCCTGCCGATCATCGTTCTAGCTACGGTCGTGTTCTCTCGCCGGGCGCGGAAGGCCTTCCGCCAGACCCGCAAGACAATCGGCGACGTGAGTGCGGAATTGCAGGAGAACATCGCCGGGGTGCGGGAGGTGCAGGCATTCGCCCGAGAGGCGCAGAACGTGATGGAGTTTCAGGTCGTCAACGAGCGTAACCGGTTGGCCAATGTGGAAGCCGAGACTCTCATGTCGGCTTTCATGCCTCTTATCGATGTTTTGAGCGCCGCTGCGTATGCCATTGTGGTGGGGTGTGGCGGGTACCTGATCCTGAACTACGACCCGCCCCTTGTGTCGGTCGGGGTCATCGTCTCTCTTCTGGCCTACGTGCAGCGCTTCTATGGGCCAATCAGAGAGCTCTCCCAGCTCTACGGCCAGTTGCAGTCTGCAACGGCTGGAGCTGAGCGGGTCTTTGATTTGCTGGGGGCTGAGCCCGCCATCTTGGATGCCCCCAATGCCCTCGACCTGCCGACCGTGAAGGGGCGAGTAGAGTACGACCACGTCTCTTTTCGCTACGTTGAGGACGAGCCGGTGATCCAGGACGTCTCCTTTGCCATCGAGCCAGGGCAGACTGTGGCCCTGGTGGGCCCCACGGGGGCGGGCAAGACGACTCTGGCCCATTTGCTGGTGCGCTTCTACGATATCGATCAGGGCGCCTTGCGAGTTGACGGACACGACGTGCGCGAAGTGACCAGGTCGAGCTTGCGTGGGCAGATCGGTCTCGTATTGCAGGATACCTTTCTCTTCTCTGGCACGGTGGCGGACACCATCCGGTACGGTCGTCTGGAGGCCACGGACGACCAAGTGGTACAAGCGGCCAAACTGGCTAATGCGCATCAGTTCATCCAGCGATTGCCCAAGGCCTATGAGACCGAGATCGGAGAGCGAGGAGCTACGCTCAGCCACGGCAATCGGCAGTTGCTGGCCATTGCGCGAGCTATTCTCAAGGATCCTGGCATTATGGTCCTGGACGAGGCGACGAGCTCGGTGGATACACGAACCGAGCTGCTCATCCAGAGAGCTTTGGCTCAACTGCTGGAGGGACGTTCGAGTCTGGTGATCGCTCATCGCCTCAGCACCATTCGCAACGCCGACCAGATTCTGGTCATCGACGAAGGGCGCATTGTCGAGCGTGGCACCCATGAGTCCCTCTTGGCCTTGGGCGGCGTCTACCACGGGCTCTACATGAGTCAGTTTCGCCGTCAGGAGCGCGTCGAACCTGAGCCAGAGCCGAGTGCGAGCGTTCAGGCCTCAGGCAACAGCTGAGTGTGTGCAGCGCGTGCGTCGCTCAATGCCCGGGACAGCCAGGCCTACAGGCCTTTCAGCAGCGCGCCCAAGGCAAGCACGATAAAGGCCAAGGCCAGCAGTATGAAGTCATAGTGCTCCAGCAGTTCAATACCCTGCAACACTCGCAAGGCAATGGCCACAGCACCAACAAGCAGCGAAAGAGTGAACGTGCCTTTCTTTGGAGCGGAGAGTCTCATGGGACGGGTTCCTCCTTTCCATAGAAACCGCCACGGCCGGGGATGGCAAGGGAAATCATGGTCGGGCCTCCTGGAGAGTTTTGACAGGGCTCGCCGGTCATGCTACGCTAGCCCCAGGGTTGGACAGTACCGGTAGATTGCATCGCTGTTGCTGTGAGCGGACGTTGCGCCAGCGAATGCCCATCGCCAGAGCACGAAGCTGTGCGGCGGGCAAGCCCATTATAGCTCGAAGCACAGGGGTTGTGAATCCATGGCCTTGACCGATGGAAGGGGAAGGAATGAGCGAGAGAATCAAGCAGGTGACGGACGCAAGCTATCAACAGGATGTCTTGGAGTCTCAAGAGCCTGTTGTGGTTGATTTCTGGGCTCCCTGGTGTGGGCCCTGCCGCATGATGGCGCCCGTCTTTGAGGAGCTGGCCGACGAGTATGCGGGCAAGGTGACCTTCGTCAAGATGAATGTCGACGAGAATCCCCTCACCCCGGGCAAACTCGGTATTCGCGGCATTCCCACGCTGGTCATATACGTGGATGGGGAGGAGGCCGACCGCAGCGTTGGTTTCGTGCCCAAGCCGTTGATCAGGCGCAAGGTCGAGGCGGTCCTGGCCGAGACCGAGGGCAAGTGACCTGGTCGGCCCTGTGACCAGCGACATTGGGCTAGGTGTGGTGGACAGGACCCAAGTCGCAGGATAGTCCTGCATGAGGTAGGTTTGGAATGCCGATTTATGAGTATCGTTGCCAAGAGTGCGGAGAGTCCTTCGACAAGTTCGTTCGGTCGATGTCCTTCTCCGGCGAGGTAGAGTGTCCCCACTGTCACAGCAAACGTTGCAGGAAGAGCATCTCGCCTTTTGGCTTTTCGAGCTCAGGTGGGACTCGTGGCGGCAGCCAGTCATCCTGTGCGCCGTCGAGCGGTTGAGCGATCAGTGGGCGGGGCTAGTTAGCCCCAAAAGCACGGGCACTTTGCCAGGGCCCACCTGGGCCTGACTGCTCACATCGCAGCGCGCGCTGTGTGTAGCGGGTTCCGCCGAAAAGCCAGTGTGCTGTTTGCGGGTGGAACAGACTGCAGCAGGCGTCGGTGGCCATCTGGCGAGTGATCTCGCTCCAGGGACCAGTCTGCCAGCGCGGTGGTGAGGGATGCGTGTCCAACAGGACCGCGTCCCTCTTTGTGTGCTCGCGGGGCGTTGACAGCAGGCTTGGCTGGCCCTAGAATCAGGTGTAGCGGACGGGAGGGAGACCTGCCGATGACAGGGCCGCGTCTGGGAGCACACATGTCCATAGCCGGTGGACCGGCCAATGCCCTTCTGCAGGGACAGTCCATTGGCTGTGACGCGGTTCAGATCTTTACCCGCAACGCCAACCGTTGGCGATCGAAAGAACTGACCTCCGAGCAGATCAAGGACTTTGAGCAGGCACGGTCGGCTACGGGCATCCATCCTATCGTGGCTCACAGCTCGTATCTGATCAATCTGGCCACTCCTGACGACGATCTCTGGCGAAGGTCTGTGGAGGCCCTGATCCTGGAGATGAGACGCTGCCAGCAGCTCGGCGTGCGCGATTATGTGCTGCATCCGGGGGCCCGCAAGGGGTCCGGCGAGAAGGCGGGCCTAGAAAGGATTGTCACGGCTCTGAGTGCCGCTTTATCGGCCACACATGGCAGCGGAGTGGCGATACTGTTGGAAAACACCGCCGGACAGGGGTCGAGCCTAGGCTACACATTCGAGCACCTGGCCTGGCTGATGGGGCACACCGAAGGTGCCTATCGCCTGGGCATGTGTTTTGACACAGCGCACGCGCTTGCGGCGGGGTACGAGTTCCGCCAGGCCGAGAGCTATGCACGCATGTGGGACCAGTTCGATGACCTGATCGGGATCGAGCAACTGCGTGCCATTCACCTGAACGACTCGAAGCGCGATCTGGGAAGCCGGGTGGATCGCCACGAGCACATGGGCAAGGGCTATGTGGGCCTGGAAGCCTTTGACATGTTGGTCAACGATCCCCGCCTGCGCAGCGTGCCCATGCTGCTGGAAACCCCCAAGGGGCCAGACATGGCTGAAGACGTCGAGAACCTGGCCCTGCTGCGCGGCCTCATTCATGACTAGAGGCCCGACCAAGGGTCTTTGGTCGCCATCCTGGTGGGGAGGGTCCATCAGATGAAAGCCTATCACTACACGACGGTGCCGTCGGAGGCGTTCGAAGGAACGCCGGGCATCTCCATACGTTGGGCCATGGGGAAGAACGTGGACACGCCCAATTTCACGGCCCGGGTGATTGACATGGAGCCTGACTGCGCCACGCCCTATCATACCCACGCCTGGGAGCACGAGGTGTTCGTCTTGGAGGGAGATGGTGCGGTGCGCGACGCCGACGGCGAGACGCCTATAGGCCCTGGATACTGCATCTATGTCGAGCCCGGGGAGGTGCATCAGTTCATCAACCGGGGTGAGTCGGTCCTGCGCATCATCTGCGTCATACCCAACCCTTCCTAGCATTCACGTGAGATGGTGCGTCGGTTGGGAGAGAGACCATGAATGAAGCTCTACTGTACGAGAGGTTGGAGGATGGCCGGGTGCGCTGCCAGCTCTGTGCTCATCGCTGTCTCATCGCGAGCGGCAAAAGAGGCATCTGCCAGGTGCGCGAGAATCGCGAGGGTACGCTCCATTCCCTCGTCTACGGCCTGCCCATCTCTCAGGCCGTGGATCCCATCGAGAAGAAACCCCTCTTCCACTTCCATCCGGGTAGCACGTCCTTTTCGGTGGCGACCGTGGGATGCAACTTCCGCTGCACCTTTTGCCAGAACGCCGACATCTCCCAGATGCCGCGAGACCTGGGAGCCATAAGGGGGCGCGACGTGCCCCCGGACGCCGTAGTGAGCGCGGCCAGGCGCTACGAATGCCGCAGCATCGCCTACACGTACACCGAGCCCACTGTCTTCTTTGAGTATTCCTATGACATCGCTCTGCTGGCTCACCAGGAAGGCATCGCCAACGTATATGTCACCAACGGATACATGACCCCCGAGATGCTGGAGATGTTCACCAGCGCCACGGGGCCGCCCCTCCTGGACGCGGCCAACGTGGACTTGAAGGCCTTTCGCGACGAGTTCTATCGTCGCCAGTGCGGCGCCACCCTTCAGCCGGTGCTCGATAGCCTGGTGATGATGAAGCAAAGGCAGGTATGGGTAGAGGTCACCACCCTGGTCATACCCGGCCTGAACGACTCGGACGAGGAACTGGGCGACGTCTCCCGATTCATCGCCGAGGAATTGGGCGTGGAGACGCCGTGGCACGTCAGCCGCTTTCACCCCACGTACAAGCTGACCGATGTGCCGGCCACGCCGGCGGGTACCCTGCAGCGTGCCCGAGAGATCGGCCTGGAGGCAGGACTGCGCTACGTGTACGTGGGCAACCTGCCTGGCGGCGCTGGCGAGAACACCGCCTGCCCCACCTGCGGCCAGGTGGCCATCCGAAGGATGGGCTTTTCTGTGCTGAGCAACGAGGCCCAGGGCGGGGTCTGTGGTCATTGTGGGGGCAAGATCGAGGGGGTTGGGCTGTAGCCCACGTGCCCGTGAATTGAGGATCGCGTGTATCACGAATTCGATGAAACAGCGGTGCGCAGCCTGCTCGGCATCAGCGTCGAGGACAGCCCCGAGGGGCTTGTCGTACATGGTGTCTATGACATGCCCCGATTCGCCCAGCGGTGGCGCGATCGCCTGACCAATGCCCGCGTGGCACCTAGCGCGTTCAACCTGGTCATCGGGCAGCACCAGGATGTGACCCTTTGGTATGCCCCGGTGATTGGCGCTCCCATGGCAGCGTTTGTGCTGCACTGCGCGGGGGTGCTTGGCGTCAAAGGGATCGTGCAGATCGGGAGTTTTGGCGGCACCCGCAAGGGCCTATCGGTGGGCGATCTGCTCCTGGTGACTGAGGCGGGCAGCGGCGACGGAGTGTCCGACTGGTATCTGCCCAAGGGCGTTCCCGCTCGCTCGGACGAGCGGCTGACCGACTGGTTTCGCGCCGCCCTCGCTGGCCGAGGACTGGCCTGGCACGAAGGGCCGGTGTTCACCGCCCCCGCTTTCATGGCCGAGAAGTGGGAGGACATCCTGCGGTGGGAGAGCGAGGGATATGCAGGCGTGGAGATGGAAGCGGCGGCGACTTTCGCCGTAGCTCAGCACTTTGGTGTGCCCAGCGCATGTCTCATCTATCTCCTGGACAACCTTGTGGAGCGGCGTCATCTGCTGGACAACACAGAAGAGGAGCAGAAACGCATCCACACCAGTCGGGCCCTCGTGGAGGAACTGGCCCTCGAAGCGATGGTCTCCTTGGCCTAGCGCGGCGGTCCGGCGCATCCATCCCGCGGAACGTTGCGTTGGTGCGCTCAGTATGGCCTTGGCCCGCCCCAATTGGGCTCGGACCGCCTCGACCCCCCTCCCACCACATCGTGGGCCTCCACCGAGGCCGGGTCCGCTCCAGCGAGTGGTTAGCCAGAAAGAGAATTCCCCGCCACCTCGCTACTCACGGATCATGACCAGTAGCATCTTGCTTCGCTCACTCGAATGGATCGAGTGCGGTTTGTCTGCCGGCATGAGTAGAACTTCACCGTCGGCTAGCCGGTGCGGTTCCCCATCTATTGTGACGTCAAGCCCGCCGTCCACAACGAGAACCAGGGCATCGTATGGAGTAGTATGTTCACTCAGACCTTGGCTTTCGTCGAATGCGAACAGAGTGACGGTTCCTGCCGATTTACTGAGCAACGTCCGGCTAACCACCGATCCGTTCTGGTAATCGACAAGGCTGGCCAGGGATTGGGCCTCTTTGCCGAAATCTGCTTGAGCCATATTCCTAAGAAACCTCCGATTTCTGCCTAACGGCAAGCATCAGCCGCCGCCGGGTGAAACAACGCGCCCTTCAATCAAAGACGTGCCACACAACCAACACCGGCGGCAATCAAATACTCGATCAGGCGGTCGGCTGCATGCGCGGGTTAGCTGGACTGGAGCATTTGAAGCTTGCCGCTCGATGCCTTCCAAACCCTTCCTGGCTGCTGGTATCGAACCGCGATTTCCTACAACGAGTTAAGGACTGGAACGATGACAAGCAGATCGTAGCCAGCATGGAAGAGGACAGGTCCCATCAATCCGTCGTCCTTAAGCATCGAATGGGCGCCGATAAGGCCTAGGCCGAAAACCACCAGACCGAAAACAAATCCCCCGCCCGGGAAATCATAGGTGGCATTGACATGTGAAGCGCCAAATACCACTGCTGTGACAATGATTGCAGCTTTCCTCCCAATCATGACCTCATATTTTCTCAGGAAGATTGCCCGGAACCAAAGCTCTTCCATGATCGCGTTTGCAAAGACGAATAACAGAAGCCAGGGAACCGCGGCGGGAAGCGATAAAAAGAAACCGCTCGAATTCAACTGCGTAACAAGGGCAATCGCTACAAAGGCTGCAAAGGACACCAAGCCAAAAGCGAGCCCCTGTCTCAGTCTTCCTCTCGCAATGAAGATGCTTTTCAGATCTTCCTTAGCAAGCAGAGTCAGCCCAACAATGACGGGCACAACATACAGAAATTGTGAGAGTTTATCCATGGCGAGGAATTGTAAAGGATCCATAGCGTTGCGTTGGAGGTTCAGAATCCCTGTACTGAGAAAAAGCAATGCGGCTGATGCGATGCAGAGTGAATATGCGGCTGGCCAGTAACGCGAAAGAGATCGGCTTCTCTTGAGGGCAGCTGAGACAATCAGGAAGAATAACACGAGAGAAAAGTAATAGGTCTGATTCCCATTCGTCGGGAAAACAGTGTAGTATGGACTCCC
>DATKWG010000217.1:0-2051 GCA_035529675.1 Anaerolineae bacterium
AGGTCTAGTACCTTGCGACACGCGCGAAGAGCACCAGGGTAGCTGCTCTACTTCGGAGCGCCCAAGAGGTCTGATACTCAGCGCATCCCATTGTACTCGGCATTCCTCCACGAGCCAAATCGCCTCGGGCCGTGCTCTGAGGCAGCGCGGATCTCGTTTCATGCCGCTCGGGCAGCGGTGAGTGGGGTGCCCACGGGGCCAAACACGCGACCGAGTGGCTGCCACGTGTTCGGTTCCTGCAGTCACATTGACAGTCAGAGCCGCGACCTGGTATCATCCTCTTGGCGCTCCGCGTACCAGTCGAGAGAGCTAGTCTCGGAGTCGGTTGCTTCTTGGCCAGGGAATCTGTGATTGACGTCAGGGCAGAAGTAGTGCAGGCACAACGCAGAATCCGCCGTCACATACGCGAGACGCCGCTCGAGTGTTCCCTGCGCTTGGGCGAGAGGGCAGACTGCGACGCAACAGTGGTGCTGGGCGACTTCATCGGAGGCAAAGCGTCGGGGCCAGGACGGAACTACCAGATCGCTCTGGCAGACCTTGCCAGAGGAAAGAGACAAGGAGGAGGAATCGCGTGACTGCGTTTCAGCCGTTCGACATGGAACGTATGATGTCCAGGTGGGAGAACGTTGTCCAGTACAACCTATCGGAGAGCGGCGTCCACCCCATCACCGTTGGAGAGCTGATGGACGATCCGACCATGGTCGAGGAGTTGCTGGCCACCGAGGTGAGCTACCCCCAGACCAATGGCACCATCGAACTGCGAGAGCGCATCGCCGCCCTCTATCCCGGGGCCGCTCCCGACAACGTGCTGGTCACCGTCGGTTGCGCCGAGGCCAACTTTACCACCACACAGACCATTCTCGCGACGGGGGATGAGATGGTGGTGATGCTGCCCAACTACATGCAGATCTGGGGCATCGGCCACAACTACGGCTTTCGGGTCAGAAGCTTTCATCTGAAAGAGGATCGGGGGTGGGCTCCAGACCTGGACGAGTTGAACGACGTCGTCTCGGAGAGGACAAGGCTCATCGCCGTCTGCAACCCGAACAACCCCACGGGCTATGCTCTCACTTCTGAGGAGATGGAGGCCATCGTGGCCGCCGCCGAGCGGGCTGGGGCCTGGCTCCTGGCCGACGAGGTCTACAGCGGCACGGAGCGGCTGACCGATATCCAGACTCCCTCCTTCTGGGGCCGGTACGACAGAGTGCTGGCCATGAACAGTCTGAGCAAGGCCTACGGTTTGCCCGGGCTGCGAATCGGCTGGGTGGTCGGGCCAGCAGACATCGTCGATGAGATCTGGGCCCGCCACGAGTATACTACCATCAGCACCACTGCGCTGGCCAACAAGCTTGCAGCCATCGCCCTTTCCCCCCAGATGCGATCGCGCCTCATGCAGCGGACACGAGAGCATATCCGCCGCGGCTTTCCCATTCTGGATTGGTGGCTGGAGAACCACGAGGGCACCTTTGCCCTGGTCCCGCCCCAGGCCGCGGCCATCGCCTTTGCACGTTATCGCCTCGAGATCAACTCGACCGAGTTCGTGGAGCGCTTGATTCGGGAAAAGAGCGTGTTCGTCGTTCCGGGAGACCACTTTGGCCTGGATCATCACCTGCGAATCAGTTTTGGCTTGCCCGCCGATTTCCTTCGGGCAGGGCTGGATCGCATCCACGAGCTGATCGTCGAGTTGCAGGAGTGAGCCGGTCCTGGGGCCAGCAGAGGTGCTCTGAGCGATCGAGTGGGCCAACACCCACGGCTCGCGCCGAAGCATGCACCTGTCCACTCCTCGACGGATCAACGGTGCGCCATCCCCATGCTCCCGATAGCGACGAACTATCGCTCGTTTCTCCCACTCACCGGCCAGGCATGGCGCGGCGACCCGACGTTGTGATCATCTACCTTCGAGGTGTGACAGCCAGTAGTCGTTGTGGTAAGATGGAGCTGTAGCCCGTTTTCGGGCTCGACAGTCCAAGGGGCACGGCGCGAGGCCCGATCTGGTGCTCCGCGCAGCCCACGGCTCTTGACCGCCCAGCGGTAGAGCTCAACTCGGAGGT
>DATKWG010000218.1:0-4213 GCA_035529675.1 Anaerolineae bacterium
CGGTCAGGCGCCAGTCCCACTACCCAAAGGTAAAGCCACTTCTCCCGCGAGCAGGCGTGCGTTTCTGTACCTGGGGCATCAACCAGGTCAGGAAGGCGTCTGTGCTGCGCGTCTGTATCAGAACCCGCCCTGGGCCGGTCAGATCCACCACCAGGCCCTCGCCGCTGAAGAGCGTGGACTTTAATCCGCCCACGGCTCGTACCTTGAAGCCGATGCCCTCGTCAAAGGCCACCAGGTGTCCGGTATCCACGGTGTAGCGCTCATCGGCTGCGAGTTGCATCTCGTGGATGGCCCCATAGCTTGAGAGGATCAGCGTTCCCTGCCCGCTACATCGCAGCAGGAACAACCCTTCGCTGGCGAAGAAGGTCTTGGCTCCCCCGAACTTGGTGTCCACCTCGACCCCCTGAGATGAGGCCACATAGGAGCCCGACTGCACCATCAGGGCACGTTCCCCCTGGTCGATCACCATCATGTCGCCTGGCAGGGCTGGCGCGAGGGTTATCGTGCCGCCACCGGCCGGGGCCTGGTATTCATTCATGAAAAAGCTCTCCCCGCCCAACAGAGAGCGCTTCAGCGAGGATATGATTCCGCCAGCGGCCTTTGTCTCCAGGGTCACTCCATGAGACATACTCACCATGGATCCGGCCTCGACTCTCACCTTCTCGTGAGCCTCGAGCTTGACAACTGTCAGGGAATAGGAAGGGCGATACATGATCTCTGCTTGCATTGGTTCACCTCCCAAGAGCGGCTGCACAGGATGACTGCGAGCCGACACTGCTTGATTTCTCTCGCGGGCCCATGATAGCCGATTGCCTCTCCGTGGGCAAGTCGGCGCAATTCCCCGGTTGGTCTGGCTCGGCAGGGCGCCGAAGAAAGTGGTTGACAACTATGAGTCCGGGGAATATCCTCTTGAACGGCAAGGCAGCCAAGGTCTTGAAGTGTCAGCTCCTTTTTTGCCACCCAGAAGGTGCTCGCGTTTATGACCGTTCACAAGGTCGATCTTGAGGCCGTCGCCAAGGGGCTCGAAAGGCCCTTCCTGATGCAGCAGGTTGCCCAGGTCGATCACTTTGGGGTCTATGTCTATCTTTGCAGGGGGGCCGTGGCTCGACATCGGCACGTCACCCAGGACGAGCTCTTTTATGTGCACAGCGGCTCGCTGGCCCTGGATACCGACTGGGGACACATCACTCTCTCCCGCCGAGAGTTCGCTGTGGTGCCTCAGGGCCTGGCTCATGTATCGGGCTCGATCGCTGGCGCTGTGGTCATGCTGTTTCAGGCTCGAGGCGACCCTGACCGCAAGAACGGACATGGCCATCTGATTCTCGGTCCAGGCACACACCTGTTGCCCAAGTGGTCTGTTGATCGGGCGGCAGACCGTCTGCGCAAGCCCTATCTTCCGCTGGCAGTGGCCCAAGTGGACGAGATGCAGGTACGAGTGGTGTGGTGCTTGGGTGAAACCAACTGGCACGTTCACCCCGACCACGATGAGATGCTTCTTATCACAGACGGTCGGCTGGGCGTGGCGACCCCGACCGGGTCTTTCGATGCCAAGAGAGATGAGTTGCTGGTCATCCCCCGAAAGCGAATCCACAGACTCACGTCGAGTCGAGACACCATCATTCTGTCGCTGACTCACGGAGAGGTCACCCTGGAGGCCCCCATGGGACGCTGACCGGTGAAGAGAGCCAATGGACCTGGCCTGTGGGGCCTTTGGTCGCTGCTGGAAGGCTGTTCAGAACTGGAAATCCGTCAGGATGGAGCCACCCACGAATTCGCGCAGAAGCGAGTTCCCAGGAATGATGTCGGCACCCTGAGGACGCACCCACTGGAGAAACTCGAGCAAACGACGGGCTTCCATGTACTCCATGGTTCCGTGAGGGACGCGCAGCAGTAGCGGTTCGGCAAACGGCTTCAAGACGGCCAGCTCGTAGGCCAGCGCCGAGTTGAACATGACATCGGCGTTCTCCTGGTAAGGAAAGATGTTGCGCTCTTCGCCCCTTCTTACACTCTCCCAACGTCTGATCGTCTCTCTGGCCGAGTATCCCCGATGGCGGGCATCTCGCACTATACGTCGGAGCAGCCGTGTGTCGGTGGTGGGCACGCGGTTGTGGTGGTCGATGTTGAGCTGGGTCAGGGCCGAAACATAGATGCGATAGACTGACTCGCCAGGCACGCCCGGCAACAGGTCGGGATTGAGGCCGTGAATCCCCTCTACGATGATGAGTTCATCCTGGGGCAACCTGACCTCCTCGTGCCGCTCCCTCTTGCCCGTCTTGAAATTGAAACGCGGCAAGCGTACGGCCCGGCCAGCCATCATAGCCAGCAACTGATCGTTGAACAGGGGGAGATCAACCGCGTCCAGGGACTCAAAGTCATAGTCGCCACTCTTGTCGCGAGGAGTCAGCTCGCGGTCTACAAAGTAGTCGTCTAGTCCCAGCGCGAAAGGCTTGAAGCCGTTGACCATGAGCTGTATGGCCAGCCTCCGCGCAAAAGTGGTTTTACCGGAAGCAGAGGGGCCGGCAATGAGTATCAGCCGCACTTGCCCGGACCTTGCGACGATACTGTCGGCGATGTCAGAGATGCGCTTCTCGTGCAGGGCCTCGGTCACCAGGATGGTCTTGCCTATCTGACCGCTCTCGATTACCCGGTTCAGCGCGCCCACATCCTCTATGCCCAGGATCCTGAGCCACAGCCTGTACTCGCGAAAGATTGCAGTGAGTTTGGGGTAGTCTCGATGTGGGGGTAGAGTAGTGGGATGCTGTCGGCGGGGCATGCGGAGGATCAGTCCGGGAGGGTAGTATCGCAGACTGAACCATCTTAGCTTGCCGGTGCTAGGCATCATGCTGCCGAAAAAGTAGTCGCGCACGCCGCGCAGGCGGTAGACAGCGATGTCGTCCTCTTCGAGATAGTCGAGCAGGTGCACCTTGTCATCATAGCCTTGGGAGGCAAAC
Source organism: Anaerolineae bacterium (assembly GCA_035529675.1). Lineage (GTDB taxonomy): Bacteria > Chloroflexota > Anaerolineae > UBA1429 > UBA1429 > DATKWG01. The sequence continues at coordinate 2,952 of DATKWG010000218.1, forward strand.
ATCTCCTTTGCAGCCGCGACGGGAATGCGCTCCCTGAGAATGGGCTCGTCGGCCGCCACGATCTCGCGCATGCGCCTCTGGATATCCTCCAGCTCAGCGAGGCTAAAGACCTCGCGCCCCACGATCTGGCAGAAAAAACCACCTAACGTGACAGAGTGATCGACAATGAGACGCACCTCTGGAAACAGCTCGTGCACAGCAACGATGAGAACGAAGGAAAGCGAGCGCTGATAGATGCGCATGCCAGCATTCGTGGAGGTGTCGATAGGCAGGACGTCGGCATCTTTGCTGACCGGATGGGTCAGCTCCACCAATTCATCATTGACCAGGGCTGCCACGATGGGGCAAGGTGCGTCCGGGTAGGCAGCATCCACAAACTCTACCAGAGTGGTTCGCATGGGACCCTGGTATGTTCTGCCATCAGCAAAGCGAACCTGGGCCGTCTGGCGCGGACTGGCGGGCTGTACGGTGGGCTCTCGGGTTATCATCTGGGCCCTTCCCCGGGCAGGTTTTGCTGGCCGTACTTTTCCAGGTAGCGACGATGCGCCCTCTTAACCTCTTCCAACGGTATTCCCTCGGGCTGTCCCATCTGCAGCGCATAGTAGACAGTACGAGCCACGTCCTCGGTCATCACCGCAGCCTTGACCGCCGACACGACCGTGGGACCGACGGTGAACACGCCGTGGTTCTTCATCAGTATGGCCGGACTGTCACCTATGGAACGCACCAGCTCCCGGCCTATCTCCTCGCTGCCGATCTCCGCATAGGCTCCCACCGGAATCGCCCCCCCGAACTCGTCGGCCATGGCCGTGAGATAGACCGGTATCGGGCGACCGAGTGCTGCAAAAGCGGTGGCAAAGGTCGAATGGGTGTGTACCACACTGTTGACATCCTGCCGGTGACGGTAAACGTACAGGTGGGTGGGCGTGTCCACCGAGGGTTTCAGGTGTCCCTCGATGATCCGGCCTTCCAGATCAAGGACCACCGTCTTCTCAACCGTCAACTCCTCGTAGGGCACGCCACTGGGCTTGATCACCACGTAGTTCGTCTTGGGATCGCGCGCACTCACGTTGCCACTGGTCCAGGTGACCAGCCCGGCTCGCGGCAACATCAGGTTGCCCTCAAGAACCTCCCGACGCAGTGCCTCCAGCAACAAGTTGCCTCCTTCATCGCTCTGAGAACGGTTCCATGACTAGCCAGCAGAGGGCTGCGCGGCAATCGTTCGCTGCCGGGCTGTGGGGCGATCGTGCCCCCTCTCACAT
>DATKWG010000219.1:0-2440 GCA_035529675.1 Anaerolineae bacterium
GGGTCGTGAGCACGACCGGCCAAGGGGCGCGTTGCTCCTTCTGTGGGCGGCCGGAGCACGCGGTGAGACGGCTCATATCTGGGCCTGATTCGGTGTACATCTGCGAGGCTTGCGTGCTCCTGTGCAAGAGAATCCTGGATACGGGTGCTGGCCTGTCTGCGCAAGAGATGCCATCCCTCTCCGAGGTGCTGGCACCCAAGCAACTCTACCAGGCGCTGGAGGAGTATGTTGTCGGCCAGGAACGAGCCAAGAAGGTGCTTGCCGTGGCGGTCTACAACCATTACAAGCGCATTCTGGGGGAGAGAGGCGCCGACGACGTGGAGGTCGAGAAGAGCAACATCCTGATCATCGGGCCCACAGGTTGCGGCAAGACCCTTCTGGCCCAAACCCTGGCCAGAGTGCTGGATGTGCCCTTTTGTATCGCCGATGCCACCGCTCTCACCGAGGCCGGCTATGTGGGAGAGGACGTGGAGAACATCCTTCTCCGCCTTCTGCAGGCGGCCGACTTTGATGTGGCTCGCGCCTCGCGTGGGATCATATACATCGACGAGATCGACAAGATAGCCCGCAAGAGCGGAGACAACCCGTCGATCACCCGTGACGTTTCGGGCGAGGGGGTGCAACAGGCCCTGCTCAAGATACTTGAAGGCACGGTGGCCAACGTCCCTCCTCAGGGAGGACGCAAGCACCCCCATCAGGAGTTCATCCAGCTCGATACCACCAATATCCTGTTCATCTGCGGCGGTGCGTTTCAGGACCTGGCGGGCATCGTTGCAGAGCGAACGAACACCAGGGGCGCTCTTGGATTTGCCTCGGGCGACGAACGGCGATCACCTCCCAGCGAATCAGAACTCTTGCGCCAGGTGAACTCTGACGATCTCATGGACTACGGCCTCATCCCAGAGTTCGTGGGACGCCTGCCGGTGGTGGTGACCGTCGAGCCGCTGGAAGAGGATGATTTGGTCCGCATTCTCACCGAGCCCAAGAACGCCTTGCTGCGCCAGTACAAGAAGCTCTTTGCCGTGGACGATGTTGAGCTAGAGTTCACCGAAGAGGCACTGCGCGCGGCGGCGGAAGAAGCCATCGAGTACAAGATGGGGGCTCGCGGCTTGCGAACCATCATCGAAGAGACGCTTCTCGACGTCATGTTCGAGATCCCCTCGCGCCCCGAGATCAGTCACTGGACGGTGACCCGAGAACACGTTCGTCGCCGACGCCAGCGCGATCATAACGCCTTCGTTGATGCTGCCTAGTACTACAACGAGACTTGATCATTCCGAGGAACAGAGCGAAAGAATCTCGTCCTACGGTCGCGAACCACCAGCCAGGAAACGAGATTCCCTGCCTGTTGGCAGACGGGTTCGCTCCCCTAGAGCAATCGTATCCTGTGTCCTTGGGCATGCTTGCATCACTCTACCCCCACTCTGGCCCTGGCTGCGCCAGGATCTGTGACCTTCCCCCGCCTGCGGGGGCGGGAATGGGAGGGGTCGGCGAGACTCCGTAGGGAGCTTCAACCTGATGAGCCGGATGATTTCCCGCCTGGCGGCAACATAAGACGGGCCTTGACTGAACACTAGCCGTCCGACACACAAGGAGATAGAGCCGCATGATCAGTAGCGCAGAGATCAGGTCCCGGTTCCTCGAATTCTATCGGAAACGGGGCCACACCATAGTCAAGAGCTCCTCGCTGTTGCCTGGCAACGACCCGACGCTGCTCTTTGTCAACTCCGGCATGGTCCAGTTCAAGGACGCCTTTCTGGGGTTGGAGAAGCGTGCCTACACCCGCGCGGCCACTGCCCAGAAGTGCATGCGGGTCAGCGGCAAGCACAATGACCTGGAGGCGGTCGGTCCATCGCTCGGCCACCACACCTTCTTTGAGATGCTGGGCAACTTTAGCTTTGGCGACTATTTCAAGGCCGAGGCCATCGACAGTGCCTGGACCTTCCTCACCGAAGAACTCGGTCTGGACCCCCAGCGCCTCTATCCCACGGTGTACGTGGACGACGATGAGGCCCTCCGGCTGTGGCAAGAGATAGCCGGCGTGCCCGCATCGCGCGTCACCCGGCTGGGCAAGAAGGACAACTTCTGGGCTATGGGCGACACCGGTCCCTGCGGTCCCTGTTCCGAGATAGTCTACGACCGGGGGCCAGAGGCGTGCAGTTGTGGCCGCCCCGATTGCAGCCCGGCCAAGGAGTGCGATCGCTGGCTGGAGCTGTGGAACCTGGTTTTCATGCAATTCGATGCACGGGAGGACGGAACCGTCGTTCCGTTGCCCCGGCCAAGCATCGACACTGGACTGGGGATGGAGCGGATCGCCTCGATACTGCAGGGCGTAGACAGCAACTATGAGACCGATCTGTTCCTGCCGATCATGCGTCGCACTCGGCTGCTCTTGGGGCACGATGAGACGGCCATGCGGGCGAACATCGTGCCCTATCGG
>DATKWG010000220.1:0-5127 GCA_035529675.1 Anaerolineae bacterium
AGCGGCACGCCAAAAAGGACAACAAAGAGGAACAGGACGGGCAAAGAAAGCAAAAAGTTGACCAGATTGGACAGCACGGTCGAGATGGGCAGGATCTCGCGCGGGAAATACACTTTCTTGGTCAGATGGGCGTTGTGCACGATGCTGTTGATGGCGCTGGTAACGGCCGCGCTAAAGAAATTCCAGGGCAGCAGGGCGGAGAGCACAAACACTGGGAACTTGGGTATGGCCAGGTTGGGCACCATCACGGTGAACACCACCGTGAACACGGTCATCAAGAGAAGGGGGTTCAACCACGACCAGAAGAAGCCCAACACCGAGCTCCTGTAGCGCACTTTCAGATCGCGCACCACCAGGTTCTCGATCAACTCTCGGTAGCTGAAGAGCTCCCGAAGCTTGGAGATCATTGAACACCCTCTCGAACTGCAGAACACTTGTTCATCGTTGCGCGTGAGCCGTCCAAGAGTACGGCAGCAACCCACGAATCGCCGGCGCACTCCCTGCGATGCACCAATTGCTCCAGCGCCGTCATGCTGCCCCAGGGGGCACCGAGGACACGGGTCGATTATACCACCAGATGGAAGGGTATACCAAGAGGGCTACGCTGTCTGGCACGCCGAAATCAAGAAAGCGCTGGGGCCTCACCCAGCGCCATCCGTATCGCGCCAATCTCCAGGTCCAGCCGATCTGGCCAGGATGAGAAACTGTGACCTGGGCGAGGGCCCCGACAAACGAAAACGGACACCATCAGGAGGTGTCCGGCTTTTTCTCTCTCGTCACCCGGTCGGTGTCGCTAGCCGCCCCACATGGGATCGCCAGACCTGCGGGCTGGCACAAAAGGTTTCAGGCGACCCTGCCTGTGGGCCTCCAGGAGCAAGGCCAGATGACCTTCCGTATCCCCCACCAGGTCTTGTTGCCCCCGAAACGGCTTCAGGCTTCGCAACCTCGCCAGCGCGTTTCTCACGCTCAGGATCTGCTGCTCAGGCGTCATCACCCCTCTCTCCATGTCACACCTCCCGGTCATCGGCGGCGACGTGGCTTTCCCATTACAACCCCGCTGAGCCGGGTTGGTTTCTCGCGGACGTCGCCCACGCCGGCTGGGCCTGGCGGCTGCAAACAAGAGACCGGAGAGGGCCATCCCAAAGGCCATCTCCGGCCAGTGCAAGTCGGGGCGAGAGGATTTGAACCTCCGACCTCACGGACCCGAACCGTGCGCGCTCCCTATCTGCGCTACGCCCCGATTGCAGCCAGTACCCCGTAGGGGGCACAACTAGTATACTCCCAGCCTGGCAGAATGACAAATGGATCCAGACGACAAAGCTTCGCAAAGCCCTCAACTCGCCAGCCTTGCGTTCAACCAGAACACAAAACGCTGAAAGAGACCAGCCGCCAGCAAGGCCCCCATCAGGATCAGAAGGATTCCGCTCACTATGGGAATCGCGCGCGAGACGCGACCCATCCTCCTGGAAGCAGACAGGGCGGACTCCACCAGCCCCGCCACTACGAGAAAGGGCAGGCCCAGCCCCACTGAGTAGGTTGCGAGAAGCACTGCTCCCTTTCCTGCCATCTGAGTATCTGCAGCCAGCAGCAGAATCGCAGATAGAACCGGCCCCACACAGGGAGTCCAACCGGCCGCGAAGGAGAGACCGACGAGAAAGGACGTCCAATAGCTCTTTCGGCGGGCGCGCGCCAGGTCAAGGCGCCTATCCATGCCAAGCAAAGGTATCCGGATCAGCCCCATCATGTGCAAGCCAAAGACAATGAGAATGAGGCCCCCGATCCTGACCAGGTAGGGCATGATGGGATAGATGACGTCGCCAAGCAGGCCCGCCGCCGCACCCACCAGGGTGAACATCGAGCCGAAACCCAACACAAAGAACGCCGCGTGGGCCAGCGTCCTGAGGCGGCCGGAACCCTCCAGCTCACCGGCCACTGTTCCAGTCATGTAGCCGAGGTAGACCGGCACCAGCGGCAGCACACAGGGCGAGAAGAAGGAGAGCAGGCCAGCAACCAGAGCCGCCGCCACGGTAACGTCCTGCATCCCCACTTCACTGCCTCCACTCTTTGAGGGCTCTATGTGACTCCTGGCGGACCTCTGACATCCCACGCTCCAAATGCGGATAGGTGAGCCAGAAACACCCCAAACCGAAAAGACCGCCTGTGAGCACCCGACTCCACCAAGTGCTCGTCCACAGGCCAAACAACTGACCCAGACCGTCGATGGCTATGGGCAAGACCGTTGCCGCGAACTGCCTCGCTGAAAGGGCCTTCAGGCGACGTCGAACCCAGGCAAAGGACAACCCGGCCGCCAGCATCGTCAGGTATATGGCCACGCAGCGCTGACACACGGCCACCTTGAAGCCAATCCCCGGACCTCCTTGATAGCGGGAAGGCACCAGCCCCCCAAGCATCTGGCTCAGCTCTTCATAGGAGTATGCGATTTGCCTGCCGTAGAGAAAGAACGACCGCTCTGGCAACTGGTGGCAGAGCGGCTTGAAGACCAGGTGAATCATGTTTGCTGCCCGTTGGCACCCGGCGTGCGCCAGCACTGGCGCCAGAACCGGCACACCCACGTACAGCCCGATAGCCACATTCGCCATCAGCAACCAGTGCGTGGCCACCCAGTGCATCAGCAGGGTGAGCCATTGGGTGATGCGTCTGGTCCACGCGTCTCTGGTGGCGCTGCGAGGCTCGTTGGCTTTCATTTACCGCATCAGCTCGTCAACGTATCGGCGCATGGCCGCCTTGCTCAGGGCACCCACAACGGCGGCCCGGATGATGCCTTGTTCATCCACGAAAACACTCGTGGGCATGCCTCGCACCGTGTATGCCACCGCGACCTTCCCGGTGGGGTCGAGCAGCACCGGGAACCGCATGTCAAAACGTTCGACAAAACCAGTCACGCTGCCTGCACTCTCACCCACATTGATAGCCAGGATTTCGAATCCCTGGTCGCGGCGTTCGTTGTAGAGCTCGACCATGGCCGGGATCTCGGCGCGGCAGGGGCCACACCAGGTCGCCCAGAAGTTGATCATCACACTCTTTCCCCGAAAGTCGCTCAGCAGCACCGGACTCCCCTGGAGGTCGTTCAGGGCAAAGTTATAGGCCTGCGCCCCGATCCTGGGTGGCGCGGGCTGCCCAGCGGCTCGGGCAGTGGGTGCAGCCGATGGCGGAGCCACGCACCCCGCCAGCAAGGCCGAAAGCAACAAGAGGGCTACCATTAGGTTGGTGCGTCTCTCCGCCATGGTTCAACCGAAGCTCCTGATCAGTGTTCCAGCGCCCAGAGACGCATCGTGAGAGGATCAGCATAGTCGAGCACGATCTCCCGTGGCGAGACCTCTCGGGAGACCGCATGAGCACCCATGTGGCCAGGCTCATTCCAGTGTGCGAGACGGTGGTCTATTGCCTCGGGAAATGATTATAGCACTTTACCGGACAGCGAGGAAAGACGAGGGCGCGACTGGTAGACGTGGCCTTCATGTGGCGTCACCTGCAACACCACACCGCCCTCGGAAGCAGGCTCATTTGCCGCATCCTTCCCCATCCCCCGGTGTTTTGGCAAATGATCGCCAGAAAGGGCAAGGAGGGAACGATGACCCAGTCCCATGCCAGGGGATACTTTTTTGAAGAGTTCTCAGTCGGGCAGGAGGTCGAAAGCCCCGCTCGCACGGTGACCGAGGCCGATGTAGTGCAGTTCGCGGGACTCTCGGGCGACTACAACCAGCTACACACCGACGCCGAATTCGCCAGGAAAACGCCCTACGGCAAACGCATTGCCCATGGGCTGCTGGGGCTTTCGATTGCCTCGGGGCTGGCGGCGCGCACCGGCTTCATCGAGGGGACAGCGCAGGCCTTCATCGGGCTGACCTGGAAGTTCAAAGCCCCCATCTTTTTCGGGGATACCATTCGACTGCGGGCCAGGGTGATGAGGACCCGATCGATGCCCAGAATGACTGGTGGAATGGTGGTCTTTGCCATCACCATTCTCAACCAGGACGACAAGAGAGTTCAGCAGGGCGAATGGACCCTCCTGCTGAGGGGACGTCCCAATACGCAGGACGAGACGGAGGCAGCCCAGCCCTGAACACAGCCGACCGGAACATGAGCCTCGGCTGGATCGGAGGGCTCGAACCATCTCAGCCAGGGCTTTCCAGCGATACGAGCACCTCCTGCCCAGGCTCGAAGGAGCTCGCGGCAAGTATGCCTGGAAAGGCTCCGAACTCGCCCCCACCATGGAGAGTGCTGCAAGAAAGGGCTGGTGGTGTAGGGGCGGAGTGACCCCGCCCCTACTGGACTACAGCCTATCTCACAACAGCGCCGTTGCGGCGGCAAGCTGTCGTATAGAGTGTAGCTCAGTTGGTCCTGTTTTGCAGGGGCGCATCGCGATGCGCCCCTAGGCCCAGCCATATTCTGCAACAATCTCCATAGGCAAGGGGACGCCGAGATACACTACGACAGAGCCCGAACCCCGATAGACCCAGATTGGTGAGCAGATCAGCTCACCGCGCTGCTCCTTGTACTACTTGGTCAGAACGGCTCTGGAGGCCATTCCGTGGGCCCCGCATGGGGTACTCGGCCGGTACCCGTACCCGGCGACCAGCTTGCGTGGGCTTCTAAGCAAAGTGACAAAGTAGTGCTAGTGCGGCCCGTGCCTATCTGCCCGACGTATGAGCAACATCATGAGGCGACGAAGGGCCTGCCGTAGAGGTCTGCGGATTGCGGCCCAGCGATAGAGCAGCCAACGCCACCAGACGCGGTAGGCAGGTGAGACTGCCTCGGCAGGAGCCACGCTCCACTTGAGGGCCAAGGCGGCCCAGGTAAGACCCGCCCCGAAACCCACCATGACGATGTTGTCCCCCGGGCCAATGCGCCCAGCATCGACCGCGTCACACAGGGCGATGGGCACCGATGCAGCCGAGGTGTTGCCATACTCCTGCAGGCTGACGGCGAAACGATCCAGGGGCACTCTGAGCCGCTTGGATGCTGCGGTGATGATTCGCAGGTTGGCCTGGTGTGGGATGATCAGATCGATGTCTTTGACCCTGAGCCCCGCCTTGCGCACCACTGACCTCGTGGCCTGGGGGATGACCTGCGTGGCAAAGCGAAAGATTTGGCGACCCTCCATCC
>DATKWG010000221.1:0-2360 GCA_035529675.1 Anaerolineae bacterium
GCCTGGAGTTCGTCGGCCACAGGGATGAGGATGGAGTATCTTCTGGTGGAAACTATCTCCTGATGCAGGATTCTGACAGGTTCCTTCATCGGCTCTCTTCGCGCGGCATAGGCTGCGTAGAACACCAATCCAGACACGATCCAGAGCCCGCCGATGTACCACGCCTCAGGGCTCAGGCGAAAGAGGAATACGATGAGCATTGCCTGAGAGACGATGCCCAGCATAGGGAGCAGTGGCATGAGCGGGATTCTGAAGCCCCTCTCCAGATCGGGTCGGAGGCGGCGCATGCGGATGGCGCTAACGTTGACCATCATAAAGAGCAGCAGGAACAGAACGCCGGCAGCGCTCGCCACCGACTTGACTGGCAGAGCCACGGCGACGAGAGCAACCAGGGTACCAGAGATGAGTATGGCCCACTGCGGCGTGTGCCGGACGGGATGTATCTCTCCGAAGAGCGAAGGCAGGTTGCGGTCCCGGCCCATGGCGAAAGAGACTCGCGATGAGGCGTAGATGGTAGCGTTCAACGCCGACATGGTAGACATCAGGCCCCCGACGATCAGCACGAAGGCTCCAAAAGGCATCAGCTGGCGGGCGGCCTCAATGATTGCTGTCTCCTCAAAGCGTGCAAGGAAATCCCAGGTGGTCATCCCGGCGATTGACGGCTGCACAGCTCCCAGAGCTACGAAAGCCACACCGAGATAGACACAAACCGCTACCCCTATAGCCGCGAAGGTGGCTCGTGGCAGGTTGCGCTTCGGCTCGCGTATCTCCTCACCACACTGGGCGATGATCTCGTATCCCTGGAAGGCGATGGTCGTCAAACCGGCCGCCATGACCACTCCAGTAAAACCTGTGGGCAAGAAAGGCTGGAACTTGGACACCCAGTCTCCCTGCCTTGCCATACTCAACAGGCCGAAGCCCACAAAGAGGCCGAGGATTGCTATCTTGGACAGAGTCAGGATGTTGCCCACTCTGCTGGTCTCCGAGACGCCGCGCAGGTTGATGTAGGTGAAAAGGGCGGTGATGGCGACCGCCAATCCCACGGCCAGTACGTCAGTTTCGATGGAGGAGGGGATGAGTCCGAGCCGGCTCAAGAGGTCAGCCGTGTAGTGGCCGAAACCCAGGGCGTACAGGCTGCAGGCGATCGAGTGGCCAAACCAGGTTATCCAGCCGCTCAGGAAGCCCAGGAGGGGAGATAGAGTCTGCTTGACCCAGAGATAGCCGCCGCCAGCGTTGGGAAACATCGAACCCAGTTCAGCGTACGAGGCGGCGGTGAAACTCGTCATGATGCCGTTGAGCAAGAAGGCAATCAGCAGGGCTGGCCCGGCGACACCGGCGGCGATGCCTGTCAACACGAAGATGCCTGCGCCGATCATCGCTCCGACGCCAATCATCGTGGCGTCGAAGCCGCCCAGCGTCCGGGCGAGGGAAACAGATTCCCTCTTACCGTTGTTTGTGTGCACCTCCATGCGATCGCTAGTCCAGATACTTCCCAAGCAGCAGGTTGAGCTCCTGCTTGATACGCCCGGGTATGCAATCCCTGGCGGTCTGGATAGCCACGGAGAGTGCGGAGTCGCAGCCGCAATCGCGGTCCGCGGGAACGAGGGGTACGACCTCGCTTATGGCCTTCTTGGCTGTTTCCACATTCGCGAGCAGGGTCTGGACCACCATGTCCGCTGTGACAGGCGCTTCCGTCTCGTGCCACACATCGTAGTCGGTGGACAAGGCGAGGCTCGCGTAGCACATCTCTGCTTCCCGTGCCAGCACGGCCTCTGGTATCAAGGTCATGCCTATGATGTCTGCGCCCCACGCTCGGTACATGTGCGATTCTGCCTTGGTCGAGAATCTTGGTCCCTGTATGCAGACGTAGGTGCCGCCCATGTGCACTGTGGCTCCCACCTTCTTAACAGCGTCGTAGAGGACTGCGCTCAATTGTGGGCAGAAGGGCTCGGCAAGGGAAACGTGGACCACGAGTCCATTGCCGAAGAAGGTGCTGGTGCGCCCCTGCGTACGATCGATGATCTGGTCGGGGATCACGATATGGGAGGGCGCTATCTCCTCCCTCAAGCTGCCACAGGCATTGACCGCCAGGATGCGCTCCACGCCGAGGGACTTGAGCGCGTGTATGTTGGCCCGCACGTTGACTTCGCTCGGCAGGATGCGGTGACCATGGCCATGGCGAGGCAGAAAGGCCACACGTTGCCCTTGTAGGGTGCCCACCACTATGGGATCGCTGGGCTTGCCGAAGGGTGTGGAAACGTCGTGTTCCTCGACATCCGAGAATCCTTCGATCTCGTACAGCCCGCTGCCGCCAATGACGCCTATCGTCGCCTCTGCCATGTTCAGTGTTCCCTTCTCTA
>DATKWG010000222.1:0-6819 GCA_035529675.1 Anaerolineae bacterium
TCCAGACCGCAGCTTTTGTGAGCACCAGCACCGGCGGACGCGCGTCCATGGAGCTGATGTATCACAGCGAGGATCAGTTCCTCACCATCAGCCAGAGCAAGATCCAGGATGATGAGGCCCTACCAGGCGGTCAAGAGGTGACGGTCAATGGCCAGGCAGCGGTACTGGTCACTGGCCTGGAAGGAACGTTGGAGGGAAAGATAACGGTTGAGTGTATCCCGGAGGACGCCTACGTGGAGACGATTGGCACACCGCCTGCCCGTCCCGTCCCCTACCCAGGCTCTCCAGGCTCTATCGCCTACACGGATGGGAAGCGGCTCACCTGGTACGTCGGCGACGTCAGGGTCGAGATGCTCTCCAACCTGCCCCAGGAGGAGCTGCTCAAGGTCGCAGAGTCGCTGGTGCCTGCGGAGGCAGGAGAGGGAGAGGCACCCTTCCGCCCACCCCTTGAGCACACTTCCGACGAGGGCGACGGCGGGACCAGAGTCATCGAGGTCGATGGAGGGCGCATCACCATCATACAGGGGGATTCCGCCGAGTCCGATTAATAGACTCGTCCGACAATGAGAGGGCCGAGCCTTTGCCCCGGCCCTTCGACACTGGTGGAGACGTCTTTTGTCCGCACTTTCTGGGCGGTTTGGGAGGGTTGCACGTAGGGGCGAGGTTACCTCGCCCCTACTTTGCCGTTTCGCAATGAGGCATCACACCCGTCGGCGCGTGGCGCGCCGCGGCCCCTTGGGACGCAGCGGTGTACCCCGATAGCTGGGAACGTCGATCTCAATCAGACTGCAAACCGTCCGGTCGTGCAAACGGCTCTTGAGGCGGTCGTCGAGCAGTTCCCAGCTACGGTTGGAGATGGTGATGACCGTCGGGAGGCCAGCAAGATACCGATGATTGAGAATCTGAAAGAGCTTCTCCTGGGCCCACGGCGTGGTGCTCTGGGCTCCCAGGTCGTCGAGTACCAGCAATCGCGCTCTGCGCACCTTGTTGAAACGCTGGTCGTAGGATACGGCACTGCCCGGCTGGAACGTTGCGCGCAGGTGGTCCAGCAAGTCAGACACGACGACAAACAACACGGTCAAGCCGGTCCGTTTGACTTTGTTGGCAATGGCGGCGGCCAGGTGCGTCTTGCCCACGCCAAAGCTGCCCCGCAGCACAAGCCAGAGACCCATGGGGTTTTCTGCATAGGCCTCAACTGCCCTGACAACCTTGCGCAAACCGGCTGCCTGCTTGGGATCGATCTCGTCCCGCCGGTCAGAAAACGTGCTAAGGGTCATCCCCTCGTACAGCCGCAGGTTGCCCAAGACCTCATCCTTGCCCGTAACACGAAAATCTGCAGCATAGATGGGGATGGTCTGCACCAGGTCCTGCTTCTTGAGGCGCGAGGCCAGCCGTGGGTCAAGGTCATCGAGGGTCTGGCTGGTTGTGATGACCGTGGGTAGCTCGGCGTTGTAGCGGTAGTTCAGGAGCTGATAGAGCTTCTCCGCGGCCCAGGGCGTTGTGTTCTGGGTGCCCAGGTCGTCCAGAATGAGAAGCTGAACATTGCGTATCTGCTCGAATCGCTGATCGTAGGTGACGGGGCTACTGGGTGCATAGGCGGCTCGCAGATAGTCGAGGAGATCAGGGACAACGACGAACAGCACCTGCTGGCCCCGCTGTATGCGGTGATTGGCTATCGCCGCCGCAAGGTGCGTCTTGCCACATCCGTAGCTTCCGGTGAATACCAGCCACCCCTCAGGGCTGGCCGAGAACTGACGTGCAGTGTGCAAGGCGTCTTGAAGGGCGAGAGAGATCTGGGGCGAGCCATAGCCATTGGTCTGAAAAGTCTCAAAGGTCATCCGTTTCAGATGCTGCAGGTTGCTCGCCTTGCGCAGGTTGGCCAGGCGCATCTCTTCGATCTGCTTGCGCTTGCAGATGCAGGGCATGCCCTTCCCGAACCGAGGATCCCCGAGAGGCATCTTCAGCCGCACGTAGCCGGCCCCACCACAGATGGGGCAGACATTCTCCCCCGAATCGGGCATTCCTTCCATGCTGGTCGAACTCATGGTGCGCGTATCTACCCCACGTGTCCAGAGTGACCTCTTCCGCGAGCATGGGGCCCATCGCCGTCGTCCTTGCCCTCGCGCGCCCAACGCTCCAGGATGCTTCTGACGTAGCGCCAGTTGCGCACATTGTGCTCGGCGGCGACCTTGAAAGCATCTGCTATCCAGACCGCGGGATAGGTCTGCTCGGCTTCCTCAAGCTCCTCGGCCAGTAGCGGTTGCAGGAATCCGATGTTCTGCTCATACACTTCGAATATGTTGGCTCTGTCGATCTCAACGTATGGCTCCCGAACGCGGCCCCTGGTCTCCAGGATCAATTCGCCCTTCTTGACCTGCTCGACGGCTTTGCGTCCCTGCGGTGTGTTCATGAAGAGATGCTCGGTCTCTTCCGTGGGGCTACAGATGGCGAGCCGCAACAATGTGCCGCGCCCCACGGCCCTCGCGATCGCTTCGTGCAGCGCTGCTCTGGAGTCGCTCCCCTCGCACTGCAGCGAAGAGAGGAGCAAGCCCTCTGCCTCTAACTCGGGCACGGTCATGTAGCGCGGGTAGCCACGTTGGCGATTCAGAGACCAAAACATATACAGGGTGAGCTTGAGCTCGTTCAGCTCGTGAATGGCGGGTAGCAGCTCGATGTAGAACAGGTCAGGTATGGGGGTGAAACGGGTCTTCCCTGGTGGGAAACCAGCAAAAGCTCTCATAGTGAAAAGTCTTGGTCAGCAAAGTATTCTTCGTCCACGCTGCGCAAAGTGAGGTCAACGAACTTGGTCAAACTTGGTTCGAATCGCAACCAGACAGTGTCGGTTGGGCCGCTTCGGTGCTTGGCCAGGATGATGTCAGCGATGTTGGGTCGATCGGTGTCTGGATTGTACATTTCATCACGGTAGATGAACATGACAACGTCGGCGTCCTGCTCGATAGAACCACTTTCCCTCAAGTCTGAGAGTTGGGGCGTCCTGCTTGGGCGTGCCTCAACAGCGCGAGACAACTGCGAGAGAGCTATCACCGGAACATTGAGTTCGCGAGCCATCGCCTTAAGCGAGCGTGAGATGTACGAGATCTCCTGGACGCGGTTATCTCTAGGCCTCTCGCTCCCCTGCATGAGCTGTAGGTAATCGACGATGACCAGGTCAAGGTCATACTCGGCGGCCAGGCGCCTAGTCTTGGTGCGTATTTCCATGGGCGTAGGAGAGGGCGAATCGTCGATAAAGATCGATGCTTTCGACAGAGTGCCACTAGCTCGAGCAAAGTGCTCCCACTCAATGTCGTCGATCTGCCCCGAACGGAGTCGCTGCGAATCGATCCCCGCGTAGGCTGAGACCATGCGTTGCACGAGCTGCTCGGCCGCCATCTCGAGAGTGAACATGGCCACCACCGAATTGTACTTGAGTGCCGCATTGCAGGCTATGGTCACAGCCAGGCTGGTCTTGCCGACGCCCGGACGGGCAGCGATGATGATCAAGTCGGAGGGTTGCAGACCGCCGAGAAGCCGGTCCAGATCGGCGAACCCTGTGGGCACACCAAGAGTCTCATCGGGGTGCTCGACCAGGAACTCGATGCGGTCATAGTAGGATTTGATCACATCGCGGATGGGCACAAGGGTACTGCTTATGCGTCGCTGAGAGACCTCAAAGAGAATGCGCTCTGCTCGATCTATGACCTCGTCAAGATCCTCGTGCTCCTCATAAGCGAGAGATGCGATTTGGCTGGCAGCGGCGATGAGGCGACGCATCAAGCTGGTGCGCTCGACGATGCGTCCATAGTACTCAGCATTCACCGAGGTGGGCACCACGTTGATGAGGGAAGTCAGGTATGCTGGGCCGCCAACGAGGTCAAGCCGATTCAGGCGTTCAAGCTCGTCCACCACGGTGACGAAATCCGCCGGCAAGCGCCTCTCGTGGAGATCGATAATAGCGCGATAGATGGCCTGGTGGGCCTCGCGGTAAAAGTCGCCAGGCCTGACAAAGCTCGCCACCCTGATGATTGCATCGGGGTCGATGAGGAGACTGCCAAGGACCGATTGCTCTGCTTCGACATTCTGTGGGGGAAGCCGATCTGCAGACATGCGCTAGCCTCCCAGATCGTCAAGATCCAGGGTATCTACAAAGTCGCGGAACGCGTCGAGCTGTTCCTCTTCAGCGGGTGTGGTGGCCCGGATCTCGGGAGAGGCAACAATCCCTGCCTTTTCCATCACGCTTTCTTCGGCATAGATGGGCGCTGAGACGCGTACCGCAAGGGCGATAGCATCGCTGGGGCGCGCATCCACTAGTTGCAGCTCGCCATCCCGCTGCACCGCGATCCTGGCGAAGAAGGTGTTGTTGCTGAGGTCATTGACAACGATGTACTTGATGACACCCCCGAATTGCGCGATCACGTTTGCCAAAAGGTCGTGGGTGAGGGGCCGAGGGACTGACGCGCCCTGAAGTCGCATGGCAATGGCTTCAGACTCGTACGCGCCGATCCAGATGGGCAGATAGCGTTCTTGGCCCTCCTCCTTCAGCAAGACCACGCGATGCCGCGAGAGAAGGCTATACATCACAGAATGGACAGTCAGCTCTATCACCGGCATGCAACCCCTTCCAAGAGAGTATCACCCTTGCGCGCACAGACATTATACCACAATCGGAGCGGCGAAACAAGGGGCGTTAGTGCTTGCGCCAATCTGCAACAGAGAGCATCCGGAGATGCTCGCACATCGCACTCACGTCACATTCCCTTCAATCCATCACCATCCATCAGCGATCCAAGGTACGCGCGATCCGCCTCGCTGAGCCTCGCCTTCGCCAACAGCTCCGGACGGCGCGCCAGAGTGCGCCGCAGGGATTGCTCTCGACGCCAGCGCGCCACCCTGGCGTGGTCTCCCGATAACAGAACCTCGGGCACCGACAGCCCCCTGCAATTCGCTGGCCGCGTATAGTGGGGGTATTCGAGAAGCCCGCCGGCATGTGAATCATCGACGAGCGCACGCATGTCTCCCAGCACCCCTGGCACCAGCCGGGTCACCGCCTCAACGATAACCATGGCCGGTATCTCGCCGCCGGATAGCACATAGTCGCCGACGGATACCTCATCCGTGGCGGCCAGTTGGCTCACCCGCTCATCGACCCCCTCGTAGCGTCCGCAGATCATCACGATATGTCCACAACGTTCGTATTCCCGGGCGATTCTCTGGGTGAACAGGCGCCCCGCCGGAGTCAGCAGAATGACCGGCACCTCGACATGACCAGTGGCCTTTTGCCGTGCAACCAGGTCTTGGCCCAGAAGGTGCTCGAGGGCCAGCACGATCGGCTCCACCTTCATGACCATCCCACCCCCACCCCCATAGGGCGCGTCATCGGTGACGCGATGCTTGCCGGGGGCATAGTCACGGATGTTGTGAATGGCGATCGTGACCAGCCCCGCCTCGACGGCGCGCCTGGCGATGCTCTCCCCAAAGACACCGTCGAACATCCCCGGGAAGAGACTCAGAATATCAAAGCGCATGGTCGGTTTCTCCTCCACGATCAGCCGGTGAACCAGTCGCCTACCGGCTGCCCTCGGTGAAGCCTCGGGCTCCGATGCTCAGCAGCAGGTCGAGAGAAGCTGACCGGATGGCTGGTCCGATCGCACCTGGAGCCCCGCGCTCAAACTGGCACGCCCCTTGCCGCCGTGCTATAATCCCGGCCAGGAGCAATGAGGGGAGGCGCCTTGCCCAGCTACCGTTTGCCCCCAGACTATCCCAGACAGGTCTGGTTTGTGGCCGCCATGGCCTTGGCGCTTGCCACCATGGTCGCTTTGATCCCTCTGGGCGTGGCCCCGCGACCGCGAAAACAGGTCGCCACGCTTGCTCCGTCAGCGACTCGTACCTTGACCGCGACAAGCACACCAGAGCCTGGCGTCAGGGTCGAGCCGAGCCCGAGCTCGAGTGCCACTGCCACAACGCAGCCCACGCCCACCGCGACGCCTACCAGCACCCCGACAGCGACTGGCACACCAACCGCGACACGGACGCCCACTGAAACCCCTACGCCGACCGAGACCCCTCCGAGTGACCACTACTGGCTGGAACGCCCCATCTCGCCAGAGGGACATGATTGGGTGGCCCCCTTTTATCCCTACGCGTCCCGCGGAGACGGCACCTACCCCATCCACCACGGCGTGGAATTCGTCAATCCCATGGGTACACCTATCCTGGCCACCGCCCCTGGCACGGTCATCGTCGCTGGTGATGATCTGCGGCAAGCCTACGGGGCCAGGACCGACTTTTACGGCCGGTTGGTCATCACCGAGTTGGACCATACCTTCCAGGGGAAGCCCCTGTACGTGCTCTATGGGCACCTGTCAGAGGTGCTGGTGGATGTCGGGCAACGAGTCAAGACCGGGGACGTGCTCGGGCTGGTGGGCATGACCGGCGTCGCCGAGGGTCCCCACCTGCACATGGAAGTTCGCTACGGCGAGAACGACTATGGTGCCACGGTGAACCCTGAGCTCTGGGTGCGCCCCCACGAGGGCTATGGCACGCTGGCCGGTCTCCTCCTCTCGGCTGACGGCCAGCCCGTTGCTGAGGCCAAGATCATGCTCTATGAGGCCGGCACTACCGGTGGCAAACCCTTCCGCGAGCTTTCGAGCTACCCCAATAGAGAGGTCAACTCGGATCCCGCGTGGCAGGAGAACTTTTGCGCTGGCGACCTGAAGGCCGGCCAATGGCGGGTGGAGGTCTACAAGAACGCCCGACTCTACACCGAGACCTTCACCATCGAGGCGGGGGCCACGTCCAGGCTGGTCATACGCCTGAAACAGT
>DATKWG010000223.1:0-5344 GCA_035529675.1 Anaerolineae bacterium
AGTTGGCGCGAGGTCTTGTCAATGTTCTCCACCAGGCCGCGGGTCTGCTCAAAGTCGCGCACGTGGCGCTGGAGTTGCCGGTCGAGCACGCGGCGGTCGGTGATGACGACGATGGAGTCGAAGACGGGGTGGTCGGTGGCATCGTGGAGGGTGGCCAGTTGGTGGGCCAGCCAGGCGATGGTGTAACTTTTGCCGGAGCCGGCGCTATGCTGGACCAGGTAGCGCTGGCCGGGGCCCTGTGTGCGGGCGCCGGCCAGCAGGCGGCGCACGGCGTCGAGTTGGTGGTAACGGGGGAAGATCAAGCGCTTTTCGCCGGTGGGTTTACCTTCGTCGTCCTCCACCTCGATCTCGTGGACAAAGTGCTCGACCAGGTCGAGGACGCTATCCCTGGCCCACACCTGCTCCCAGAGGTAGGCAGTGGCGAAGCGGCCCGACGAAGGGGGTGGGAGCGGGTTGCCGGCCCCGGTGCCGCGCCCCTGGTTGAGGGGAAAGAATTCGGTGGCCGGCCCCTGGAGGTGGGTGGTGAACCAGGCCTCGTCCGGGTCAACGGCAAAGTGGGCCAGGCAGCGGCCGAAGGCAAAGAGCGGCTCCTGCGGGTCGCTGCGGGTGAACTGGTACTGGCGCACCGCGTCGGGATACCTCTGGCCGGTGAGGGGGTTCTTGAGTTCGGCGGTGAAGATGGGGAGGCCGTTGAGGAAGAGGGCCACGTCCAGGCTCTGGCGGTGCTGGTGGCCCTCGTCCTTGACGCTGTACTCCAGTTGGCGGACGACGGTGAACAGGTTGGCCTGGTGCCTGGTCTGAAGTTCGGGGTTGAGGGAGCTGGCGGGGCGGAAGTAGACCAGGCGAATCTTGGCCCCGCGGTCCTTGACCCCCTTGCGCAGCACGTCGAGCGTGCCGCGCCGCTCGACCTCGCCGGCCAGGCGGTGTACGAAGCGGTCGCGGGCGTCGTTGCCGTAGACCTTTTTGAGTTTGGCCCACTCCCTGGGCTGGGTGGCCTGGACGAAGGCGACGGCGACGTCGGGGTCGAGGCAGAGGTCCGCGTCGTAGTCGGCGGAGGTGCGGCGGCGGTAGCCGCCGGGGGCAAAAATGCCATAAGCGGGCGGCGTCTCACGCAGGATGCGTTCGCTGCCGGGGTGGGCGTCTGGCCCGCCGGCCAGCAGCACGCGCTCGACGGTAGATTCGAAGCTCTTCTCAGAGATGTCGGGCATACGACTTTCCCCTTATCCTGGCAGGACAATCATAGTCGCCAGACCTTCTTCAACTTACTCAATAGTTCGTGTTGACGCTTTTCCAAGATGGCCGGTGTCCACTCTTCTTTCTGTAGTACTTGAGTTGTGAGCACAAATGGGGAAATGCCCTCTCGTGTATTGAAGTAGCGTTTCTTTTTCTCCTCGAAATCGTAGTTCTGTGCCTGGCTATTCTTACTACGTGACAACAGTACCAGATTGCACAACCGGTGCACATATTGCTCACGCTGTTCAGGTACGGGGAACCACCGTAGCCATTGGCTATTAGGGGGTGGATTCTGAGGAAGTACGTGCTCTACCGTAACAACGCGGTAGTTATAGGAGGCCGACCCTTCGGAAAGAGCATGATCTAGACGTAGGAGTACATACAGGCGAATTCGGCTTATCTGGTAGATATCACCATCCAAAGTGCTGACAATCCCCCGACGCTCTTCCTCGGTAAGTTGTAGTGGGGAATTCGGAGTGTAGAGGTTTTCATTGTTCTCAATGGCCGTCAGTAACCGGGCGTAACGCTCAATTCGTTCATTGATGTTAGCTCGCCTGATCATCAACCCGGCGGCGAGACGCTCCAAGTCAGTGAAGAAAGCAAGTAGCGACTGGTCATCGTCATTGTGCCGTGAGAGATATAGGATGGCAGGGGGTACCCAATCGAAGTTGTCAATCTGGTTCAGCCATCTGAACAGGCCGTTGATCTCCTGCGCGCGGTGAGTGCTTTGGTAGGTCTCGGTCTTGATCAAGTCGAAGGCATCAGCCAGTGGAAGCATAATCGTGTCAATGAATGCCTGGGGATTGGCGGCCGGTTTGACGTACTCCCGAAGCTCTTTCAGGATTGTGTCCCGAAGTTTGGCCTTGCGGTGGACCATGCGGATGTGGGCAAAGAGTTCAGCGAATCTCTCTCGACCCAGCCGTTCTTCCTGGTCTTCCCATTTTTGGGTATACCTGTCTTGCTGCTCCTCAGGAATATTGCCGATGATCTCGGCTTTGAGGATGTCGGTATGGGAAAGATCCAATCCTCGGTCATTGAGGACAGAGAAGATACGGTAGGCTGAGTTTAGATCTTGTGTAGACACTACGACCATGTAACAACGTCGAATGATAAACCAAGCCAACCGCCGACGTTGCTGTTCATCCAGCGAACGCAGTCCTTCAAGGAAAAGCCGGGCGCTGGCCTGTATGTGCTGCCGGCTATCTGACAGTTGGGCCGGATCCATCTTTTCCAGCCTGGACAGGTCTTCTGGTGCTTGGATGTACTCTCGAAAAAACCCGGCATCGCGCTCGCGCAGCGTTAGGCGATATTTCTCGGGAATGCCGCTGACCGAGTTACCTTTCGCATAGAGAAATTCAGTCAAGTCTTCCGCGAATCTTCTGTCATCAGTTGTAGCTCGCAATGCGGCAAGCAGGATAGCGAGTGTAGTCAACCTCTGCTGCCCATCTACTACCTCCGACGCTGGGATGTTCTTGGTCTTAATGAGTACAATACTTCCCAGAAAGTACGGATCTAACTCTTCGATGGGTCTACCATCCTCCCCCATGAATGTTAGAAAGTCATCGAGCAATTCACCAGCATGTTCGGTGGTCCAAGCGTATGGACGTTGATAGCGTGGAATGCTGAAGGCAAAATCGTCGCTGAAGATCTTCATAACGGGATACTCGTTACCTTCAATAGTCGCTGGCACGGCATCGTCTCCTTTTCGACATCACAATAGTCAAGGCTGGGCTTCGGTTTCCCTCACGTCGACTTTGCCAGTCACGGCAGCAGAAATGAGAGCGGTGCGGTGCTCCTGCAAACGTTCGATTATCTCCTGGACCCTGGCAATGAGGGCGTCGATTCTTGTCGTTTCGCGGTCGAGATGATCGGCAATAGCACGTTGTTCCTCCACAGATGGGATGGGCAGCGACACTCTCGAGAGGATTTGCGTATTCAGGTTGTCCATGGTGGAGCCAACAGACTCAAGCATTAGCCAGTCACTGATACCGCGTGTTGACAAAGCTCTGACCAAGAACGGTGGATAAACCATCTCTACTTTAGGTCGCATCCGCAAACTGCCGGTACCACACAGCCATCCTTGTTCCTTTTGCGTAACCAATGCGCAACGACCTAGTTCGCCTCGGCGCGCAAAGACTATGTCCCCTGCGTGCAATTCGTGCCGTGCCAGGCGTTCCCACGTTGCTTGGTCAACAGCAACATCCATGTCCGGTTTTATATGGCCATCCTGCATATGAGAAGGGTTGATTACAGGGATACTTCCCGGCGAGTAGTCTGATGAGTGTAACTGGCTGCCAAAAGGGCCGGTCTGCAGAGATTCCGCCATATAGCGTATCTGCATAATCTCCCAATTTGCTGGAATCTCCCCCCACCAAGGAACACCGGAGTCTTTCATCGGCACGTTGGGGTCAAGCCCCCTGGTGACGGCGTGGCTGATGAGGGCGGCGCGCTTTTCCAGGAGCAGCGCGATGAGCCGTTCCTGCTTCGCCACCAGCGCGTCAATCCTGGCCGTCTCGCGGTCCAGGAAGGCGGCGATGGCGCGTTGTTCAGTAGAAGATGGATAAGCAAGAGGAAAGGCCTCAAGCTCGTCTCTACCCAGTTCCAAGAAAGTGGACCCCCGTCCCAGTGATTCCAGTTCAGGGCGTACTGCGAGGAGTTGGTAGTAGAAGAATCGGTTGTTGTCCTTTGAGCGAAATGCCAAAGCGCGACATCCTTGATTTGTACACAGGTTCATACCGGCGATCGCAAGGTGACCGATGGGCGCGCGTGTGGAGAGCACTAGACTCCCAGCAGCTACTAGCGTGGTTCCACAACTCTGATAACCTCTTTCGGTGATTGAGCGCTCCGTTGAATAGATGGTATCACCTTGTAGTTTGCCCAGATCGTTAGGAGTAACCCATGGGATATCTCCATCCCAATAGCCAGGCTCGGTGCTTGTGGGAGTCGATCCGTTCGTGATGTTGAAGACCCACTTCACGCGTTTCGCTTGCCAATGCAGAGGTATTTTCCCCAGCCACTCCACCCCCGAATCCTTGTAGGCCGGGTAGGGCTGCCAGCGGCTCTTGCTCACCCTGCCACCTCACCCAGCATGGCCATGATCTCCGCCTCCAACACGCGGATGTCTGCCTCGATCTCCTCCAGCGGGCGCGGGGGCTGGTACTGGTAAAAGTAGCGGTTAAAGTTGATCTCGTAGCCCACGCGGCCCACCTGGCCGTCCCTGGGATCGCGGGTGCCCCGGTCCACCCAGGCGTCGGGCACGTGGGGCCGCACCTCCCGCTCGAAATACGCGTCCACGTCCTCTTCCAGCGGCACGCGCTCGGTGTCGCGCAGTGCGGGGTCGGGCTCGGGATGGCCGTGCCGGTCGCGGCAGATTTCGGCGCTCTCGTCCCGCTCGGAGAGGGCGTCCAGGGCCGCCTTGCGCAAGGGGGCGCTCAGGTTGACCTGGCGCGCCGCATCCAGGGCGTGGGCGGTGTTCCACCCCTCGATTGCTGCGTCGAGGGCCTGGAAGAAGGCTACTCGGTCCTCGTAGCAGGTGGGGGGCAGCGTGGCCAGCATAGCGAGGAGGGCTGCCTGCTGCTGCCGCCCGGCGGCCTCTTCGGCGGCCCGGGCGGCCCCGTCCTTCTTGCGGCTGACGGCCAGGTTCTGGAAGGCGCTTTCCTCCTTCAGGCGGGCGATGCGCTCGGGGCTGGCCTGGAAGTTGAGGCGCAGCGGCCGCTCCACCGTGACCTTGCGGTAGCCAAAGTCGGAGGTCTTGAAGAACCTGGAGCGGTGGTTTTCCTCGAGCCCCTGGTAGATGCGCACGATTTCTTCGATCTGCTCCGGCCCCATTTCGCGGCGCTTGTCGCCCAGGCTCTTGCGCATGGGCACCCACAGGTCGGAGGCGTCAATCAGTTGTACCAGCCCCCGGCGCTGGGGTACCTTGCGGTTGGAGAGCACCCACACGTAGGTGGCGATGCCGGTGTTGTAAAAGAGTTGTTCTGGCAGGGCGACGATGGCCTCCAGCCAGTCGTGCTCCAGGATCCAGCGGCGGATCTCGCTCTCGCCGGAGCCGGCGTCGCCGGTGAAGAGGGGGGAGCCGTTCATGACGATGGCCACCCGCCCGCCTCCTTTT
>DATKWG010000224.1:0-5829 GCA_035529675.1 Anaerolineae bacterium
TCCGCGAGACAGCTCGTGTGCTTCAGTCCTTCCTGGACGCGTATGACGAGCGAATGAAGCCAAAGTAGGGCGCACTGGCCGAACTTCTTCGCCGGCTGTGATGAGCAAGGAGAAGAGAGTGAATACGACCATTGGCATCGACACCGATCTCTGCCAGGGATGTGGCACCTGTGTGGGCACTTGCCCACGGGGGGCGATCCATATCGAGGGCGGTGTCGCGGTCATCGATCGAGAGCGCTGCGACGCTTGTGAGGCATGCTTGGCGAGTTGCCCGCAAGGGCCGCTCCACATAGTAGTAGAGGGGCAAGCGGAGGTTGTAAGAGTGCCTGTGGCGGCGCAGATGCCTATCGCTACTGAGGGCCATCGCTCTGCTTTGAGTGCCAGAAGGCCACCTCGTGCCTCCGTTGCGGCTGCCATCGCGCGCTTTCTAGGAAGCGAAGTGCTGCCTCGGGCCCTGAGTACAGTCCTTGCCATGTGGGATAGCCGACTCAGCCGCGGCACATCACTCGCCGATGGGGCCGGACTCTCCTCTTCGATCCCCCGCGATGTTTGCAGCGAGAGGACCACGGCTTCCCTTGCGCTTCACCTGCATGGCAAGAGTCTGTCCCCTCCTTGTCCAGAGACAGACCTCGCCTCGCGCATCGCCATGCGGCCAATCGGCATAGTCCACAACGAACTGGGACCGCACCGATCACCCCCACGCGCGCATAGCGACCGGTCCACGATTACGGTCCATGCAGAGTACGCGGACGGGCTGTTGGCCCTGGGATCGTGCGAGAAGCTCCACATCCTGTTCTGTTTTGATCGAGCACTGGCCAAGAAGGTGCCCCTGCACCAGCACCCCATGGGTGATCGGGGCCTGCCGGTGCGCGGCGTTTTCGCCCTGCGCAGTCCTCATCGACCGAACCCCATCGGCCTCACCACTGTGACACTCCTGAGAGTGGAAGGCAACGTGCTGACCGTCTCCGGCCTGGACGCCTGGGACGGAACGCCTGTGCTCGACATCAAGCCTTTCATTGGCGGATGAGTGTGCGCACCACCCCACCAGAGGCACGGAGGGGCCACGAGCAGCGGAGACATGCGGGTTGACTGTGCCTTCCCTGGATGTGCCTTGGGGGCGGGTGGCGGTTGTGCTTGCTTGCCGAGGGGTATCCAGCTATACTTTGCATGTCGGCTGCCGTCGGTCTCAGTTCAATCATAAAGGAAGGACAGGATAATCTCATGGCCAGCAAGATCCGGGTGACAGTCTGGAACGAGTACCGCCACGAAAAGACCGACCCCAAGGTGTCAGCAGTATACCCCAATGGGATTCACGCCCAGATAGCAAGTTTCTTGCGCACGAACCCCGACATAGAGACGCGCACAGCGACACTCGACGAACCCGAACACGGCCTGACTGAGCAGGTGTTGGCCAACACCGATGTGCTCATCTGGTGGGGACACATGGCCCATCACGAGGTGAAGGACGAGATCGTGGACAGGGTCCAACGGCGCATCCTGGATGGTATGGGCCTCATCGTCCTACACTCGGGGCATCTCTCCAAGGTCTTCAGGCGGATGATGGGGACCAACTGCAGCTTGAAGTGGCGCGAGATGGGCGAACGCGAGCGTCTCTGGGTCGTCTTGCCGGGGCATCCCATTGTGGAGGGCCTGGGCGAGTACTTTCAGATTCCGCATACAGAGATGTATGGCGAGCTCTTTGACATCCCCCAGCCAGACGAGCTGATCTTCATAAGCTGGTTCCAGGGGGGCGAGGTATTCCGAAGCGGCTGCGCCTATCACCGGGGCAAGGGCAAGGTGTTCTACTTCCGTCCGGGCCACGAGACCCTGCCCATCTTCTTCCACAAGACGGTACAGAGGGTCATAACCAACGCCGTCCGCTGGTCAGCGCCAGTGATAGGCCCCTACTCGACGACCTCCCAAAGTAACCACGTGGAGCCTTTGGAGAAGGTTGACATCGAGGAATAGGACGCTTGCCGCAACCCAATAGCGCATGACGCGAAAAGGTCCTTCGAGACCATTGGCCGCTCTGGCATAGCCTGCTTGGGCACTGTGGCTGCCAACATGCCTGGTGCCCTTGAGGGAAGCTGGCAGGGTGACCAAGGCCGGCAGGCTGCAACTGCCGAGAAAGGGCTCACTCAAGCGGCCACCGCCTAGAAGTCCCCTCCAGGGTAGCCTATGTTGGGCGCCCTCTGTAGCATCATTCCAAGGCGCACCTTGGCCACCACGTAGAGCTGGTCGTTTCCCTGCTCTTGGGCGAGATAGGCTGCGCTCTCATAGTCGTCTATGGCCTCCTCGCTTCTGTCCATCTGCTCGTGGAGACCACCCCGAATCATGTAGGCGAGGGCAAAGTCGGGCTCGAGTTCTATCGCCTCCTGAACCGCGCCCATGGCGGCTTCTCCATCAGCGAGCCCCTGATAGGTCTGCGAGAGGACTACCAGATAGTCGGCACGGCCGCCAATAGCGGCCTCTGCAGCCGCGAAAGCTGCCTCTGCCTCTTGTGTGCGGCCCTCCATCTCGTAGAGAACACCCAACTGGGTCTGGACCCGCCCATCGCCGGGGTCCACTGCCACTGCCTGTTCATACTCGGCGATGGCCGCGGCGTAGTCGCCGCTAACAAGATACCGCTCTGCCTGACTCGCATGAATACGGGCCTGCTTCTCGGTGGGGTCCAGGCCATACAACTTGTCCAGCACATAGTTCCCGACCAAGATCAAGAACAAGATACCAACGACGATCTTGCCCGTCTTGACGGCTGTCTTGCACCGTCTCTCGGTCAAGGCGACGTCCACATACCACCAGCGGTGTTCCAGAGGCGGATTCTCCGAGCGGCGTGCGCCGGACAGTCCGCCCACTTCAGCGAGCTCGCGCCCGATGGGTCCAGCCTTGCGCGCAAAGATGCTGTCAACCACTTTGATGCGCGTCATCTCGGCTCGCAGATC
Source organism: Anaerolineae bacterium (assembly GCA_035529675.1). Lineage (GTDB taxonomy): Bacteria > Chloroflexota > Anaerolineae > UBA1429 > UBA1429 > DATKWG01. The sequence goes on from DATKWG010000224.1 coordinate 2,943, forward strand.
CATGCCCTGCTTGCCCAGGCGAGCAACCTCGGTCTCGACCTGATCGCGCATCCTGAGCAGATCCAAAACGCCCAGGCCGCGTCCATCGATGTTGGCCACGCCTATTTCCAGTTCACGTGTCATCTTGCGCAGGTTCACCGCAGCCGTCACAGCTTCCCTGCCCTCCGCCATACCCTTGGGCATGATTCCCCCCAGCCTATCACCACGCCGCTATCTGCGGCAGCGACCTCCATCCATTGAGCGGCCCACCTGATCAACAGGCAGACTTCTCCCAGATTATGGGGCGAAGCAGCCCTTCTGTCAAACTGCGCATCCGGGAGGGGGGCTGACCAACTCGCGTCGGTCCAGGCCCGGTGGCGCTGCACAGTCTGCGGCGCTGAGGGCACTGCTCGCACCAGATGCTTGCCATCCCTTGCGCTTCCACCTATACTCCGCCATGGGAAACCGATCCTATGGCGGCGTCCGGTCAGAGCTCATCACGAGTTGTGGGCCAATCCAGACCGGATGTCGGCTGGCTGGTCCGTGCCGGGTCGCTTGCCCGCTGAAGGCTGTGCGACCCCAGGTAGAGAGTCGCGTCCAGATCCTTCATCACCTTGCGATGCTTGTCTGGCATGTCCAGGAGGTGCCCGATGCGCATAGTCATAACCGGCAGCAAAGGTCAGCTCGGCTCGGCCTTGGGCCGAGTGCTGGACGACGAGGACCTGCTGCTCGTTGACTTGCCCGAGCACGACATCACCCGCCTGGAAAGTATCGTACAGGCCATCACCGAATTCAGGCCAGAGGTGATCGTTCACGCAGCGGCGATGACCGACGTGGATGGCTGCGAGCGCGACCCCGACATGGCCCACAAGGTGAACGTGCTGGGCACGCGCAATGTGGCCGTCGCAGCGCAGCAGAGCGATTCCTCCCTGGTCTATATCAGCACGGACTATGTTTTCAGCGGGGATAAAGGAAGGCCCTACTGGGAATACGATGATCCCAACCCTTTGAGCATATACGCACGGACCAAGTGGGCCGGTGAGCAACTGACGCGCAACCTCCTGTGCCGATACTATGTGGTGCGCACGGCGTGGCTCTATGGCAAAGGACACTACAACTTTGTGGAGGCGGTCCTGAGGCTTGCGGACCAACGAGACAGCGTCCAAATGGTGACCGACGAGGTGGGATCACCGACTTATGCTCTCGACCTCGCCCGGGCCCTGTCTTTGCTCATCCGACAGCCGGCCTATGGCACATATCATCTGTCCAATGCTGGCAGTTGTTCGCGCTACGAGTGGGCAAAGGAGATACTGCGCCTGGCCGGGCGGAGAGACCTGGAACTGATCCCCAGCGAAAACTATGCGCGGGCGGCCCGTGTGCCAAAGCACGTCGCCCTGTACAACTTTTGCGGCGCGGAGCTTGGTATCGTGATGCGCCCATGGCAGGAGGCACTGCAGGACTACTTTGATGCACGGTGAGATTGGGGAAGGCGTCCAGGGCGATGAGGGTCAGGCGCGCGTCTCGATCATCATTCCCAACTGGAATGGCCTGGCTCTGCTGCGTCCCTGCCTCGATGCTCTGCGCCGACAGAGCTATCGCGACTACAGAGTCATAGTGGTTGACAATGCTTCCAGCGACGGTTCAGTATCAGTTCTTCGCCGCGAGTATCCTGAGGTGCGGGTCACATCGCTGCCTACGAATCGGGGCTACAGCGGAGGCAGCAACGCTGGCATCCGTGCCGCACGGGGCGAGATTCTGGTCATGCTCAACAACGACACTGAAGCCCACCCGCGCTGGCTGGAGGAGCTGATCGACGCCCTGGACCGCCACCCTGAGGCCGGGTCGGCAGCGTCACGGATGATGATGCACGACCAGCCAAACCTCCTGCATTCGGCGGGAGACATCTATCGCGCCAACGGCATTCCCGATTCGCGTGGAGTTCGGCAGCCCTACGGCAGCCCATTCGACCACGAGGGCTACGTTTTCGGAGGTTGTGGGGGCGCGGTCGCTTATCGCCGCGAGATGCTGGATGCCATCGGCCTCTTTGAAGAGCGCTTTTTCATGTATTGCGAGGATGTTGACCTCAACTGGCGCGCCCAGCTCGCCGGGTGGCGGTGCGTCTATGCGCCCGGGGCGGTGGTCTACCATCATCTCAGCGCCACGGGCGGGGGGGCGCTATCCAGTTACTATGTGGGACGAAACACGCTCTGGGTCATCGCCCGCAACTACCCCGCATCATTGCTGAAACGCCACTGGCGTGAGATACTGGCAGCCCAGTGGGCCATCGCTCGCGATGCCCTCCGTTCGTGGCGAGGGGCGGCAGCCCGGGCTCGCCTTCGGGGACAGTTGGCCGGGCTCTTGAGCTGCCTCCGTTGGCGGGGGGCCAGGCGTGCCATTCAGGCCACATGTCGCGTCAGCCAGGACTACATCGAGTCGATCCTCGAACGCGGGTGACTGGAGAATAGGTGGACGCACCTTATCTCTCGGTGATCGTGCCCTGCTACAATGAGAGCGAGAACCTGAAGCGCGGCGTCTTGGAAGAGATGAACGAGTACCTCAGCAGGCAAGACTACGAGTACGAGGTGATCATCTCAGACGACGGCAGCACCGACGACAGCCGCGAGGTCGTGCGGGAGCATCTGGAAGGGAAGCCTCGTTTCAGGCTTCTGGACAACCCCCATGGCGGAAAGCCAGTGGCTCTCTGGCACGGCGTCGAGGCCGCACAAGGGGAGGTTCTTCTCTTCACCGATATGGATCAGTCCACCCCCATCGACCAGCTCGATCTGTTGCTGCCCGTGTTTGACCGCGGATATGACCTCGCCATCGGCTCGCGCGGGACGGCACGGGCGGATTTCCCCTGGTATCGAAGACTCGGCTCCGTGGTCTTTCGCACGCTTCGGCATCTGCT
>DATKWG010000225.1:0-11069 GCA_035529675.1 Anaerolineae bacterium
CACCATGCTGGCTCCCGTGCTTGGCGGATGGGTCGTTCGCTCCGTCTCCTATTCTGCAGTGTTTGTTCTGGCAGTCGTTTTCGCCCTGAGCTCCCTGGTGGTGTCCCTTCCTCTGCCCAACCCTCGGCGGGGCCAGGTGGAAGGGTGACCACCATGAGAGGTTGCTTCTTGAAAGGCCAAGCTCGTCGTTCGTTGTCCGTGTCTGAGTCTTGGGGGTCGGTTGCGACGGGAACGCACAAGTCGCTGTGTTGGCCACAAAGTGCAAGGCGTAACCCTGTCCCCCCAGAGGTGTTTCCGTAGTGTGGAGCTAGAACAAGGCAAGCGAGGAGTCGAGTGTCCAAGATCAAGCTCATCGTCAATCCCGCTTCTGGCCGGGGGTATGGGCATAAGGCCTGTCCACTTATTCGCCAGTATCTGACGGAGCTGGGCGCAGATTTTGACCTGGTCCAAACGGGCGCCTCCGGTGAGGCGATTCACCTGGCTCGGCAGGCGCTGAACGAGGGCTTCGACACCATCGTTGCGGTCGGAGGCGATGGCACCTCGCACGAGGTGGTGAACGGCATGATGTCGGCGGGCAGGGGCCCAATCGTGGGCACCTTTGGAGCAATTCCGACGGGTTGCGGCAACGACTTTGCCGACATGAATGGTGCGCCCACCGACCTTGAGGAGGCCTGCAGGCTTATCCTCGTGGGCAAGACCCGGCTCGTGGACATTGGACGAGTGACCCTTGATGACCGCATCACGCGTCATTTCGTCAACACGGTGGGCATTGGTTTCGATGGCCTGGTTACCATGGAAGCCAGAAAGTTCAAACGCCTTCGGGGCATGGCCCTCTATCTTCCGGTGGTGCTGAAGACGATCTTCCTGACCATGCACCCCCCACGGGTGGAGATCGAGTTCGACGGACAGGTGATTCGGCAAAGGATTCTGATGGCCGTCATCGCGAACGGCCCGCGAGAGGGGAGCTCCTTTCTGGTTGCGCCCGGCGCCAGGTACGACGACGGTCTGCTGGATCTCACCATCGCGGACACGATGCCCAAGCTGCAGATGTTGGCAATGGTGCCCAAGTTCATGAAGGGCACGCACATCCACGATAGCCACGTGGCAACGAAACGGGCCAGGCACCTGATAGTGTCCTCGGAAGACCCTCTCTACATCCACGTGGACGGCGAGGTACTGTGTGAGGAGGCGCACCGCGTGGAAGCCACGTTGATCCCCAGTTGCCTTCGCATAATCGCTCCTGCAGACACAACATGATCCTGCGGGCGCTCGCCTCAGTACTGGTGGGCTACACCTTGGGTGCCATCCCCACCGGTGTCATCGTGGCCAAGGTCTGTGGCGGAGCCGATGTGCGCCAGGTCGGCAGCAGGCATACGGGTGGCACCAACGTGGCACGCGCGGTCGGCAGCGCGTGGGCGGGTATCGCTACGATGGTCATTGACCTGGCTCTGGGCGGGGCCGCAGCCCTTTTGGGGCAAAGACTCTGCAGTGCTTCATGGGGAGCGTCCTGCGCGGGAGTCGCGGCGGTCATCGGGCACGATTGGTCCCTCTATATCGGGCTGGGTGGTGGCATCGGGTTGTCAAGCCTGTTCGGCATGCTTCTGTGGGAAGCGCCCCTCGCGACGGCGGCCGCGGGAGGCGGCTTCGTCGGGCTGTGGCTGGCATTGCGGAAACTGCTGCACCACGAGGCAAGGAGCACAGTGATCGCTTCGCTGGCCGTCCCCCTACTGCTGACCGCGCTCGGCCAACCGTGGCCCGTCATTGCCTCGGGCAGCCTGGGCACTCTGGTGGTGATTGCCAAATCCTCTGGTGACTGGCACCGGACCTATAAGGCGAGCGAGGGGGTCCTGCATCAGCTCGGACTACAGGACAAGACCGGACCCGCTACCTCAACCTAGATTCTGACCATATGGCCAACTTCTCCTGCAACTGGTCGAAGAAGGCGACCCGCACTTCATCCGCCAGGTCGATTCGCCTCACGCGTTGTCATCTGGGCCTCACCTGGCAATTCCCCTTTTGACCCCTCCCACCATGGCGGTATATACTCGCCTTGCGCCATCCGTCGAGACGCAGCTCACAGGGGGGCAATGTGCTCAGGAAGAACTCGTGGCCACTCGTTGAGGCAGCGGCCGTCATGCTCTTCATCTTCCGGGCGATACGGGTTCTTTCTTCCTCTGCTCTTCGCCTGGGTGGCTTTCCGGTTGCCCCGACGGATCCGGCAGAATCACCGTACAAGAGCACCGACTACGTCTGGCTGCGCGGGCTTGACCCCACAGACGCCAGGGTGCTCGATTCCTTGGCTTCAGACCACCGCGTGGTGGTGGTCGGGGCCCGGTGAGCTAGGGAGAGACCATGCGCATCGCCATGATCGGGCCCTTTGGTCTGCACCCCAGGGGTACCATGCGCGTCAGGGCATTGCCTCTGGCCCGGGAGCTGGTGGCGCTCGGGCACGCGGTGAAGATGGTCATGCCGCCGTGGCACACGCCCGAGGAAGCCCCTCGCACGTGGAACGATGCGGGAGTTGCCCTCGAGTACGTGGCTCTTGGGCCTGGGCTGAGTCCACTCCAGCATCTGGGCGTGACTCTCAGGCTGGTCAGGTGTGCATTGGCGTGGGAACCAGATGTCGTGCACTGCTTCAAGCCGAAGGCCTATGCTGGTTTTGCGGCCTGGCTCCTGTGGCGTATGCGTGGGCTGCACATGACCAAAGCGCGCCTGGTCGTCGATGCCGATGACTGGGAGGGGCCCGGCGGCTGGAACGATCTGCAATCCTATCCTCACGGACTCCGCAAACTCTTTGCCTGGCAGGAGCGATGGGGGCTGGGCCACAGCGATGCGATCACCGTGGCCAGCCGAACTCTGCAAAGCCTGGTGTGGAGTCTGGGTGTGAGCCCCACGAAGGTGCATTATCTGCCCAACGGCGGCGGGAACCACAGCCCAGGGGACGGCTCGAAGGTGAGGGATCGCCTGGCCCTTGGCCAGGCCCCGGTCGTGCTGCTGTATACCCGCTTTTTCGAGTATGATCCTGAGCGGGTGGTCGCAGTCTTTTGCCAGGTCTTGTCTGAGGTGCCAGATGCTCGATTGTTGGTGGTGGGAGAGGCCCTCTTCCCCAAAGATGGTGCCCGCTTCGACCGGGCTGTGGCCAAGGCTGGCCTGGGTAACAATGTGGCCAGGGCGGGATGGGTGCCACAGGAAGAACTGGCCGACTTCTTTGCGGCGGCCGACGTGGCAATCTACCCGTTCGATGACACGCTGGTCAACCGGGCCAAATGTGCGGTCAAGCTGGTCGATCTGCTGGGGGCCGGGGTGGCCGTGGTGGCCGACGCAGTGGGTCAGAACGCGGAGTACATCGCTCACGAGGAGACCGGGCTGCTGGTGCCCAGCGGCGATGTGGACGCAATGGCCGCGCAAGTTGTGTATTTGCTCCGCGATAAGGCCAGGCGCCGGGCGCTCACCTCGGCTGCGGCCCTGCGGATCTCTCAGCGATACTCCTGGCCGGTGCTGGCGAGGAAGGCGCTGGCTGCCTACCGGGCGGCTGGGGCGGGCACATAGGAGGAGGGCTCAGCGGGTCAACGTGTGGCCCAAGCACTAGACGCATTTGCCCAGTCTGCAGCGGCGGCTTATAATAGGATAGCAGAACCCCAGATTGAGGGTGCCGTTGAAGGTTGCACACGAAAACGATCTCGTGCTCCTAATTGGGCCAGATGCGAAACGCTATCTGGTTCGTCTGCGCGCAGGGACCCGTTTTCATACGCACCGAGGCATCATAGATCACGACGAGCTGATCGCCAAGCCCCTCGGCCGAGAAGTCCTCTCTCACCTCAAGCAGCCTTTCGTCGTGCTTCAGCCATCGATTCACGATGTCCTGATGAAAGTGAAGCGCGCGTCTCAGATCATCTATCCCAAGGATATCGGACTCATCTTGCTGAAGCTGGACGTCGGCGCCGGGAAGCGCATCATCGAGGCCGGGACAGGAAGCGGGGCTCTGAGTATCGCCTTGGCTCACGCAGTGGGGCCTGATGGGGTGGTCTATTCCTATGACGTGCGAAAGAACATGCTCGATCTGGCTCGGCACAATCTGGAGGCGGCTGGTCTTCTCGACCGGGTCAGGCTTGTCCATCGCGACATCGCCCAAGGCTTTACCCAGGTGGATGTCGATGCCCTATTCCTCGATGTGCGCGAACCATGGGAGTACTTGAGTCAGGTGTGCGCCGCCCTATGCGACGGCGGTTTCTTTGGCGCTCTGGTGCCAACCACCAATCAGGTGTCCAGCCTGCTCGCTGAAATGGCACAACATCCCTTCTACTCTATCGAGGTGCTGGAGATGCTCTTGCGGAAGTACAAGCCGGTCCCGTCCAGGTTGCGGCCGCAAGATCAGATGGTGGGTCACACCGGGTTCTTGATTTTTGCTCGCACAGTGGCCTTCCCCAGCAGGCGGGCGCCCAGCGATACAGGCCAGAAAGAGAGATTGCGAGATACGGACCAGGGAGACGCGGGGCAGAGCTTGGGGAATGCTCAGCCTTTAGCCTGCGAGGAGGAGATGCGTTATGGCGGCCAAGATTCGTCGTGTAGTTCTTGACGTGCTCAAGCCCCACGAGCCATCTATCATCGAGGTAGCGCAGAGATTGGCCGAGCTGCCTGGAGTGGATGGTGTGAATATCAGCATCTATGAGGTGGACCGCATGGTCGAGAATGCCAAGATCACCGTCGAGGGCGCCGACCTCGAATACGCCCCTATCCTGAGCCTGATAGAGGACGTGGGTGGCACGGTCCACTCAATAGATGAGGCTGTGGCCGGCAAGGTGCTCATCGAAGGGGCGCCCCAGCTGCAAGATCTCTGAACCAGGCCACGACCGCCAGCAGTTGAGAGGCCACGATGGTCTCCCAGGAATCTGCGCGATGAGGTATCTTGCGCGGCGGGGACTGACGCGCGCAGACCTGGGCCAGCAGGAGAATCTAGGTCGCGGAGAAGCGAGGGTCACGCATGATGGTCAGGCGCAGTCCCTCAGTCAGAGTGGTCTTGGGCTGGTAGCCGAGTTTCTCTCGGGATAGAGTGAGGTCAGCCACCAGCCGCGAAACGCCCGCCTCCCCTTCGCCACGGTACAGACAGTCAACCCGGTTCCCCGTCACTTGCATGATGGTGTTGGCCAGGTCAGTGATGCTAACCTCGATCCCGCTGCCGATGTTGAGAATCGAGCTGTTGATACCTCGCGCCTGGCCGGCGCGCACCAGGGCCTCAACAACGTCATCAATGTAGACAAAGTCGCGAGTTTGGCTTCCATCGCCCAGAAGGACGATCGACCCGCCCGAAACGACCTGGTTCAAGAAGCGGGGGACGACCGGGGCATGTGAAGGGGGGAGCGGCTGCCCAGGACCGTAGGCGTTGAAGATGCGAAGGATGACCGTCTCTATGCCCCAGAGCTCGCCGATCGCCAACACATACTGCTCTGAGGCCGTTTTGCTCACCGCGTATGGGGTGGCTGGGTGGAGGATCGCATCTTCCCGAACCGGCTGTTGCTCTTGCTCACCGTATACGGCTCCGGACGAGGCAAATACTAGCCGCTTCACCTGGGCATCGCGTGTGGCGGTCAAGAGGCTCACCGTTCCACCTACGTTGACCGCGTTATAGTCTACAGGATAGAGGATCGATTCGGGCACGCTGACTCGTGCTGCCAGATGATAGACACAATCGACGCCCCGTAGCAGAGTCCATAGCTTGGGCACGTCGCGTATGTCGCCTCCGGAGAAAGCCACCCGAGGATCGAGCCGTTCTCGCTCTCCGGCGCTGAGGTCATCAAGTACCCTCACATGGTTGCCTTCCGCCAACAGTCGATTGGCCAGGGCCGAGCCGAGGAACCCTGCCCCACCAGTTATCAGGACTTTCATCTGACCCGCACACCCCCCCGCCGTACAATGTCGCCCTGGCGCACAGCTATTGTAAGCCGCCTGGAAGATGGTTGTCAACATGCACGGAGAGCGTCGAAAAACGCAGCGGAGATTCCCGTGACTGTCACTCTGAGTAAGGGCCCCGAACTTCAGGGGTACAAGTGCCCCAGAAGCACGGGGTACAAGTGCCCCAGAAGCACGGGGTACAAGTGCCCCAGAAGTACGGGGTACAAGCAAAGAGTCTCAACCGCACAAGACAGGGATTCTTCGCCTTCGCTGCGCTAGGGCTCACCTGTGAGAACGATGGTTTTTCGATGCTCACCGAGAAGGTGGAGTTGACTTCACCGACAAGCACTGGTATGCTATCGGCGAATCGGTGGGGGTGGCTGAGTTCCGGTGGGCTCCGCGGTCTTCAAAACCGTTGGGGGGTGTCGCAGAGACGGCCCTGGTGGGTTCGACTCCCATCCACTCCCGCCATATTTGGGCCGGGCCGGCTGTAGCTAGAGTCCAGGCCCTTTTGTGCTGCCCTTTCGGGATGCGCCTGCGACAACTGCACTTGCGGATGGTTTGGCCGTCACACTCACATGCGGGCCGCACTGCATCAAGTATCAGTGGTGGGGTGGGAGAACGTTACGTTCCAACAAGGCGCGTTTTGAGACTTCCCATGGGCTGGCAGTAGCCATCGACTTCCTGCAGACCTGAGTCCAAAGCAACAAGCGCCTTGCCGCAGGGCAAGGCGCTCGGTCTCTGTGGTCGGCCTTACTATCGATTCCGGCCCGCGCTTCCTTGTTGCGCCTCCGACGGCGGATTCTGGAGCGCATCGTCGCCTGGGCCTTGGGGCGCTTCATCTGGTGTCCCAGGGGGCACACCGTCCTGGGGACCCTGCGGCACCTCGTCGGGAGGACCCGGGGGCACATGGGCCGGCGGGCCAGGGGGTACAGCGTCGGGTGGGCCTGGCGGCGGGCCGTCGTCTGGAGGACCTGGGGGCACATCGGTCGGCGGGCCAGGGGGTACAGCGTCGGGTGGGCCTGGCGGTCCGTCGTCTGGAGGACCGGGGGGCACGCCGTCGGGCGGGCCCAGCGGCCCGTCGTCCGGTTGCTCTGTGCGCCACTGTTGACGGATTCTTAGCCGTTCGCGGCTGGCCTCACATACCTGCAAGGCTCGTGAAATCGCCGGCCGGGCCTCGTCGGGAAACGCGACCATGAGTTGGGTCAGAACTTGGGCATGCCGGGCGAACCCGGTATCCAAGGACTGGGCAAGGGATCTCGCATACTCGGGATCGACCTGGGCGACAGCGCCGAACTCCTCAGTAACTTGGTGTGCGTCGCTCTCAAGGCGATCTGCAGCAGCATAGACATCCTCATAGCGGTTCTCAGCGATCAGAGCGACCATCTCCTTCATTCGCGTCTCAGTGAACTTGACGCGCAGTTGAGCATGGGCCGCTTCGTTCGACGAGAGGGCCACCTGTGCATCTTCGAGGCCGATCTTCACCGGATACAGCACATCCCCCGGTAGAGCGGCCTGGGCGGCATAGGCCGTGGCTCCAGCGCCTCCAAAGCTTAGGGCTAACGCCAGAAGTATCGTGGTAAGGGTGGTTAACATGGGGTGTCTCTCCTTTGCTTGAATCGTCACAGACTCTAACCACCCTAGTAGACGCCGCACCGGGCTCGGAGATACGCCTTGACGCAAAGATTCCGCCAGGGCGAGAAGTCTTGCCCTGCCGCGAGCTTGCGTAGTTGAATCGCGCATGGGCATCCAGCGCAATGACTCTAGTTGTTCCAGCACGTCTTCGTTCATCTGGTCTTTGAGAACGCTCATGATTCTGCTTCTTTCTCAGCGGTCAAGGCGCGCCGCAAGGCTCTCAGCGCCCGATGCTGCAGGGATTTGACCGCCCCTACGGGTTTCCTCAGAGCCAGAGCCACCTCCCTGTTCTCCCAGCCTTCCAAGAACTTGAGCGTGATCACCTGGCGCTGTTGTGGGGTCAACCGGCTTAGCGCAGCGCGCACCCGTTCGCACTCCAGTTGCCGATGCAGCGCCTCATCCGGACCAGGGGAGGCAAGATCGTGGCCCACCGGTTGCTTCGGCAGAGGCAACAGGGGTTGGCGCCGGAAGGCGTCAGTGACCCAGTTGTGTGCCATCCTGTATAGGTAGGCTCGCAGATGCTGGCGCGGCCCGCCGCCTCGGTGGACGGCCCGCAGGAACCGGGCAAACGTCTCGGCCACGCACTCTTCCGCCAAGTCAGGGTGGCCCAGCAGCCGCAGGGCATACCGATAGAGGCCTGGACTGAAGTCATCATAGACTTCGGTCAGAGCCTGACGCTCCAGGGTTCGAACTCTCTTCAGGAGATCTCTGTCGGTATCCAATCGTGCCCCTGCTCTATATGACGTTGAAACCGGTCAGGAGATACGGGGTCGCCGATCGATCGTCACCATTCTGACTTGGACAGGTTCGCCGCTTTGGGTCGATGTCAGACGGAACCATCAGTATGGATTCTGCAGCCCGAGGTCTGCTCAAGGACCAGAGAAGACCGGGAGATGACGAATGCCTATTGGGCCAGTGGGAAGCGGCGTGGCACGCCCCCCCGCGCCGCACATGGTAGCAGAAAGAGGAGCAAGCACACAACCACTCTTGCCCCGTTTGGCCCGGTCACGGTATACTGGTCCTGATACCCTCAGGAGGAACCCGCCATGGATGACCGCTGTGCAAGCCATCCGTCCGACATCCAGGTACTGCCGGGCAGGCCATATCCCCTTGGCGCTACCAAGCGACGCGATGGGGTGAATTTCAGCCTCTTTTCCGCAAACGCTGCCTCGGTTGAACTGCTGCTGTTCGATCACCACGAGCAAGAACGTCCAACGCGCATCATCAAGCTCGATCCCCACAAGAACAAGACCTACTACTACTGGCACGTGTTTGTGCGAGGCATTGGCGATGGCCAGCTCTACGGTTACCGCGTGTCGGGGCCGTATTGCCCAGAGGAGGGACTGCGCTTTGTCGGCGACAAGCTCCTGCTAGACCCCTACGCCCGCGCTGTAGCCTATGGTGACAACTGGTCTCGAGCCGAGGCAAAGGGGTTCGACGACAACGTGCTCAGTGGACTGAAATCGGTGGTCGTGGACACGCGCGGCTACGACTGGGAGGGCGACGAACCCCTGCGACGTCCCATGAACGAGACCATCATCTACGAGATGCACGTGCGCGGCCTGACCGCCCATCCATCGTCGGAAGTGTCGAACCGAGGCACCTATTCTGCTGTCGTGGAAAAGATCCCCTACCTGCGCTCCCTGGGGATCACCGCCGTTGAGCTGCTCCCCGTCCACCAGTTCGACGAGCAGGAAGTGGAGCGGGCCGGTCCGCTCACCGCCCAGGCCCTCAAGAACTACTGGGGCTATGCGCCTCTGGCATACTTTGCCCCTCACCTGGGCTACGCCAAAAGCACCGACGCCCGACGGGTTGTAGACGAGTTCCGCGACATGGTCAAAGCCTTGCATCGCGCCGGGTTGGAGGTCATCATCGACGTGGTATTCAACCACACGGGAGAGTCGGATGAGAACGGCCCCACGATATGCTTCCGGGGACTGGAGAACCAAGCGTACTACATGCTGGAGGCTGATCGCCGCCTGTACCGCAACTACTCTGGAACCGGGAACACTCTGAACTGCAACCATTCCATCGTTCGAAGGCTGATAAGAGATTGCACGCGATACTGGGTTCAAGAGCTTCACGTGGATGGCTTCCGTTTCGATCTGGCCTCAGTGCTCTCGCGCAACGAGCAGGGAGAGCCGATCAAGGATTCTCCCATCCTGTGGGAGATCGAGTCGGACCCGGCTCTCTCGGGAACCAAGCTTATCGCCGAGGCCTGGGACGCTGCCGGACTGTATCAGCAGGGGGCCTTTACCGGCGATCGCTGGGCCGAATGGAACGGTCGCTTTCGCGACGACGTCCGCCGCTTCGTCAGGCGAGACCTCGGCGCCGTCCGGAATCTGGCATGGCGCATGACCGGGAGCTTTGATGTGTTCCGCAGCAAGCCGCGCTATGTGGCACACCAGAGCATCAATTACGTCACCTGTCACGACGGGTTCACCCTCGCCGATCTGGTATCGTTCGATTCCAAGCACAACGAGGCCAACGGTCAGGACAACAGGGATGGGACTGACGACAACCTGAGCTGGAACTGCGGTGTCGAAGGACCCACTAGCGATGTTCAGGTGCTCCGCCTGCGCCGCCGCCAGATGAAGAACCTGATCGCGTTGTTGATGACCGCCAGAGGGACGCCCATGCTCTTGGCGGGCGACGAGATGGCCCGCACCCAGCAGGGCAACAACAACGCCTATTGTCAGGATAATGAAACAAGTTGGTTCGACTGGCGGCTCTCGAAGGAGAACGCAGACATCCACCGCTTTGTGTGTGGCATGATTCGTCTGCGGAAGAGACACCCCGCACTGAGGGTGGATCCGGCTCTCGCGGGCAGACAGTATGAGCAGGCCCTGCAAGATAGGGTCACCTTCCACGGGGTGCGCTTGCACGAACCCGACTGGAGCTATCATTCCCACAGTCTGGCGATCCAGTTTCACGGCTTGGCCGGAGAGGCGAGCGTATATGTGATCGCCAATGCCTATTGGGCGGCTCTCGATTTCGAGTTGCCTCCCGACGTGCACTGGAAGCGAGTGGTGGACACGAGTCTTGATTCGCCGGACGATCTGGTCGAGGAAGAAGAAGCAGTACTGGTGGATGGGAGCACCTACTCCGCCGGTCCAGAGTCAGTGGTCGTCCTGATCCAGGCGGAACCATAGACGCGCTCGGCGGGGAATCTCGGGTCAAAGGACAAGCGCGCAACGCCAAGATCAGCGCTCGTGAATGGCCGACTTGAGCACGCCCACGAAGGGCAGGTTCCGGTAGAAGCCATCGGCGTCGAGACCATAGCCAACGACGAAGCTATCTGGCAGCTCAAAGCCGCGATAGGCGAGGGGGATATCCATGAGGCGCCGGTAGGGCCGATCGAAAAGGACACACACCTGCAAGCTGGCTGGCCGCCTGGTGCGCAAGGTGCGGAGCAGATAGCTGAGGGTCAGGCCCGTGTCAATCACGTCCTCCACAAAGAGGACATGCCGTCCGGTGATGGTGTTGTCCAGGTCCTTGGTGATACGTACCGTGCCCGAACCCGCCCTCATCGAGTAGTGCGAGAT
>DATKWG010000226.1:0-2233 GCA_035529675.1 Anaerolineae bacterium
TCACCTCTTGACCGCCTGGTAGGGCCTCATCATCCTGGATCTTGCTCTGGCTGATGGTGAGGAACTGATCCTCGCTGTGATACATCAGCTCCATGGACGCGCGTCCGCCGGTGCTGGTGCTCACAAAAGCTGCGGTCTGGAAGTCGGCGGGCAGATAGGTTGGATGCAACGGACAAAAGTCCGCTGTCCCTGATATGGCCACCTCACCATACCCACCAGGGGTCTTGAACCGGAACCAGGTATTAAGGATCTGCCCCACCTGGGCCCTCACCGATGGAACGAACGACACCATGCTGATGCCGACGATCAGGGCCGCGATGGCGGCCAAAGCGAATCCTCTCTTCATTGAGAAACCTCCCTCAAAAGCGTGATTGATGCGCCCAACGCCCGACGCCAGACGTTGAAGCCACGTGGGGAGCCACGACGACGAGGGCCGCGCGTCCCTCGCCAGCCTCGCCTGCAGGCGGCTCCAGGCCTGAGGCGAGGGGGCTGCCTGGGCAGCCCGGACCCTAAGGAACCGACTGACACCGCTTTGCGTCGCCGATAGCCCAGCCAGCTCCCGCCCACAGAGGTCACATCCGGCCAGATGCGCCTCGATCAGTGTCCGTTCGGAGGGGGTGACCTCGCCATCCAGATAGGCGACGAGCAATTCGCTCACTTGCCGACATTTCATCTTGCAGTCTCCCTTTGGGAGAGAGGGCCTGAACTGTTCTCAGTCAGCGCTTCCAGTTCTTTGTGCAGAGTCTTGAGAGCCAGGTTCAGCCGTGACTTGACCGTGCCCAGCGGGATGTCCAGGACTCGGGCAATCTCGGCGTAGGACATCTCCCAGTAGTAACGCAGGATCACCACCCCGCGCTGTTTGTCGCTCAGGCGGCTCAACGCCTGCTGGACTGCTGCCTTCTCTCCCATCCGACCCTCGGGCGATGGATAATGGCCGCTCAACGATGCGGGAGAGGCCTCATCCAGCGCGACCACCAGGAAGCGCCGCCTACGTCGCTGGTTCAGACAATGATTCACCGTGATGCGATGCAGCCAGGTGGCGAAGGATCCCTTCGACGGCTCAAAAGCGGACAATGACCTGTACACCCGGATAAAGACCTCCTGAAGTGCATCTTCGGCTTCACTGGCGCTGCCCAGCATCAGGTAGGCGGTCTTGAAGACCAGGTTCTTGTACCGCTCAAAGAGACCGGCCCAAGCCTCTTGATCACCGGCTTGGCTACGACGTATCAAATCCATATACTCTCTCTCGCGGGGTTTTCCCTTCACTGAATTATACACCACTTGTCGATAAGAAGTTCGGTGGTGTAAGACTTTGGAATCGAGGAGCAGGCCAGCGATGCCGCCACGATGGAGACGTCTCGCTCGGATAGCGGGTTTGTTGCTGGCGCTGGCCTTCGTGGTTCTAGGTCTGCGCCAGGATGCCATCCGGCGCACCCTTTCCCACTGGACCGGCGAAGAGGACCTGAGCGAACAGATCAAGGGCACCTTTGCTCTCCTCTACCTCCGCCTCACCCGCCCACGGCCAAGGACCGCCCCCTTCGTCCCGATCGCTCACGCCGGCCTTTGCCCCTATGGGGTCAACACCTTCTTGGAGCAGGAGGCCGAGGTCTCGAAGGTCGATCGTTCCCTCCGGATGATCGCTCAGGCCGGATTCTGCTGGATTCGCCAGCAGTTTCCCTGGGAGGATATCGAGATCGCTGGCAAGGGCGATTACTGGGATCACAAGTGGAACAGAAGCGCCTGGGCCAAGTACGATGCCATCGTCCAACTGGCCGAGAAGCATGGCCTGGAGATCATCGCTCGGCTGGACAACCCTCCGGCGTGGTCGCGCAGCATGGGCAATGCCCAGGGGTGGTCGCTGGCCCCGCCAGACAACTACGAGGACTATGGCGACTTTGTCTACGCTGTGGTGAGCCGCTACCGTGGCCGCATTCGCTACTACCAGATTTGGAACGAACCGAATATCTTTCCCGAGTGGGGAGACCAACCGGCTGACCCTGCCGGATATGTCGAGCTGCTCAAGATCGCCTATCGCCGTGCCAAGGAGGCCGATCCCGCTTGTGTCATCCTTTGCGCTGGCCTGGCGCAGACCACGGAGGAGACTCCGCCAGAGTTTGGCCCTCGCAACCTGAGCGATCTGCTGTACCTGCAAAAGATGTACGAGGCAGGCGTCAAGGGGCATTTCGACGTCATGGGCGCGATGGTCTATGGCCTTTGGACCGGCCCCTACGAT
>DATKWG010000227.1:0-5744 GCA_035529675.1 Anaerolineae bacterium
GCACGCGGCCGAGGGTCTGGGGCTGGACATCGAGTTCCACGGGCCAGGGCCCGCCCAGCGCCACTGCATGACCTCGATCCGCAACACCAACTACTATGAGATGGGCCTGGTCCATCCCAAGTGCGCGGGTACCTTCCTGGCTGTGTACCTGAACTACAGCGACGGGCTGGATGTGGTGGATGAGAAGGGGTGCGTGTACGCGCCAGAGGGCCCGGGCCTGGGCGTGGAACTGGACTGGGACTACATTAGCGCCCACAAGACGGGAGGTCTGGAGTTCCGGGCTGAGCCGACGGCATAGGACGCACTCGACCCAACCGGTGCCTGAGTGGTCAGACCCCGCCGACCGCGTTCTGCCCACTGAGTGCACCCAAGGGTGGGAAGGGGCTGGACCCCGGGTGGTCACCCTTCACGGGGTTTGGATCGTGGGGAATCAACGCGAACTCGCCGGCGCCGCGGGGAAACGGTGCAGGCGAGTCGCTTTGTGACATTTTGCACAAATGAGAAAGGCGACTACACTCTGGCACGGTGGCAAGTCGCCAAATAAAGAGGCCGTCGCTCTGACTATCGCCACGCCCGGTGGTCAACACAGGCTCAATGAAGGAGGTACTCGATGAGTGAGCCTAGTTACCTTACCCTGGTCGTCATCGCGTTTGCGCTTGAGGTGGTTGACGCCTCGTTCGGAATGGGTTACGGGACTATCCTGACACCGGCGCTCCTGTTGCTTGGTTACGATGCTCTGCAGGTCGTTCCAGCGGTCATTGCGTCGCAACTCGTGGGAGATTTCCTGGCCGCTTTCTTCCACCATCAATCCAAGAACGTTGACTTGTCCATCGGAAGCCGCGACTTCCAAACCGGCGCGATGCTTGCGGCCTTCAGTCTGGTGGGATCGGTGGCCGCAGTACTGTTCGCACTCAAGTTATCCGAGTTTGCCCTCAACCTGTACATCGGACTGCTCGTCCTCATCATAGGCGTCGTTGTGCTTATCACCCGCGAGAAGCAGCGCGACTTCTCGTGGCTCAGGCTCCTTTTCCTCGGCTCCATCGCCTCCTTCAACAAAGGACTGAGCGGTGGCGGATACGGCCCTGTTGTCACGGCGGGCCAGATCTTGACCGGAGTGGATGTGCGGGCCGCTATTGGCATTACCATGCTGGCGGAAGGAGTGGCCTGCATCTCTAGTCTAATAGCCTATGTCTGGGCTGGCAAGCAAATCGACTGGCTTCTTGCCCTGACGTTGGCCATTGGCGTGGCGCTCTCGACGCCGGTGGCTGCGCTGATAGTAAAGAAGATGCAGACGAAGTATCTGAAGGTGATCATCGGCGTGCTCACTCTGGCGCTGGGCATCCTGACGGTTCTCAAGACTGTCCGCGTTTTGTGACGTGCCGCTGACCCATCTCGGAGAGCCGACTGCGAGCAGCGGGAGGGGTCTTGTTCCCCTCCCGCGCTTTGCGTAGCATCGCCACGGCGCACAGTCGTGCCCGCAACCGAGTGTGTCCGCCTGGTGCGTTGGGTCTTGACTACACCCACCTGCCACAGCGCAGCAGCGCGAATATCACCAGGATGAGGAGCATCACCACCAGCAGGAAAAGGAGCCGCCCGCCCAGGCAGCCCAGGCGACGGGGGCGAAACGGTCTGGGCCAGAATGGCCGGAGGGGTCGGAACGGTCGAAAGGGCCGGAAACGTCTGAAGGGTCTGAGAGGTCGCCATGGTCTCATGAGTTTGCTCCTGAGGGCAGTCGTTCGTAGAAGCTGGTTGGTGTGGTCCGCTGGGGCAAGACGGGACGCAATGCGCGGATAACAGAGGGTGGCCATTCCCCCCGACCCTCCAAGACGCCCGCGGCACGATCAGAAAGCCTGAGGGGTGTTGAGCCGCCGAGGGGCGAGCGGCTCGTCCGGCCCCCGGGTACGCTACCGGAACAGAGAAGGTGCACTGCAGGCAGGATCCCTTCTGGCGCTGTCCTGCGGCTGTACCAGGCGCTCTCTGAGCGAGCAACCATTTGTTCACTTCGTCACCCTCACCCTCCCCAGCTCCACGTGGTCGCCCACCTCCCCACGCCCAAAGCGCGCGGGCAGGCGCTCGCCATCGGGCCTGACGAAGCCAGCCACGATGGTATACTCGCCGGGCGTCGCGTCTGCCGGGATGGCCAGGGCCCGCCTATCGACTATCCGCTCGCCACGCTGCCAGTGCGACGTGGGCGCGCCTCCATACTGGGGTTGTCCGTCACGTCCCAGGACCTTGCGCCCATCGTCGGCGAATAGATGGACGAAGAACACATAGTCCTCGCGAATCTCCCCAATCGGCTCTAACGCGAACTCGAAGAGGAGATCGTCGCCTGGGCGCACTTGATCGGCGCTCTGGCCCATCGAGCGCAGAGCGATCTGGTCGGCCCAGGTGCAATCGACCGGGCGAGTGGGTAGGTCCCCTTGTGGCAGTACGTATCTGAACACCTCAAAGCCGCCAACCCATTTACCGCTGGCTTGGTAGGCGTGGCCGTTGAACCAATGCTCCGCGTCGCGGCCAGAGTGATCCGGCTGAAGATGCACGCGATCCACCACCAGCCATAGGTCGCGCGCCGGCAGGAGAGTCTCTAACAGCGGCTCGAACCCCTCGGTCTGTCCGGGTGAGAGCCAGTGGTGCACGAATCGCCCCTTGAGCAGCCCCAGCCAGAAGTAGATGTGGAACTCGTTGGAGACGCTCACCAGGTTGATAGGCAAAGGGCCATCCCTGGCCGAGACGATCGCAGCGATCTCGCGCGCTTCTGCGAGCGACAGCCCGGGATAGTCGCGGGTCATATTGTAGCCACGCCACAGCAACACTGCGCTGCCCATGACGACAAGCAAGGCCGCGACTGTGACGGAGAGAACCAGAGCCCTTCGGCCAATGGAACGGGCGAACAGCGACCAGCTCAAGATGACCAGCACAGCGGCCAGGGCAGCCCCCAGAGCCCCCGCTAACTTCAGGTCTCTAGCGAGGCTCCCATCCGACAGGGAGTGCCACCATAGCAGGTTTAGCCACTCGGCGCGCCAATGAAAGACCTGGAAGAGCGCCGGCGAGCTGCGCCACAGCCGCAGATCGTACCAGGGCAGGTCGGGGTCCAGAGGCAGCGGCAACTGCTGCACGGCACGTCCCCAAGAGGCCGTGACAGCAGGGACTTGCAGCATCATGCCGATAACGATCCCCGCCATGGTCGGGATGCGCACAACCAGACGACGGTCCCCCAGAACCTCGGCCAGGGGAATAGCCAGCAGTGGCAGCAGCGGCACCATGAAGCGCGGTCCCCAGGCCAGCCCCCCATACCACGTGTCGTTGTTGCCATACAGGTAGAGGACGCCAGCGGTCACGCCGGCCGCCAGCAGGACAATCACCCGGTCGTGGCGCCATAGCCTGGTCAAGCCCAGCATCGCCACCAGCAACACGGGCGAGTAGAAAAAGACTCCCTTGGCCGGACTGAACAGCAGACCGTAGGCCCGCAGCATGGACTGCTTGAGTGGATAGCGTATGGTGTAGCTGGCGATGGATGGTAGGGAGCCAAGCCTCCAGACGAGAATCCCCATGGCCATGCCCAGGGCGAGCAAGCCCGCCGCTCCGACAATAGCCCACGCTCTCTTGCGGTGGGGCCGTGGCGTGCTCAAGGCGATGGCCAGAAGAAAGGCAGGTACGGCGACCAGGGAGCTGACCTTCACCAGCATGGACAAGCCCAAGGCAACGAGACAACAGATCAAACACCGCCGGCGACCGGTTTGCCGCCAGATGATGAGGCCCAGCGTGGCCAGGGCCCACATCAGGGCCACCAGGGGCTCGCGCAACAGGCTGCGGGCATAGGGCCAGGCCGTTGTGGCCAGACCGTACCCAAGGGTGACCAGTGAGGCGGTGACTCGGCGATAGCCCAAGCGCCCAAGAATGACAAACAGCGTCGCTCCCGTGAGGGCGGTCACGAATACGTTCAGCAGCAGTACGGCGTGGATGTTGTTGACCCGCCCGAAACGTTGGGCCAGGAGATACAATGGGGCCGCTGCGAGAGATTGGGCGGGCTCGATGGCACCCACGGGGTTGTGAAAGGGAGCGAACGTGACCTGCGGTCTGGCAAGCCGGCCGATCTGTACAAGGCTCTCAGTGGACGCGTACATCGCCAGCTCGTCGATAGAGCTGAACTCTCCGCTGAAGGTCAAGAGATATGCAGTGGCCAGCAGGGCGAACAGAACCACGGCCATCTGGCCGTCCGCCAGCCATCGGTTCGAGCCACCGACAGACGATGCAGGATGTTTCGGTTCGCCGGCAGGCGTGGTCACTGGAGTCGTCTTCTCCTTGCAGAGATCGCCATTGGCCTGTGCTCACTCCGGCATGGCATTGCCACCGGGCACCGCCACAACCGCCTTATTGGTTCCAAGCTCTCACGTGGCGTCTTCGCATAGACGCGAAGGACTCCTGCCAGCCCCAGGCGAAGGCTCGAACCCTCGACGCCCAAGTCACGACAGGCATATCGCTAGTAGGCTGGATCGTTGGCCAATACCATCAGGGCCAGCGAGACCACGCGGCCAACCTGGGCCAGCTTGTCTGGGTCGATGCTATCGGCTGTGTCACTGGGCAAGTGGGCCAGCGTCGGAAGGGGCGCACGCCCTCACCGCGCTGCTCCCCATAGGAGACTCTTCATTGATTAATGTGACTCAAGTTCGCCTGGTTTGGGGGTGAGGTGGATTGAGGCGAGCATGATGCACCACTGATTGATTTCATGCTCCGACAAAGTGCCAATGCGCCACATACTGAGATACCAGTAATATCCCTCATCGGCGGGCATTCTGGTTGTTAGGTAGTGCCAGACGGTTTCATAGCCACTATAGTCTACCTTCGTTATCTGATATTCGACGTAATCCGCGATTGTTGGATGTGTCCAAGACCCCTTCGATAGAACTTTGACCTGGTCTCCTCTTCGTCCTTCCAGAACTTCCCGTACTAGCCAACTGACGCTGTCTTCTTGGCCTACTCCAAAAGGTAACGGCTCATTGACCAGTCCCACGAGTATGTTTCCATAGGATGGCAGATCAAGGGCAACACCGACCGTGTATTCGGATCTTATGGGCCATTCTGGTGGATGCCACAAAGTGAACTCGCCCGTGGGATATTCATAGAGTTCCCAATTCGCTGGTATCTGCACGGCCAAGGTGGGGGTCATCGTGGCTGTCGGTACGAGCGTGGCTGTGGGCACAGCTGTCAACGTCGCCCTCCGGGTCGGCTGCGGAGTCATCGACGGCTCCGGAGTATCGGTTGGCGTCAGTGTGTCTGTCGGGAGTGGCGTATTGGTGACAGTGGGTGCCAGTGCTGTCATGGTAGCCTCAAGGGCCCGAGCCATGGCTGCCTCGGTGGCTTCTGTGTCAGGCGTGGGAGTCGGCAAGGGCGTAGTACAGCCGACACAGGGCAACAACAGCAGTATCCCTAGCACACCCCCCACGAGGGCGTACCGCCTACCGCGCTTCTTCTTCTCGGGCTGTTTCCGCTCCATGTCATCTTTCCTTACTCATATCCCTTGGTACTACCCCTGTCCTGCCCAGGCCCGCGCGGTGCGCACATAGTCGTCATTCAGAATGTCGGCAATGGTGACATGGCTCAGCCGGGCTACCTGGGCGATGGGACGGGCCGCAAGTACCAGCACCGGCAGCACCAGGTGGCTGTCCCAGCCGAACCCACCCACCGGCACCAAGCGGACGCCGGTGCTTCTGTATATGGTGATCTCCAGGTATTGAAGCAGCACG
>DATKWG010000228.1:0-12520 GCA_035529675.1 Anaerolineae bacterium
GCCATCACCTGGCAACCGAATCGCTTGGCGATGTACGCCGGCCCGACTCCGATCCCGCAGCCGACCTCGAGCACCTCCTGCGCCTCCCCGAGGTGGCAGAGGCGATAGAGTGCATCCGTCGCTGTGTATCCGCCCATATGCTTGGTGATTCCCACCGTGGCCTGGATGTCCAGGTAGGTGGGATCGTCCTCCCCCGTGGTGTAGATGGGTTTTTGCTCTGGGGAACCCATGGCAGCTCCCTCCTTCGGAGATCTTCTATTGGCGCGAATGACCTTGCCCTTAGCACTACGCAAGCGGCCGTTCGGGGGTGCGCTACATGCGGAGCACCGTCCAAGTCCGCCGATGTCCCCCGCGCGGAGTGCGGGTCGGGTTCACACCCAGGTGTCGAATTCGGAGTGGATGCCCCGCGACTTCAAGAACTCGCGGAAATCGCTCACCGCCGACCCGTTCCCCCCGTAGAGCTCTTCCAGGAGCGCAAGGAGAACGTGGTCTTTGTACTTGCTGGGCACGTAGACCCAGAACTCATAGTCCGAATCGCCCCAGAACTCAAGGGGGGCCTTGCCTACATCCTGGCCAGACACGACGAGATCGCCATCGTCGTTAATCGAGGCATCGATGAACCGTGACGTCTCCCCACGCTGCTGATAGAGAGAGACTGTCTTTGCCTTCGGTCGTTGTCCGCCTTCAGCCGTCATCAGTGTGCCCCCAGCGACTGTGGAATCGGTCAGTGGGGCCCATCTCATGTCAGCCGCCGATGGCCGCCCACTCATCCTTGCTCGGGCTCCAGTGGATTCTGCTTCCCCCGTGGTGGCTCTCGGGTCTACAGTTCCGAGAGCATCTGTGCATATCGCGCGACCTCGGTGACGGTTCTTGGACAGTCCTCCCAGCGCTTGAACATGCCTCGTCTCAACTCAAAGCTCCTCAGTTTCTCCTCGTCGTGGCCCAACATATACCACAGACCACCGACTTTGCAGACGTTGCCCTTGCCACACTTGTAGCAGGGCGGTATGGACGAGGCATAGAATATGTGACCGATGACCCTGGCTCCCCGGCTCTGCACAGTCACATTCTTCGCGAACTGTGGGACCGATCTCTTTTCGCTCTCCTGGAAGCACCCTGTCACCACCAGAACGACGGGCTTGTCCCTTAGGGGAAGCTTGACGTGGGAGAAACAGGACAATCTCGTGGTAAAGCTGAACATCCAGCCCGTCATATAGCCTGCGTGAATCGCAGTGCCCAGGACCAGGGCCTCTGCGTCGCGTATCGGTTCAAAATAGGGTTTCAGATCGTCATCCAACGGGCATATGCTGGTGCTGGCACAGAGGTGAGCGCAGGCTCTGCAAGGATCGTATCGTAGAGTACTGAGGTTTATGAAGATGTGATCTTTGCCACTCTGCTCAAGAAGCGCCTTGATTATCCTATCTGTATTACCATCTAGAATCGGGCTACCACTCACCCCTACAATGGTCACGGTTGTTCATCCCTCTTCCGCGTGAGGTCCAAGGCGCCTGCAAAACGGGGGAAACCCGTGCAATCCCTGAGCCCTGCTTCGTCTTGTTTCATTGCAGGCCACTCGTCCCCGCCGCCAACTTGAGAGGAGAGCTTGCCCTGCCTGCGGGCGGGGTGAGTTGTCTGGCGCGTTGGGGATCTGCCCTCACGACTCTGCTCGCTGCGCACGTGAACCCAGAAGTCATAGTCCGCGTCGCCCCAGAACTCCCGGGGGGCCTTGCCCACATCCTGACCAGACACGATGAGATCGCCGTCTTCGTCTATCTCGGCATCGATGAATCGTGAGATCTCCCCACGCTGCTCGTAGAGCTGCACCTTCTTCGGCTTCGGTTCCCGTCGATCCCTGGCTACACTCGCTCCCCCCTCTGAACAGCGGAACCGGGGAGGCGGTTCTCTTCATCTCAGATGGCTCAGCCGCTGAACTGCGTCCTACAGAGCTTTGCCGCTCGGGTCTCGGGTGGACAGATTACTTCCTTGGCTTCCTTGTAGAATTCTTGACTATGTCTCCTTGATTGTCCATAACACCAATCGTTGTACCTCGTGTAACCTCTAATGCTTTCTCAACCGCTTCCTGATTAGTTCCTGCTATGTAGACGGGGCCCCGATAGCCCCGCAACTGTCGCGGCGCACTAGACACGCTGTCTGGCGTCTCGACTTCTACAACGATTTGATCAGTTCTTATGTCCGCCCCCTTGTCTGGATTGTATGTTGCACTATGCTTCTTTGCTATGCGATTCGCCGTTGCCTTGTGGGACTTGCTTTCCGCCATTTCTCCCTCCTCCGTCATGGGAACCCAACGCAACTCACTTTGGAGTCTTCCTGGCAGGGGCAGCTTCGGGTGTGTCGTTCTCAGACCTCTTTACGTTGGGCCGCCCAACTCGTGATTCCACCGATTCCGTCCTCTGCCCCCCGGCGGCATCTCAACCGGATTCCGCCTGCTCGCCCCCTCGGGCTGCCTTTTCCGCAACCTCCGGCACGCCGTGGCTGTGGCGAGTATACGCCCAGGTCCCTGGGACCGTCAAGGCACTTGCATGGTCCCCTTGCCATGCGACCTGCCTGGCACACCAAAAAACGGCCCCGATCAAATGATCGAGGCCGCTATTCTGCCACCGAGGGCGCCCTATTCCTCCAGCCTCCCGATCGCCACCGCACGGTGCTGGGTGGACGGCCTCACGTAGCCGCTGGCGGTCACCTTGCCGCTGCTGCCAAAGAGGCGTATCTTGTGGCGCACCACCTCCTTGACCTCCTCGCGAGACACGGCCAGGAACTTGCGCGGGTCGCTGTTGTCGGGCATGGCGGCCAGCGCCTCCTTCATGCCTCGGGTGAAGGCCTGGTTGAGCATGGTGGCCACGTTGATCTTGGCTATCCCGTACCGAATCGCCTCCACCTCGCTCTCCTCCTTCACCCCCGACGAGCCGTGGAGGACCAGCGGGATCTTGATGGCTTCGTGGATGACCTTCAGCCGCTCGATGTTTAGCTCGGCCTGAGCTGACTCCATGGCGTGCACCGATCCCACCGCCACCGCCAGCGAGTCACAGCCGGTGCGGGCCACGAACTCGGCCGCCTGTTCGGGGTCGGTCATGGCCGCAAGCACTTCCTCCTCAGTGACGTTGTCCGCTGACTGGAGCACCTGGCCCAGCTCGGCCTCCACGGGGATGCCACAGACGTGGGCTATGTGCACCACCTGAGAGGTGATGGCCACGTTCTCCTCGTAGGGCGTCTTGGAGCCATCGTACATCAATGAGGTGAACCCGGCACGCAAACAGCGTATGTTCTGGTCGAAATCGGTGCCGTGATCGAGATGCAACGCCACCGGCACATCGGCCCCCTCTGCGACGGCCCTGACCATCGCCACCACGCAGGTCAGCCCGGCATAGCGGATGGCCCCCTGGCTGGCTTGCAGGATGACTGGGGCCCTCTCCTCCGTGGCCGCCTCCACGATGCCCTGGACCTGCTCCATGTTATTGGCATTGAACGCGCCAACGGCAAAGCGGCCCTCCATGGCAGCCTGCAACATCTCCTCACTGCTTACTAGTGGCATCCCCAAACTCCTTTCCATAGTTGAACCTGGCCAAAGCCCGCAGCACCGGCCAGTCGTTGCTCGATCATTCCGGCCATGCAGATGCTACGCAAAGAAGGAGGGCCACACCCCCAACCGGGACGAGCCCCTTCTTCCAGCCGCCAGGCCTGATAGTCCCCGCCCTCTTTCACCTTGTCAACAGAGGGCATCCAGAGTGCTATTGTGCCGAAGGTGGGATTCGAACCCACACGGAGCAACCTCCAATGGTTTTTGAGACCACCGCGTATACCATTCCGCCACTTCGGCCAAACCGGGCGTTAGTATAGGTCATGCGGTCACGTTCGTCAAGTCCGGGAGTGCCAAAGCATCGAAAGAGCGGCTCCGAATCTGACTGGATGCGAATCGGCGGCGTGCTGCGTGGATACTCCGGCGAGCACGGTGTAAACGAAAAGAAAGGACGGATATAAACCGTGGTGTATGAGCGATTCGCGAATCGCCCCTACTGCGTGACGACCATCTTATCGGCGTTTTTCGATGCCCTCAGCGCCCATCATTGACAAGCCGCAAAGTGTCTCTATACTACAAGGGAAGCTGGGGCGCCACCCTGTCGTTCTCTCTACTTTGACGCTTCATCCCTGATTGATCCCGCCAACGAGAGCGCAAGATCGCTTTGGTCCCGTGAGCGAGGCGTCATCATGAAAACGCGACTCTCATGGGACGCCACTGATCCGCGTGTGGGCCGTTGCTCGGGGGTGAGAAAGGCGCATGGCCTGTGCCCAAGATCGAGGCACGCTTGTCTGTCTCCAGCCATACTGTTGGGTCAGGGACCAGGCGCGGTCGGCCTGGCTTCCAAGAACGCGTAGGGCTGCGAAAGCCCTGGGAGGAGGTGGTGTATCCTGAAAGAGATTCCCCTGCTTCGGCTATCATGACTTTTGAGCGCTGACGCTCTCTCTGCACCTCAAGGAGGTGGTATCATGGCACTGGGAGGCTACGCTAACAGGATCGCTCGTATTGATCTCGGCACGAGCACGATCGAGTATGAGCCCATCAAGGAAGAGGACGCCCGCATGTACGTTGGCGGTCGAGGGCTGGGGGTCAAGTTCCTGTTCGACAATGGCCCGGCTGTGGAGCCCCTGTCGCCCGACAACATCCTCTGCGTGATGGTGGGCCCGTTGACTGGCACGCGAGCACACATGAACGGTCGTCTTTGTGTGGTCACCAAGTCCCCCCTCACTGGCACCTGCACCGACTCCCACATGGGCGGCTGGACCGGAGCCAAGCTCAAGTGGGCTGGGTTCGACGGGTTGGTGTTCAAGGGCAAAGCCGCCACACCTACGTACGCCTATGTCGAGGATGGCACCGTCACCCTGCACGACGCCTCGGACCTGTGGGGCAAGGGGGTGCACGAGACGATCAAGCTCATGCGAGAGAAGCATGGTGAGGATGTAGCGGTGATGAGCATTGGCCCGGCAGGGGAGAAGCTGGTGCGCTTCGCCTCCTGGCTCAACGCCGATAACCGCGCCTCGGGCCGGGGCGGTACTGGCACAGTGGCCGGATCCAAGAACCTGAAATGCATCGTCATCAAAGGAGATGAGGCGAACATGCCTCAGCCGTCCGACGCGGAGGTCTTCCAAGAGGCTAACAGAGCGGCTTTACGCAAAATCCGAGAGGTGCCCACCACCAACCCGAGAGAGGGCGACTTGCACGTGCACGGCACCAACGTCCTCATGAACATGGTCAACGAGATCGGCGCCCTGCCAACCCGCAATGCCCAGCGCTCCGATTTCGCTCAGGCAGATGCCATCGGTGGGGAGACGGTAGCTGACACCATACTGGTTGGCCATCCTGCCTGCTACGCGTGTCCTGTGGCCTGCAAGAAAGAGGTAAGGATCACCCAGGGGAAGTACGCGGGGCTTCACATGGAGAGTCTAGAGTACGAGCCGGCCTGGGCCTTTGGCGCCAACTGTGACAACGGCGACATCAATGCTGTTGCGGCCATGATTGACCGCTGCAATGACTTTGGCCTGGATGCCATCGAGGCTGGCAATGCCCTCTCCATGACCATGGAGGCTACCGAGAGGGGTCTTGTGGATGGACTCCCCTGGGGAGACACTGACGCGATGATGGAGCTAATCCAGAAGATCGCCTTTCGCGAGGGGATCGGCGATGAGCTGGCGGAGGGGCCATCTCGGGCAGCTGCGAAGTGGGGGGCTCCCGAGATCTCCATGAGCGTCAAAGGCCAGTCGATCGCGGCCTACGATCCGCGCGGACTGAAGGGCATGGGCATCGGCTTCGCCACTTCTAACCGTGGCGCCTGCCACCTGCGTGGCTACACCCCGGCTGCCGAAGTGGTCAACTGGGTGTTGGGCGCGGAGCAGGTTGCCGACCCGCTCGAGTGGAAGGGCAAGGGCGAGCTGGTGGCCATCTTCCAGAACGTGTACGGCTTCACCGACAGCGTGGATGTGTGCAAGTTCGGCACCTTCGCCATCCCCCTCGATGTATACGCTGCCCTCTACTCCGGCATGACCGGTGTGGACCTGGACGTAGCGGGCCTGCTGAAGACCGGGGAACGGATCTACAACCTGGAGCGCTACTACAACAACCTCAACGGCTTCCGGGAGGGATCTGACAGCCTGCCGCGGCGCTTTCTGGAGGAGCCGGGCACTGGTGCAGCTTCCGAGTCGGTCTGTGAGCTGGACCAGATGCTTGAGGAGTACTACAAGTTCCGGGGCTGGGATAAGGGTGTGGTGCCAGAGCCGAAGTTGAGGGAGCTGGGCATCATCGAGTGACTCGAGGGCCATCCCTCGTGGAGGACAGAGCGGTTTGCGGCCAGAGAATGGCTGCCAACCGCTCTTTTTCAGGCAATGTCAGAGTGCCTCTGCTCACCCTCAGCCGCCCCCAAGAGGAGGAAACAGGGCCAGCTCGTCACCCTCCTCCAAGACGGTGTTCAGGCCAGCCAAGAACCTGACAGAGCGGCCATTGACAAAGATGTTTACCCCGCCCTGCAACTCTTCACCGTCGCCAAAGACCTTTTCCTGCAAACCGGGATACGCCGTGATAAGTCGATCCAACACCTTGAGCAGAGTGCTCCTCCCATCAAGGCACACCTTTATCTCTTTCCTGTCCCCCACTGCCGATCTCAGGGTCCCGAACACTCTGACGTTCATTGGGCCACTCCTGGATAGATTTCGTGGCTACTGTGCGCATTAGAGGCCATCGGAAGCCAGCCTTGTCACTGTGCCTGCACCTGCGGCCCAGCGAGGGTCAGGAATCTCCGTTTTGTGCGGTTTAGACTCTTCACTTGTACCCCTGAAGTTCGGGGCACTTGCGCTCAGAGTCACAACGACGGGAGGTCACACAATGTTTTTCGATACTCTCCCGAGGACGTGCTTGACAGCGCAGGGCTCCAAAGACCTCCTACTTTGCACAGCGGAAGCCGATGGTACTGAAGGTGAAATCCGGCATGGCGCTGTTGCGTGTCGTCGTGCGAACGGCGTCCGCTCCGTCGAACCAGGAACCTCCTCGAAACACCTTGTACGTGGTGCCAAAACGATCCAGCTCATACACACTGCCGCGGTAAGCATCATACCAGTCGGCGGTCCACTCCCACACGTTGCCCGCCATATCCAACGTCCCGCATGGGCTGGCGCCTTCGGGGAACTGACCCACCGGGCTGGTCTCCCCCAGGTTTGCTTCCTTTGAGTTGCACTTGCCGCTGTCAAACTCGTTCCCCCAGGGATACTCTCGGCCGTCGGTGCCGCGAGCAGCCTTCTCCCACTCGATCTCAGTGGGCAGACGCTTGCCAGCCCATTCCGCGTAGGCGACCGCATCGTGCCAGGAGACCCACACGACCGGGTGATCCTCCCTGCCAGGCGGGATATGACCGTCTTTCCAGTTACGCGGCGGTCGGTGGCCCGTAGCATCGATGAACTCCTTGTACTCGGCACAGGTGACCGGGTGGATGTCGATGTTGAATGCATCTGTATGGATAGTTTGGCGCGGCGACTCATCTTCTTTGCCCTCGTCGCTGCCGAAGGTGAACTCGCCGCCCTGGATGTAGACCATGCCTGGCTCATCGACGGGGGCCGCTGTAGATGCACGCGTGGGCCAGGGGGTCTTGGTCGGGCGCGGAGTATTGGCTGGGCCTGGCGTGCCGGTGGGCAGTGGCGTGCCCTCCTCCCCAACTCGAGTAGGAGTGGAGGTCACCGGAAGCTCCACCCGAAACTCGGTGGTGGGGGTGACCTTCTGAGTGGGTTCGTCGCTCAGCAGAGCCGTTGGCGCCTCTACGGGTTCCTTGGTGCAACCCAGCACAAGGGAGGCGAGGACGAGTGCAGAAAAAAGGCACAGGAACGCAGAACGGTGGGCAGCGTGGCTCATCGGACCGACTCTCCTTTTCTGAAGCCAGCGTCCTACCTTGGCAAAGACGCGCTGGTAACCTGAATTCGCCGACCAGATCAAGGCACCGTGCCAGGAACGCGACCACTTTGGCTTCGCCAGGCGCTCTGCCGTGAGACGAGTTCTCGTCGGGCAGACCGGCAACTGGGGCCTACGCCCATTATATCACCTGCGCGCATCGGAGCAAGTGGATGTTGCCGAGATCGTCGAGAAACGGCCACCCCCATTGTGCGGCCCCGCTACGCTCGATTTCACCTGTGACTATGGTCGTTTCTCGGTGGTCTCCCGGATATGCACTTGACGCGGCGCCGTTTGTCTGTTACACTTGCATCGCTATTCGGCAGTTCCCGTTGTTCCGTAGACGGACGGACTGCCTGTATGGCGACGAGCGTCTCAATGCCGGCCCGCTGGTTAGTGCAGGCGCAATCTTGATCTCTGGACTGGCCAAGGCTGTTCAGCGCCTTCCAGAGAGATGATCAGCTTGACTGCATCGTGGAGCGGGGAAAGGAGGTTGCCAGAGGGACACTGTCCAGAGCGACATTGTGTCGATTCCTTTTGGCTTCCGAACCATCCTGGGTCGAGTGCTGAGATCCCAGCCAGGAGGGTTCATGCCCAAGAAAGGGGAAAGGGCCGTGAGACTCTATCGCACTGCACTGGTGCTCGTTCTGCTGGCCACAACTGTGCTGGTGGCCACGCCGGCGTCTCTTGCCGCGCCCGACGACTACACCGTCGTGGCTGGAGACAGCTTGGCCGGAATCGCGACCAAGCTTCTGGGCGATGGTGCCCGCTATCTCGAGATCGTGGAGCTCACCAACACCAAGAACGCCACTGACTCGAGCTACGCTTTCATCGAGAACCCCAACTTGATCGAGATCGGTTGGAAGCTGGCCATTCCTGAAGTAGGGGCACCGGCCGTGGTCGTGGCCAAGGCGGTGATCGCCGACACCATTCCGGCGGGGGCCAAGCCCAAGGGTATTCTCAAGTCGATCGCCAAGATCGATGATTACACCGTCAAGTTCACCTTCTACGACTACCCCGCGCCGCTTTTGTCCCAGTTGGCCACTCCGATGCTTTCCATAAGCAGCCCGACGGCCATCAAGAAGTGGGGCGAGGACTACATGTACCATCCGGTGGGCACGGGGGCCTACATCTTCAAGGAGTGGATCCCGGACGACAAGATCACCCTTGAGGCCAACCCGAACTACTGGGGCGAGGCGCCCAAGATCAGCGAGTTGGTCTATCGGGTCATCATAGAGCCGACGGCTCGACTGCTGGAGCTTCGGGCGGCAACGGTGGACTTTGTCTACAACCTGAACATCGATGATATCCCCACCGCCGACGCTGACCCCAACCTGGCCACCTACAAGGTTGCGCCTCTCACCATCGGCTACCTGTGCTTCAACCAGGACTGGGTGAGCCCCGAGGGAGTCAAGATCTTTAAGGATGTCAGGGTCCGCCAGGCCATCGGCCACGCCATCAACAAGGACGCTATCGTTGAGGCACTGTATCCCGGCACGGGCATCAAGGCCAAGAACTTTATGCCGCCCGCCCTGTGGGGCTACAACGATGACTTCTCGGACTATGACTATAGCCCGGAGCGAGCCAAGGAGCTTCTCGCGGAGGCGGGGTATCCAAGTGGGTTCAAGACCAACATGTGGGTGATGCCTGTGTCTCGCGGCTACTACCCAGACCCGCCCAAGGTAGCTGAGGCCATGCAGGCTGATCTCAAGGCCGTGGGTATTGACGCCGAGATCGTGACCTACGATTGGGCGACCTATCTGGAGAAGACGAGTGCGGGCGAGCACGCCATGTGTATGCTGGGCTGGCATCCCGACTTTCCAGATCCCGACAACTACCTGTTCACCTTCTTCAGCGGAGGTGATAGCCAGTGGGCTGAGGGTCCGCCCGACCAAGCGGTCTATCAGGCTCTGTTGGCAGCCCGGACTGAGATCGACCCGGCGGTCCGCGAGGGCCTATACTATCAGGCCAACGCCCTGATTCACGGTGTCGTGCCTGGCATTCCGGTAGTGCACAACGGCGCGGTTTTCGCCAGTCTGCAGGGGCTAGAAGGCTTCAAGGCAACGCCGCTGTTTGACTACTGGAACGTCGTGAACTACACCAAGGACACCTTCATCATCGCCCGTAGCGGCGATTCGGTGGGCCTGGATGTGGTGGACGAGACCGATGGCGAGTCTTTCTACATCGCCGCCCAAGTCTACGACAGTCTGCTGGCCTTTGAGCCCGGCACAACCCGGGTCAAACCGGCGCTGGCGGAGAGCTGGGAGGTCTCGGAGGATGGCCTGGAGTGGACTTTCCACCTGCGTAAGGGTGTCAAGTTCCACGATGGGACTGACTTTAACGCCGACGCGGTGCTGTTCAACTTTGACCGCATCTGGGACGAAAACCATCCGCATCGTGCGGGTCATACCGGCAATTTCAGCTACTGGCTGTGGTTCGGCTTTGCCTTCAAGGGCGAAGTCGCAGAGTAGGTAGCGAGTCCTCAGGCTACAGGGCAGTTCACTGCCCTGTAGCTCCCTTGTTGCGAAACGAAGCATGGGCGGGGCATTCGCTTCTCCCATGCTTCTCGTGTGAGTGGTGTTGCCCGGGGAGACTAGAGCGTGACCCGATATATCATTCGCCGTGTTTTGCTGCTCATTCCTGTTTTGCTGGGCGTATCCGTCGTGACTTTCGCCATGCTTCGATTGATCCCCGGTGATCCTGCCCAGGTGATGATGGGCGAGCACGCTACGGCGGAGGCGTTGGCGGAGTCTCGCGAGAGGATGGGGCTCGACCAGCCCATTCCCGTGCAATACTTGCGCTACATGCGCGATCTGGTTAAGCTGGATCTTGGCCGGTCGATCATGACCAATCGTCCGGTCACCGAAGAGATCGCCCAGCGTTTCCCGGCCACCCTTGAGCTCACTCTGGGGGCCATGGCTTTTGCCACGTTGTTCGGTGTTGCGGCAGGAATCATCGCAGCCTACAAGCACAATTCCATCTTTGATGTTGTGAGCATGTTCGCTGCCCTGATCGGCGTTTCCATACCAATATTCTGGCTCGGACTCATGCTGGCCTATCTCTTTGGGTTCAAGTTGCACTGGCTGCCACCCTCGGGGCGGCTCACCGTCGGCATCGAGCTCCTTCCCATAGTCGAGGTGTGGGGACTGGAAGCCAATCCAGCAGAAGTAGGTGTGGGTCGTGCGGTGAGGAGTTTGCTGGATTTCCTGTCGGGCTTTTACCTGCTGGATGCTTTGCTGACCGGCAACTGGAAGGCCCTTGGTGATGTCATTAAGCATCTCATCTTGCCCTCCGTGGCTCTCGGTTCGATCCCCATGGCAATCATCGCCCGAATGACACGGTCCAGCCTGCTGGATGTGCTTGGCGAGGACTATGTCCGGACGGCGAGAGCCAAGGGATTGCGTGAGCGCGCGGTCCTGTCTGGCCATGCATTGAGGAACGCACTGCTGCCCATTGTCACTGTCATTGGACTCCAATTGGGCTTCCTGCTTGGCGGGGCCATCTTAACGGAGACCATCTTCTCTTGGCCCGGGCTTGGCCGGCTGGTGGTGAACCGCATCCTGGCACGTGACTATCCGGCCGTCCAGGGCAGCATCATCGTTATCGCGGCTACCTTTGTGCTGGTGAACTTGATCGTTGACGTATCCTACGCCTATCTTGACCCGCGCATTCGCTATGAATAAGACATACCCAGGTTGAAAGCGATGGAAGACTCGCGCTCAAGGCGGCAAAGATCTCAGGGACAGACCAGACCCTATCGTAGCAGCTTGTTCTTGGATGCGGTGCGAAGGCTTTCGCGTGACAAGCTGGCTTTGGCGGGTCTTGCTATCATGGGGGCTTTCGCTCTGACGGCCATACTCGCGCCGGTTCTTGCTCCCTATGACCCGATCGAGCAAAGCCTGGTTGACCGCCGCGAACCTCCGTCGTCGCAGAATCCTCTGGGACTGGACGACCTGGGGCGCGATATTCTGAGTCGGGTCATCTTTGGGGCACGCAAGTCGCTGCAAGTGGGGGTCTTGTCGGTGACCATGGCCATTGTTGTGGGCACCTGGATCGGGGCGACGTCTGGGTATCTCGGTGGCTGGGTGGATAGCCTGGTGATGCGCATCATGGACATCATGCTGGCTTTCCCCGCGCTGCTGTTGGCTATCGCCATCGTCACTATTGTCGGGCCGGGCCTGCTCAACATGCTCTACGCCATAGGCATCGTGTCCATTCCCGTCTATGCCCGCGTTGCGCGTGCTTCAGTCCTGGGCGTGAAGGTGCAGGACTATGTGCTGGCCGCGCGTTCGCTTGGCGCAAGCCCCGTTCGTATTCTCATGCGTCACGTGATGCCCAATTGCCTGACGCCTCTCATCGTGCAAGGAACGCTCGGCATCGGCACCGCCATCCTCGACGCTGCCGGTCTGAGCTTTCTCGGCCTGGGCGCACAGCCCCCGACTCCCGAGTGGGGCGCAATGCTGGGCCAGGGACGTTACGCTATGTTCACCGCACCGCATATCGTGCTCTTTCCAGGGCTTGCCATCGTGTTGACGGTCCTCGGTTTCAACCTCTTGGGCGACGGCCTTCGCGACGCTC
>DATKWG010000229.1:0-2026 GCA_035529675.1 Anaerolineae bacterium
TGTAGTAGGCGCGCGAGTGCCCAAGTCGAAAAGGCAAAGGCATTGTAATAACGCGATGGTTGACAGTGCCGTCCTCATTGATGAGCACCGCTCCGACCACTGGGAAGCATTGCGGAGAACCGGGGTCCCCGGCCAAGAGCATGTCACCGATCTTCTTGCTGTACGGCCCCAGCGACACGTTCTTGCAGCAATCCGCCATGCCGGCACGCCATAGTACCGAGAGATGGAACAGCTTGGTACTGTCATAATGGGCACCGGCCATGCGAACCCATTCGGAGCGCAGGTCTATTTTCTCTGGCAGGCCTGGGGAGTCGTACCAGTAAGTCTTGAACCGCCGTTCGTACTTGTTGATGCAAGCTTCGCAGGACTCGCAGAGCATAGACTCTCGAAGCCCCTTCTGGATGGTCTTTATGCTCCCCGTGCCATCGGGACCAAGGTCGATCTTCCTAGCCTTCCCATCCTCGTAGACTTGCGTGTAGCAGAACTCGGGCACGATGTGCGAACGGCAGAGCTTGGCCTGCTGGCCACAGAGCTTGCAGTGTGCGGGCTGCCTTGCCTTGCTCGTCACGTCGACTCCATATCGCAGTGCAAAGGCGGAGGGTGGCGATATTTCTAGAGAGGGGTATCTACTTGACTCCACAGGCTACGATATGTAGGGTGTCGGAGGCATGGAAGACTACCCCCGAAACCAGGCTGAGTTTGATCGCCGTTTTGCGACCGAGGATGCCTGCCGAGGGTACTTGGTTCGTTTGAGATGGCCGCAGGGCGTCGTCTGCCCGCGTTGCGGAGGCCCAGGGGGTGGGACGACAAAGCGGGGCCTGGTGGTTTGTCGGCAGTGTCGATACCAGGTGTCGATCACGGCGGGAACGATCTTCCAAGACAGCCGCAAGCCCCTGAGCCAGTGGTTTCGTGCGATCTGGGCGGTGACCAGCCGCAAGACCGGAGCCAGTGGCCTGTCCTTGCAGCAGGTCCTGGGGCTGGGGTGCTATGAAACCGCCTGGACGTGGCTGCACAAGATCCGCCGGGCCATGGTCACGCCCGGCCGGGACCGGCTCAGTGGGGAGGTGGAGGTGGATGAGACCTTCCTCGGTGCCCCGGAAGAGGGCCGCCATGGCCGACGGATGATCCGCAAGACCCTGATCGTGGTGGCCGCCGAGAAAGACGGCAAGGGGATCGGGCGGATTCGGATGCGCCGTGTGGCCGACGGCAGCGCCGAGAGCCTCCACCCCTTCCTCAAGGAGTCTGTGGAGCCGGGCAGCGTGCTGTGCACGGACGACTGGCAGGGCTACGCCGGTTTGGAAGGCTACCGTCGCGACATCAGGCGGATCGCCCACAGCGGCAAGACGGCTTCTGAATTGCTGCCCCGGGTGCACCGGGTGGTATCGCTCCTGAAGCGATGGTTGATGGGAACGCATCAGGGCGCGGTCAGTCACGAGCATTTGGATCATTACCTCGACGAGTTCACGTTTCGCTTCAACCGAAGGACGTCCCGCTCCCGGGGAAAGCTTTTCTATCGTCTGATACAGAACACGGTCCGGGTGCCTCCCGCGCCCTATCGCATCATCATCCGGGGCGTGCGCGGCCGCAGAAGAGAGAAACACAATCCCTAGGGGCTTGTGGAGTCAAGTAGATACCCCTCTTCAGAAATTCGTCTTGCCTGCCGACTACGAATGTAATACACTTAGACTACAGATGTAATCACGAGGGCATGACGATGGCCGAAGCGCCGCGAATATCCGAGGCCGGATGGGAGGTAATGAAGGTGGTCTGGGCGAGGTCTCCGCTGACCGCCAACGAGGTGTGCCAGGCCCTGTCCGCCCGGAAGGACTGGAGCCACCGGACGGTTAAGACCCTGCTGGGCCGGCTGGTGAGAAAGGGCGCGATGACGTTCAAACCTCAGGGCAATCGCTACCTGTACCGGCCGCGCGTTACGAAAGACCAATGCGTCCACATGGAGAGCGAGTCTTTTCGCCGGCGCGTCTTCGGCGGGCAGGCGGCCTCGATGCTGGTCCACCTCGTCCGGAGC
>DATKWG010000230.1:0-5755 GCA_035529675.1 Anaerolineae bacterium
TACGCCATGTTCACCGCACCGCACATCGTGCTCTTTCCAGGGCTTGCCATCGTGTTGACGGTCCTCGGTTTCAACCTCTTGGGCGACGGCCTTCGCGACGCTCTCGATCCGCGCTTGAGACTGTGAGACTCCGCTGTAGCAGTTCGTAAGACAAGACTCCTGACCAACGCAGCGCCTCATCCACTGGATGTAGGTTCGCCCACTCCGGGCCGGGGCGATTAACGCTGACACGAGCCCAAGAGGAAAGCACAGGCGATCGAATAGCTATGCCGGCAAACCTTCCTCCAGAGTACTTTGAGACCGAAAAGAGATACCGCGCAGCCAAATCGACTGCCGAAAAGATCGCCTGCCTCGGGGAACTGCTGAGCGTAATCCCCAAACACAAGGGCACTGAGAGACTGAGGGGCGACCTGCGCAGGCGACTCTCCAAGCTAAAGACTGCGCCCCGGGGCCGGAAGAGCCGCAGCAGGCGGGATTCTGTCTTCCGCATCGTCAGGGAGGGCGCGGGGCAAGTGGTGGTGGTCGGTCTGGCCAATGTCGGAAAATCCGCTCTGGTGGCAAGTCTGACAAACGCCACGCCCCAAGTAGCTGCCTTTCCCTTCACCACCTGGAAACCCACCCCTGGAATGATGCCAATGGAAGACATCCAGATCCAGTTGGTGGACACACCACCACTGAACAGGGACTTTGTGGAGCCGGAACTGCTGGATCTGATTCGAGGATCAGACCTCATCCTTCTGGTGGTGGATCTGCAGACAGATCCAGTTCAGCAGCTTGAGGATACGATCGCTCTCCTTCTCCAACATGGTATCGCACCCCGCCATCTGAAGGACCGCTCCGCCGAGCAACGACGTGTGACCTTGATACCGTTGCTGGTGCTGGCCAACAAGAGCGACGACCAGAGCACAGATGAGGATTTCGAGATCTTTTGCGAACTGCTCGAGGATGACTGGCCCCTGCTCCCCGTCTCTGCGACCACTGGCCGCAACCTGCAACGCCTCAAGCAAGTGGTGTTCGAGCGGCTGGAGATAGTTCGCGTTTACTCCAAGCGTCCCGGGCAAGAGCCCGATCTCGACGCACCGTTCGTGTTGAAGAAGGGGAGTACCGTAGCGGACGTTGCAGGCAAAGTCCACGGGGATCTCTTCGAGAAGCTGAAAACGGCCAGAGTGTGGGGCACTGACGTATATGACGGTCAGATGGTAAGCCGAGACCACGTCCTCCATGATGGCGACGTCGTGGAATTGCAGATCTAACTGGCAGGCGACCGATGGCTGGGCATAGCCGAGAGTCCGTTCAACCCTCACTGGGCGTACGCTGAGAGATGTCGTCTGCCGACCGGCGAAAGACATTCCTGCCTACGGGCGGTTGGGGCTTGGACCTGTTCTGCCACAGATATGTAGGATAGCAGGAGGAACAGAAGTGGAATATCGAAAACTTGGACGAACCGACATAACCGTGTCTGTGCTCGCTTTGGGGTGCTGGGCCTTTGCTGGTGGCGCCAACTGGGGCGAGCAGGGTGACGCTGCATCGATTGCGACTGTGCGTGCCGCTCTGGACGCTGGGGTGAACTTTTTTGACACGGCAGAGGGTTATGGCGCGGGCCGTTCCGAGACGGTGCTGGGCAAGGCCCTGGCAGGGCGTCGTCATGAGGCCATCATCGCTACAAAGGTGAGCAGGGCGAACCTTTCGCCCCCCGATCTCGAGAGAGCCTGTGAACGCAGTCTCAGACACCTGAACACCGACTATATCGATCTATACCAGATCCACTGGCCGAGCCGAACGGTTCCACTCGAGCAGTCGGTGGAGGCCCTCGAGAGGCTACGCCAGCAGGGCAAAGTGCGGGCCATCGGGGTCTGCAACTTTGGCGTGCAAGACCTTTTGCAGCTATGGGCGGTTGGACACGCCGAGACGAATCAGTTGCCCTACAGCCTCATCTGGCGGGCCATCGAATACGAGGTGCTGCCCGAATGCGTAAAGGGGGACATGGGCGTTCTGTGCTATAGCCCCCTGGCCCAGGGGATGCTGACCGGCAAGTTCGCGTCGGCGGACGACGTTCCTGCGGGCCGGGCTCGCACTCGACACTTCACCAGGAGGCGGCCACGAGCCCGCCACGGCGAGGAGGGATGCGAAGAGGACACCTTCGCGGCCATCCACCAGATCCGCCGCATCAGCGACACGATCAACCTGTCCATGGCGAATCTGAGTCTGGCCTGGGTATTGCACCAGCCGGGAGTCACCGCCGTTCTGGCCGGAGCACGCAAGCCCGAGCAACTCATGGAGAACCTCCTGGCAGTAGCGCTGCAACTGCCTCCGGAGATCGTCAGGGAGCTGGCCAAGGTCACAGACCACCTCAAGCTGCGGCTGGGTGCAAATCCGGATCCGTACCTGGGAAGCGCCGAATCCCGTTTCCGCTAGAACTCTGTCAAGGGGATTCTGATGCATGGAACCTGGTAGGATGCGAGGAGCCTGGCGCATGCGCCCCTGCACTACGGGATGCACGCAGAAGAACTGGCCCTCGATCGATCCCCAGTTGGCTTGTGCGGTGGGCCTTATGTCGGTAGACTAGCTACGTTGTCCGTGACCTGCTGGCTGACCCGATCGGCACAGAGGGGATAGACCTCAGCACGGACGCACGCCATTTGCATCTGCCGCCGAGAGGATGAGGGCACGTTCTCGGCGGCGGCAGAGGGGAGCTTCCCTGACTGATGCCCGAGGGTCCACTGCGCAACCTGTGGGCAACTCAGCGACTGAGACAGTGGCCATGTGAGGAGCTGGAAATGCTGGATATCAGGCTGGACTCTGGAGCGCTCGCGCTGCTGCAGCAGGGATACCGCAACGGCTGGCAACAGTACCTGGCATCCTTGGAGGACAAGGCTGGCGCCTATCCGGTCTGGGACTTGTGCGTTCTGACCGCCAGCAACGACCGGCAGGCCGCCGCCTACGAGGCCCAAATCGACGCCCGTCGCGCGTCTGGCCTGCTGCCCCGCAGAACGGGCTTTGTGGTGATCGCTGATCCGCGAGGGATTCGGATAGGCAGCGGGGGGGCCACACTGCGAGTTCTGGAGTGGCTCGCCGACCGTTGGAGCAAGGCCGGTGCCAGCGATGGCGGAACTGTCGCCCAGGCCTGGGCTGGGAAGCGCGTTCTGGTCATTCACTCTGGCGGCGACAGCAAGCGGCTGCCACATTGCTCCGCCGTCGGCAAACTCTTCGCGCGTGTGCCTCACGAGCTGCCCGACGGCCGTCCTTCCTCGCTATTCGACGAGTTGCTGGTATCTCTCAGTGGCTTGCCCGCCGGGGTTCCCGAGGGTGTGCTGGTGGCGTCGGGCGATGTGCTTCTCTTGTTCGATCACCTGCAACTCAGTTTCCGGCGACCGGGCTTGACCGGCGTTGCAGCCCTGGCCCCAGCGGAACTGGGCACCCGCCACGGCGTGTACGTCACGGCGCCAGGTGGTCGCGCGGTGAAGGCCTTCCTGCACAAGCCGTCACTCGACCGGATGCGTGCCGAGGGCGCTCTCGAAGATGGGTCCGTGGCCATAGACACGGGGCTGGTATGGTTCGATCGCCCCACGGCCATGCGGCTGCTCGCCATGGCTCGTGAGCTGCGCCACACGATCGAAGCGGGCGTGCCCGTCAACCTCTATGGCGATCTGCTGACGCCCCTGGCCGAGACAACCCGTCTCGACAGCTACCTGGCCCACCCGAGCGACGGCCCGGCCAGCCCCCAACTGAAGGCACTGCGACGAACCGTGTGGGACGCGCTGCGCGGCACTGCCTTCGGCGTCGAGTATCTTACGCCGGCGCTCTTTGTCCACTTCAGCACGACGCGCGAGTACGTGCGCTTCCTTCGCGAGAGCCCGCTGGCACTGGATGCCTGCGGTTGGCGGGCAAGCTGCGCCAGTTGGGTCAGCCCCATGAGCGTCGGAAGAGACGACGGGCAGGCCGTGCTGGTTAGCAGCTATCTGGCCACGGATTGCCCGTTCTCGGGGTGCATCGTCGATTCCTCGGTCGGGGGCCAACTCAGCATGGGTGAGGACAGCATGCTGGCAAGCACCATCACCCGAAGGACGTCGCTCAATGTGGCCTCGCGAGTTGTTGTACACCAGCTACCCCTCGAAGAGGCGCGAGGGTTTGTGACCCGGGTGTATGGGGTTGGCGATGATCCCAGGCTCAGCGTGGAATCGGGCGGCACCTTCATTGGCCGCCCATGGACGGAGTGGCTCGGCGAGGGCACTTTCTCGCGCCAGGATCTCTGGCCCGGCTGCGACGACTTGTCGCAGTGCGATCTGTGGAGCGCGCAACTCTACCCCGTATGCCGCGACCGTGAGGTCAGCCTTGGCGCGTCGCTTTGGCTGCAGTGTCCGTCAGAAGTCTCTGAAGAGGCCAGGACGGCCTGGCGCAGCGCCGAACGGGTTTCTCTGAGCGAAAGCTATCTACAAGCCGACATCCGCCAGATCGTGCTGGAAGCATCCGAGATCCATGACAAGGTGCAAGTTCGTCGGTTCACCTACGGCGCAGAGCGCGAAGAGCCGGCCAGAGCCCTCTCCGAGCGCCTGGGGACGGCGGCTGAGCGTCCACGCAGAGCGCGAATGGCGGCCGACTGGTTCGACGCATCGATCGATCCCTGGCTGCCCTTGCGCGGGTCTCAGGCCCTCGCCGTGGCCACCGGCGAGCAGCATTGGGAAGACCGGGCGTTTTCCGCGTTGGCAAGGTTGGTCCGAGCGCACACGCCCTCCTTTTCGGTTTCAGACCATGGCATGGCCTTGACCGGACGGGTCACAGTCAGGGCGGCGGCGCGCATCGACTTTGGCGGCGGCTGGACCGATACTCCCCCCTACAGTCTCGAGAATGGGGGCACGGTGCTCAACGCGGCCATCACCCTGTGGGGTGAACACCCGATTACTGCAGAGGCCACGCTGCTCGACGAGCCCGTGTTGCTGTTGGAGAGTGGCGACCTCGAGGCAAGCCTCAGGCCCCAGGTGGCAGGGGAAATCCTCAACTATGCACGGCCCGCCGACCCTTTTTCCCTCCTCAAGGCGGCCCTCGTCTTCCGGGGGATCGTGCCCGCTGACGTGGCCGCGGGTGTCAGTATCTCGGATGTGCTACGACCCACCGGGCATGGCCTGTGTCTGCGCACCTCTACCCGCATCCCACGTGGATCCGGACTGGGAACGAGTAGCATCCTTGCGGGAGCAGTGTTGCAGTGCCTGGGACAGCTCCTGGGGCAATCGATCAGTCAAGAGCAGCTATTCGACGAGGTGCTATGCCTAGAACAGATGATCACCACCGGAGGTGGCTGGCAGGACCAGATCGGCGGTCTG
The DNA here is from genome assembly GCA_035529675.1 of Anaerolineae bacterium. Lineage (GTDB taxonomy): Bacteria > Chloroflexota > Anaerolineae > UBA1429 > UBA1429 > DATKWG01. Next base: position 5,319 of record DATKWG010000230.1, read on the forward strand.
GTGGGGGGGATCAAGCTGACCAGAACGCAGCCGGGGCTCCCACAGGTCGCTGGTATTCAACCAGTGCCTTTGAGCCCTCGGCTGAGGCAGCAACTCGGCGAGCGGATAAGGCTAGTGTACACCGGGCAGCGTCGTTTGGCCAAAGACCTTCTCCGTGCCATGATGCGCAGGTATATGGCTCGGGATCCAGACATGGTGGCCATGTTGCGGGATATCGGCGAGCTTGCTGTGGCCATGCGAGATGCCCTGATGGACAACGACTTGGATACCTTGGGGGCACTTGTCCGTGAACACTGGCAGATCAACGTTCGCATGGACCCCGGTTCCACCAATCCGTTTATCGACGCTCTGTTGGATCTTTGTGCGCCCTATACGGTCGGAGCCAAGCTGGCTGGCGCGGGCGGGGGAGGCTTTGCAGTCCTGGTCACCAGGGATGC
>DATKWG010000231.1:0-17021 GCA_035529675.1 Anaerolineae bacterium
GCCCGGCCTGCCTTGCCGGAGATCTGGCCGAACGAATAGTCGGACAGCGATATGTTGTCGAGATCATACACATAGTTCTTGCCCGGCTCAAGCATACCCTCCAGGTCGTGAACGATCTCAAAGTCTGGGTCGGCTTTGATCACTTTGAACCCCTGCCGAACCACTTTTGCGTCGCCAACGACGATGGGGATGCAGAGATCGCTGATCTTGTCGTAGGTCAGCATCTTGGCCGTGATCTCGCTTCCGACCCCTGCTGGATCGCCCATTGTAATACCGATTTTCGGCAGCATCTCTTGCTTCCTGGCTCTCTGATCAGTATGCAGATCGGTAAATCGCCTCTGCATCAGCGACCGTCAACTCGCGGAGGTTGTTCTTGAGTAATCTAGTCACCTTCATCGCTGCCTCTGCCATCCTCGGGATCGCCGCCTCCGGCACACCTAGCTCGGACATGCCTGCCGGGATGCCACACTCGCGGCAGAGTTCAAAGAGTCTATCCAGGCCGCGCTGTGCTGTTTCCAGATCGGAATCGCCGGCTTTTACGCCGAGGGCCAGCGCCACGTCTGCATACCGCTCGGGAGCGGCGGGCAGGTTAAAGCGGAACACGTGAGGCAAGAGCACTGCATTGGACACGCCGTGGGCCACGTGGAACTCGCCTCCCAGGGGATAGGCCAGCGCGTGCACGGCCGCCGTGTTCACAGGAGAGAGACAGAGTCCCCCGTACAGGCTGCCCAGCGCCATGCTGACCCGCGCCTCCAGGTCATCTCCACGTTCAACTGCCCGCACGACGTTGGCGACGATGAGCCGGATGCCTTGGAGGGCGTACAGGTCAACTATGGGATGCGCGAAACGATTGGCATAGGCCTCGGCACAATGGGTGAGCGCATCCAGGCCCGTCGCAGCGGTCACCGCAGGCGGCACGGTCACGGTGAGCATCGGGTCCACGTAGGCGGCGTCGGGAACCAGGTGCGGACTGACGATGCCTTTCTTGAGCTTCTCAGTTTCATCGAGCAAGATCGCAATGGGCGATACCTCGCTACCCGTCCCGGCCGTTGTGGGCAGGCACGCAAGATAGAGCGGACGCGAAGCGAGTTTCCCGATGCCGAATACCTCCCGCACGCTCTGCCGACCGTGGTAAAGCGCTGCCACCAACTTGGCCACGTCCATCGCACTGCCGCCTCCCAGGCCGATCACGGCGTCTGGTTCGGCCTGGCGGGCAGCTTCCATCGCCACCTCGAACGTGGACACCGCCGGCTCTGTCGCGATCCCTGAGTAGATGGTGACAGACGCACCGCCCTTTCTCAGCGCATCAGCCAGGGGTTCTACTAGCCCGACGATGGGGGGGCTGGTGACGATGAACACTCGCCTCAAACCCAGCGCCAACACATCATCCCCGCACTGACCCGCACTACCCCGGCCAAACACGATCTTTTTGGGTTGGAGTAACCTGACTGTCCTCATCTCAACACCTCTTACCTGTCCTATCGACTGCGCAAGCTGCGCGGCGAACCCCGATCTTTGGCCAGATCAAGACCACCGTTTTCCCACTGGCCAGGACACCATCCAAACCCTTGGTGTCCTGGCCGATTGGGCAGGCGCGGCTACTTGATCGGTCGCCTCACGGTCACACGGATGATGCGTATGCAGTAATGTGCGTCGTGCCGCATGTTCTTGATGTCCAACTCCGCGATGTCGTGACTGCTCCCTGCCATGATGGTGACTTTTTTCGAATCAGGCAGGCAGAAACTGGCACTGCTCAACCCGGCAGTGCGCCATCCCTCGTCGATGCCCGCGGCAAAGAGGTTCCAACGCAAGTGCTCGCCCCATAGGCCATCCACCTTCATCTTGACCCCGGTGCGCGGGTACTTCCACTCCACGGGCTCAGCGAACAACTGCACGTAGCCGGGGGGCACGCAGGCACTTCCGATCACGTCCACACCGACGATGGGATCATCCTCCACAAAAGTGATGGCGCCTAGGGGCGGGACGTCGAGTTCCACCCCATCGGTGTTGTATTCTGCACCCACGTAAGGATCGGTACGACCCAGCTCGACGCAGAAGTTGTCATAGTTGAACGGTGCCCAATACTCGCGGACTACCGCGATGTACTCGATGACCTCCTGTGGGGTGCCGTTCTTGTGCATGGTCACCACTTCCCGCTCGAGCTCGGTCCGCCCTCGACCCTCCTTGTGCTGCCAGCCCTCGACGTCACGAACGGGGTTCTTGACGATCGCCCTTGTGATCTTTGACATGATGAATGTCCTCCTTTTTTGGACTATCTCTGATTTTATGACCAGCCTGTTAGCTGAGCCAAAAGCCGCACAAACTCTACCATATTGGGCCAGGAGATGTCGGGAGGAATGCCGTGATCGATGCCGGCGATGAAGCCACCGTCCTCCAAAAGAGGAAGTACGACCCGGGTCACTTCCTCCCGCAGCACCTCACCACCGGCAGCGACACAGCGCTTGTCAACCCCCTGCCGAAAGGCCAATTTGCGCCCGTACTGTCGTCGATAGGCAACGATATCGTTGTGCGCTGCCACCTCGACCGGGCGGGTGCAGTTCACGCCCACCTCGACCCAGATTGGAATCAGATCGGCAATGTAGCCATCCGAGTCGATGCTGACAATGGGGCAGCCGCTGCTCTTGATGGCCGGCAGCCACGTTTCGTAGCTCGGCTTCAGGAACCGCCGCACCATCGCCGGTGAGATCATGCTATGTGCCTTGTAGGCCATATCCTCCGCAAACTCGACAAAGTCCAGCTCGACACGCTCCAGGATCGGTTCCAGCGTCCGCATGACGAACTCGGTCCAGAAAGCTGCCATCTCGTCTACGAAGTCCGGATCGGTCACCATCATCGTACACAGGCTTTCAAAGCCAACCCATTCACGCAACTGCCAAAAGGGGCCATTGAATATCAGTTCCAGGGAGTAATCTCGATCGCGCAGGACACGGCAGCGTTCCTCAAAGTCGCTAGGGAAGCGTTCGGGGTGATCGGGGACATAGCGCCACTTGATTTTCTCTTCCCAGTCTTTGTGGTTCTGCACTGGGAAGCGATGCCACTTGCGGGTGACAAAATCCTTGGCCTGGCGGATGTACGTGTAATCATACTCGTCCGAGATCTCGGTAATAGCCCCCATCCAATCCTGGACGACGTAGTGACCGTCACGGTGCTCCAACACCTTCTCTTCGAAGGTGGGTATCATCTTGAAGGAGACGCCCAGATCCACACGCGGTTGGGTCTGAGGAGGTTCAATGTCCAGGGTTCTCAAGAGATAATCGTACCAATCGACGTCCTCCGGCAGCCCTTGCCGGTGCCAGGCCGCGAGCGTCGATTCCCGGGGACCGCCCGGATTGAGCGTATACTTGTCGGGCTTGCCGAAGCCCAGGCTGGCCCGAAATCGCTCTCGTTCTGTCATCTTGCCCCGTCTTGTCATAGATGAGCCTCCAGCGGTAGGCTTTGAGATCGGTGAACGCGACGTCAAGTACTATAGTGCATCACTCGAGCCGTTCCAACCAACGCGCCGTCTGTCCGACTCTGCCTCGACATCAGGCAACATGGAGAGCCTATCTGTCCAGCAGGTGCCGCACGCCCATGACCAGGCCCAAAACGACACCCCACACCAAATAGCCTACAACCAGCAGCGGGACAAGCCGCCACCTTGACCGCGCAGCCAACCACATTGCCAAGACAAAGAAAAGGTTAGCCACCATGGTGATAAACAGGGCCTCGATGAATTGTAGCACTGTCGCCCGGTCGCCGCTCGAACCCGAATAGACGATCCACAGTGCCAGTGGAATGGTGACAGGCATCGCAGCCGTGATCGCGGCCAGTGTCTTGGAGTAGGCACGCACCGCGGCGATTATGACAATGGTGAGAATGGAGATCAAGACAGGCACAACCCGTTGCCAGGGTTCATTCACAAAAGACCTGCCTTCTCCCCCGGGAAGGTACCCATCCAGGATCGCGCCTCAACCCGATGAACATGACCTTGGAGAGCGTTCAAGAACCCACCGGCTCGAAGGGCCAGGTCTCTCAGCCTGGGCACGAATGCCCAGGCTGCGCAAGGGCGGCCCGTCCCAACTAGGCAAATCCTCACCCTGTGCTAGTTCCGCGGGGCGGGTAGCGGAGCTGGCCCGGTCAGCTCGCCGTCGCTGAAATCCCACGCAGACTCGCCCGCTCCCGACGAATCCCAATGGTTGACGCGACCATGGGCCACCTTGCCCCCGTAGCGCCAGGTTGACTCAACCCGCTTGAGGCCATTGGGCCACCAGTGGGTCCATACGCTGGTGTCCTTGGCCTGGTCATGCTCCCAGCTCCACACTCTTACGCCATCGGGCGCCCAGTAGGTCTCGCTGCCAATCTTGCGTCCGTTTTCGTAGGTTACCTCATATTGCTTCTGGCCGTCCTGGTAATACCATGTCTCGGTGCTGTGCAACAGATAGGTGCCGTCGTCGCAGGTTTTGGCGCTCCAGGTCATCTTGAGCTCACCACCAGGATAGGTCTCCTGGTACTCGTGCACCCTGCCTGTTTCGCCCAGATCGGGCGCTGGGGTATTCGCTGCATCCGATAGAATCCAGGCCTCATTCAACTCGAAATGCTGTGCGGCCCGGTTCATCGAGGTGATCAAGTGAATGACACCGTTCGGCGCTTGCCGGGCGACAGCGTAGCCGAGCGTCGCAGCGTCACACGACCGGCTCTCATGGCGCAAGGCACCGGGCAGTTTCTTGATGTGCCAGGTCTCACCTTCGTCCTCAGAGAGGGCCACCAGCGCCCCTTTCTCGGCCATGCCCGCTGGCTGATAGCAGTCCTCGGTCCTCTGGAAATCACTGGCGAAGAAGAGGCGTCCACTGGCCAACCGAATGAGGGTAGGTCTCTGGTTGCTACCCAGGGCAGAGAAAGGTGTTCTGCCCACCTGCCACGATTTGCCCAAGTCACTGGAGATCGATTTCGGCATGTAGCCGTCAATGTCCGTGTTTTTTCCTCCCATGCCGAGAATGCGGCCATCGTCGAGCAGCACGTAGGTTGTATGGCGTCCGCCGCTTCTACCCCCGGTGTCGAACCAGGTCTCGCCGTTGTCCCTGCTGGCCCAAAGGACCGACTCGCCGCCTTCCCCGTCACTGGCCACGTAGATCGTACCATCTGGTCCGCGAAAGGCCGAGTTGATGGGTTGGCGGGAATGCCCGCCGATGGCGCCCTTGAAGACGGGGAATTCGACTTCGCTCCAGGTTGCGCCAGAGTCTTCCGACAAAGTCCATTGGAAGGGAAACCCTCCCTGGCGGAGCCTGGGATTGCCCCAGAAAAGGTGCAGCGTGCCACCATCGGTCCACAGCAGTGGCGCGTGATCGTTGGCGTCGGGGAAATCGATCAGCAGGCTCGGCATATCCCACGAGTCGCTGCCGAAGCGCAGTCGTGTGGCCATCAAGGCCACATCGGGGCCATACTCGCCCTCGCCGGTAGGGTCACGGGCAGTATAGTAAACGGCCAACAGGTCGCCGTTGGGGCACACCTCCAGGGCAGGGCTGTGGTTGTGCCCCTTGAAGGCCGGATGCAATCCTGCCGCGAGGATGGCCTCTTTCTCCAGATTCTCGGGCGGTATCGGCAGGATGGGTCTCTGCTTGAAGTGGGGGAGATCGGGAGGGGGCCCCTGGGACACGTATTCGGTTACCTGCTTGACACCTTGCTGCACGAATGGGTCCACATGAGGCCAAGGGGTGGCGGCGGGCTTTGGAGCCCTCACCACGCGGAAGCCGATGGGGTGATCCCCCCTGAATCCTGGGGCGATCCCGGCGCGGTTGGCCGGGCGCCTGTAGTAGGAGGAATCCACATCCAACCCGCCGCCGCGCACCACCCTCGCAATCCCCTGCGCAGGGCCTACGGGATCTCGCTGATCGTCATGGGGGTACATCCCGTGCCAGTCGTGTACCCATTCCCCTGGGAAACTGGCCATATCCTGCACGCCCTTGGCCTTCTTGAAAGCGTATTCCCACTCGGCTTCGGTCGGTAGGCGGTATGTCTCGCCTTCCCACTGGCTCAGCCAGTCGCAGAAAGCCACCGCATCGTACCAGCTCACCCCCTCCACATACCTGGATCCCAAGTAGCTCGGATCGAACTGCTGATACTGGTCCACGGTGACTTTGGTTTCCTGGATGTAAAAGGGCTTGCTGATCGTCACCTTGTGGATGGGTTTCTCATCCCAGTCGCCATAGTCGTCGCCCATCGTGAACGTGCCTGCCTCGATGCGGACGAATCTCATCCCTATGGAGTTGGTCAAGACCTCTCCTGGCCCTGAGGTCGATGCTGCCATCGGCATGGCCGCCGGGCCGCCGCTCACCAGTCGCGCCCGCCTGATCACCAAGGCAGCAACCAGGATGCCGATGAGCAATATGCCGGCAAACACCACTTGCAGCGTTGGTCCTATCTTCATCACTAGCACCCCACGCAATTGACCAAGTGCATGAGACGAACCAGGTGAGGCCGGTTTCTTTCGGACAAGACGACTTTACAGAATCGCCACGATCGGAAAGAACATGATCGAGCTAAGGAATCCGGAAACCGCTCCACCAACGGCCCCGAGTACGGTGTTCAGCTTGTCTTCTTCGTAAAGAGATGCCATGATCGCTCTCACGGTGATTCCCCCGGCAAGCGCCCCGATAACGATCCCGCCCAGGAACATGAGCCAATCGAGGCCCAGTGCCATGCCCAGCGGTCGAATCAAACCCAATATCCTGATGATGAACCAGACAACGGGCACGGCAACGCCTCCCACCAGGAACCCCAGAACCACTTCCACCACCCATGCGATGATCTTGTTGCCAACCGACATATCTCTACCCTACAGGTTTTGTTCCTGTAGAAAGCGGTCGATGGCCTCACGATCCTCCTGCGAGAAGGATTCCGGCGGCACTATCCGACAGCGAGTGGTGAGATGTGGCCCACGCCGCTGCAACATATACTTGGCCGAGGCCGGATACCGATGAGCGGTCAAGACGTCCTGCATCCGCATCAGCTTCTCGTACGCTCGTTGGCGCGTATCAGCGTCGAACCCATCTACATCGCACACTTGCTGGCTCAGTTCCGGGGCGACGATGGGCACCACGCCGCAAAAGCCGTGGCAGCCAGCTTCTAATGAGGGCAGCAGGATCCGTAAATTCGCCTGAAAGATCTTGAGCGCCGTGCCTTCGGCAAAAGCCAGCTTGGCGGCGAAAGGCACCATATCGCGACAGGTGTCCTTCATAAACACGAATCGTCCGGTCACGGCGAGACGACGAACCTGTTGTGGGCTCAAGACGCGGTGCTCGGGCACGGGGCATTCGTAGATGCCGAGCGGCGCGGTGGTGAGCTCCGCAAGACGCAGCAGTTGCCCGTCCAAGTCGTCGGCCGACGGCAGGATGGAAGTGGCGACGATCACTGCCGCCACCCCGTGCTCAGACATCCGCGTGATCGAGGCGGCCTGTTCCTCCAGGGTAGAACCAAAGTTCCCTACCGCCACCACGGGTATCCGGCCTTTGCACACCTCGACGGCCCGTTGGCCGAGCAGGAACCTCTCAGAGTCCTCCAGCGTCAGGAACTCGCTCGACGTGCCCAGTGCGAACAGACCCGACACTCCCGCCGAGACGTAAAAAGAGGCCATTTCATCCAGTGCTGGCCAGTCTATTGTGCCATCCTGTTGAAATGGGGTCAGCAGGATGGGCCAAACGCCATCAGGGATTGATTGATTCATTTCCAACCAACCGGACCCATGGCCTTAGGGATTCGAGCGACGGGCGATAGACCTTCCGAGATCGGTTCCCAGTTCCGATAAGGGCGATGTCAACGGGTGTGTTCAGACTCATTCCCGACTCCCTGTGGTCTGTCATACCAGATCGGCGGGCAGTTCGGCCTCGTACACCTGTGCGCAGCCGGACCGATCGCTCGTGAATACAACGTACTTGGCATCCGGGGAAAACGACGGATGCGGGTGCGTGTGTTGTGGGGCATAGACCTTGATCGGGCCATTTGCATAGGGGAACGGGCCTTTCCAGTGCTCACCGATGCTCGACGCCTCGGGATAGCATAGGGTGACAGGCTCTCCCACCCCATCGCGCGGATCAAAGACCTGCACGCCGATATCTGGGTAGTTTGTGTCGGCCACCATCAGGGTGCCGCCCCGGTTGCAGATAGCGTGCCAGGCGTTGAAAGAAGTCACCCGCCGCTCCTTCCCGGTGTCAACCTGGACGCAACGAATGCCATGCGGCCAATCCACAAACGCGAGTTCCCTGGTGCCCGGGACCCACGATTCGTGCGTGATCCATTCTCCGGGCTTGCGCTGGTACAGGCAGCGGTTGTCCGTGCCATCGCGGCGGATCACCCAAACCCGGTCGGTTAGTGGGCCCGCGTAGAACAAAAGATTGGGGTCATCAGGACAAAACTGCATATGGGAAACGGTATCGCGCCGCAGGACGATCTCCCAGCGACCGGTGACGGTGTCGATGATGGCCAGACATGCCTCGTCGCCCACGTTGAACTTGACCGCCCACCAGCGATCGCAGCGGCTCAGGGCCGTGGTGCCCATCGCAGCGCCAACCATTCCTTTTTCACACATGGCGACCGCGCCCAAATCGGCGAGTTGTTCCTCCTTGTATGTCGTGGTGTCTACCCGCCAGGCCCCCGTACCTGCGGTGAAATACACGTACTGCCCATCGTGTGATGGGTAAATCGACCACTGTGACAGATCATCGCGATCGGTGAGCTGCAGGAGCTCGCCTGCTGCGCGCTCTTCTGCGTAGATCTGTGGGCTCCCGGTGCGGTGCGAGACAAAGATCAGCCGTCGCATGGCATCGTCATACGCCGGAATCAGGAAGAAGGGGTGGTGGTGAATGGCCCCCGCGGACGTCACCTGGCGGATCACCGTGCCTGTCCGCTCGTCAACCGTCGTTTGGCTCTCAGATGGATGAAGCTGCCCCTTTGTCAGCGATCGCCTCCCTCTACAAATCGACCTCGTCTGCAGTCTTCTCCTGCCACCGGCGAATGCGTGCAGTCAGCTCTTGCATGCGGGGATTGCCATAAGCGGCCATCGTGTCGGCTCGCTGCTCATCCGCAAAGATGAACAACAAGTTGAGCTTTGTCATATGGGCTTGCCTGCTATGTCTGCGTGAATCGCATCGAGCGCTTGACGCCTGGCGTCATCCCACTTCACAGCCTGCCACGGCCAACTCTGCCTCGATGCGCCGCATATCCTCGTCAGGTAGAGGGCGCAAGGGCGGCCGCACAACCATCGAAGGGAAGCGCCCCTGGAGGGTCATCGCGGCTTTCATGCGCTGGTGGGCATCTCCGGAAGGCTCCCCAAACCGATAGACCAGCCTGGCCAGGGGATAAACGGACTCCTGCACACGGCGCGCACCTGCCAGGTCGCCTGACAACGCGGCCCGCACCAGTTCAACGATCAGCTCTGGCACGAAACCTGCGAATCCAACCAGGGCTCCGTCGGCACCAGCCAGCAACGACGCCAGGAGATACTCATCGTGGCAGGTAAGGATCGGCACGTCTGGTGCTTCCTGTTTCAACACTCGATAGTCGTGTCCCAGGCGCGCCATATCCCGAGTGCCCATCTTGATGGCGACGACCTGAGGGATCCTGGCCATCGCGATCATCTCATCCAGCGAATAGCACGCTTTGGTCCAGGCCGGGTACTGGTGCACGATGATGGACACATCGGCACCCTCGGCAACGTCCTCAAAAAACCCTACCGCAGTTTGGGAACTACGGCCAAAGCGCAGCCAGTGGTGAGGCGGCATCAGCAGTATGGCATCGGCGCCAGCCTCTTTGGCAGCCAGGGCGTGGTCAATGGCCTCAAAGCTGCCCTCCGCACAGACTCCCGAGACGATCCTGACTTTGTCGCCGACCTCGTCGGCGAAAATCCGGGACACGCGCACGCGCTCAGCAGCCCGCAGGCCCATCACCTCACCCGTATGACCGTTGCACACCAAGCCCTTGATGCCATCCACGCTGGCGAGATAACGCGCATAGGCACGCAGTCCACCTTCGTCAATGCTGTAATCCTCTTTGAACGGGCAAAGAGTGGCTGCAAAGACACCGCTCCAGGTATGTTCGTGCACGAATGATCTCCCTTTGTTGCCGCCGAGTAGGGAACCGAGGCGCTTTGAGGGGCGCGCGTTTTGCCGCGATGCCACCAACCAAACGCGCCTTGCCTTCATTGAGAAGATACGATTGGGCTAGGCTTCAATCAGAGTTCACAACTTGCGCTGATGGGGATTCAGGGCGTCGTTTAGCCCATCGCCGCAAAAGATGAACGCGATCCTTATGATGCCGATCGTTACCGCAGGCGCTATCATCAAGTGTGGAAATGACTGCCAGAGAGCGAGGCTTCTGTTCAGCATGCTGCCCCAGCTAGCGTTAGGTGGTTGAACGCCGAGCCCCAGGAAGCTGAGCCCCGCTTCGTTCACGATCGCGCCGCCAATTCCCGCGCTCGTAGACACCACCGTGGGCCCAAGTGCGTTGGGGATGATGTGATGGGTCATGATGCGCAGCCTGCCAGCGCCCACCGCACGCGCGGCCAAAGCATAGTCTGTCTCTCGCAGACTCAACACCAGCCCACGTATCAGGCGGGCTTGCCCTGGCCAACCGATAACCGTCAGCGCCCCAAAAACCAACACATAATCGAGCCACAAGGTGTTGAGGTACGCGGGATTGCGGGTTTGCTCGTACATCGCGTCGAACCAGCGGCCGATAGGCCGCCTCAAGGTGGTGTTCACAAGCATGGCCAGCAGTAGCCCGGGGACGGATTGAACGAGGTCGCTGAACCACATGAGGAACTGATCGGCGCGTCCCCCCGCAAAACCGGCCGTCGTCCCCACGGCTACACCGATCAACAAGCCGACTGCGGTAGAGGAGAATCCCAACAGAGCAGCCGTTCGCGCCCCGTGCAGGAGGCGGCTGAAAATGTCTCTACCCAACTCGTCGGTACCCAGCCAGTGCTCCCTAGAAGGGGCCTGCAATGCATTGGGAATCTCTTGATCCAGGAAATCGTAGGGGGCCAGATAAGGTCCCAAGGTCGCGGCCAGGACAAAAACGACGATGATAATGAGGCCACCCACCGCCAGCCGGTTCTTGATGAACTGGCGAGCGGCATCGTGCCACAGGGAATGCTCCTCCATGGCCATGGCCTCTGCCATTTGCACCGCCCTTGCTCGTGCGGAAGAAACTTCGGGTGCTGTGGACATTCTCACCTCGTCTCGTTTAGTCGTGCCCTTCGTGCGTTATCCGAGGATCGAGCAGAGGATAAATGAGGTCTACCAACAGGTTGCTGACCAGGATGATCAGGGTACCGACCAGCACGCTCGCCATGATGACTGGATAATCTGCAGAATTCAGTCCATTCAGGGTAAGGGAGCCAAAGCCCGGGATATTAAAGATCTTTTCCACATAAATCGCGCCGTTCACCATGGTGATCATGGTCAAACCGATCGAGGTCACCACGGGGATCAACACCACGCGCAACATGTGACGCATGATGACCAGCCGTTCCGGCAACCCCTTGGCCCGCGCCGTGCGAACATAGTCGGCGCTCATCACCTCGAGCATCCCCACGCGCGCCTGGCGGATCACGCCCTGCACGGCTCCCAGGGACAGCACTACCACGGGAAGGATGACCTGCTGGTCGAATAGCCCCTTCCAGCCGTACGGCACGTCCAGGACGTGCAAGCCCAATACCAGGAGCAACATCAGCATAGGAGCGGTGACGAACTGTGGAATGCCGTTGACAAAACTGATCGTGCCGATGATCGCCGCATCGGGCCAGTGATTATGGCATAGGGCCGCCAATACGCCCAGAGGTATGCCCACGATGGTGATGAGTACCGTTGCGGCGAGCCCCAATTGCATCGAGATCGGCAATTTGGCGCGAACCATATCCCAGACAGGCCGGTTGCTTTCGGCGAACGAGTTTCCCCAGTCCCCGACAAGGAGACGGCTCACATAGTTCTTTAACTGCTCTGGAAAAGGCTTGTCCAAACCATACTTTTCCCGGAGCGCGTCTATCGTCAGCTGATCAAGCCACTTGTCGCTCTCATTACGGGTCATGAACATGCGCTTGATCGGGTCGGCTGCGCCATAGAACATCATGGCGTAGGTGACAAAGACGATGATCGCGACGCTCGCTATCCAACGCCCCACCCGGATGATCAGGTAACGTCCCATCGTGCGTCTCCCTTGTGCCCAAAAGCCATTGGCCGCGTACACCCCAGACGGCCACGGTGCCCTAACCGCAACCAGGAAAAACTCTTTGCCAAATACAAGCGGGCGCCACACCACACGCACGGTGTGGCGCCCCATTGCGCTTAGCTGCGCTTCAACACACGGCTTTCACTTCTCGATCTTGATCTTCCAGGGCTCGACCACGCCGACGTCAGGGCCTCTGTACATGTTCTTTACATACTCCCTTACGTTCTGCCTCATCACCTCCTGGCCGAAGGCCAGGGTGTGGTAGTCGTCCATGAACACGCGCTGGGCCTCCAGGGCCAGTTCGCAACGCCTGGGGTCATCCGGATCGATGCCCAGGGCCTCGTCCAGCAGGGCGTCGACCTTCTCGTTCTTGTAGCCCCCCAGCAGGCCTCCGCTGGCCACCTGCCCCTCAGAATGGGCACACTTCCACATATAAGTGGCAGCGTCCGGGTAGCGAACGAACACGTCGTCGCGGCTCAGGTTGATCAGAACTTGGTCTTCTTCAACCCACTCGTCCGGCTGCTGCTTCCACTCGATGTTGACGATGCCCAGGTTCTCCCTCCAGAACCCCATCACTGCCTCCAACGCGTTGACCTGCGCTGGGTTGGTCCCGCGTGGGGTGACCCGGAGCTTGGGCAGGTTCTCGGCGCTACCGTACTTGGACGCAGCCAGAGCGGCCTTGGCAACCTCTACGTCGTACTCGTACCAAACATGCTCCTTGTCCTGGCAGGGGATGTCTGGATCGATGAGGTTAGGTGTGGGAACGCCTGTTCCCGCCAGCGGGAAGGCGGCCGCGAACGCCTGTTCCCAATCGACCGACAGGGCCAAGGCCTTGCGCACGTTGAGGTCGTCGGTCGGTGGGGCCTTCGAATCCAACCAAAAGAGGTTGAACCCAAACTGCTTCTGCTCCCGGAACATACCTGGGTACTCGTCCATCATGTGTAGCGGTATGTCGCCCAGGGAGGCATCCGCCTGGTCGTTCTTGATCATCGCCCCCCGCGTCTGCGTATCAGTCACGAACATGAAAGTGATCCGGTCGAGGTAGGGACCTTCGTCCATCCACCAGTTGGGGTTGCGAACGAGCTCCGCCGTATTGAGGTCGGGATCGTACGCGTCGAGCACGAACGGGCCGCTAAAGACCGGATTGTTCTCGGGCAGCCAATACGTATCCCAATCGTATTGCTTGTACTGGGCGACCTTGATGGCGGGCAGGTGACAGGTGGCGATATTCCAGTGGAAGACCGGGTCAGGGTTGATCAGGCTTACCTCGATCGTGTGCTCGTCCACCACTTTGATCCCCGATACCTCACCGCTGCTTCCTTCCTCCCTGGCCTCAGCAAAGCCTACAGTGTTGCCGAGATACCCCTGGATACGGCCGACGTTGTTCACGGGCTGGATCTGTATCTCCCAGGTCCCCTTTACGTCAGCGGCGGTGATGGGCGATCCATCCGAAAAGACGGCCTTTGGGTTGATGTGGAAGGTCCACACTGTCTTGTCGTCGTTGGACTCGTAGGAATCGAAAACCCCGAATTGCAGTTTCAGATCCTTGTCAAAGTACAGCGGGGGTGTGTACAGGAAGGGCATCCAGCTCTGCAGGTCGCTGCCGCACACCAGGCAGTTGAAAGCAAACGACGCCGCGCCAGAGGAGCCAGTCACGATCCTGAGAACCTGTTCGACGGCAGGCGCCACCTCTTTCTCGACGACCCGGGTCACCTCTTTCTCCACGACCTGGGGAGTGCCCGCGACGATGACAGTCTCCTTCACCACCTCCTTGACAATCTCCGTCTCCCTCACCACCTCCTTGACAACCTTGGTCACCTCCTTCTCAACGATCTTCTCCACGACCTTCGCTTGACAGGCAGCCAGAAGGGCCATGGCGCTTCCCAGGCCGCCCAGGCGCAAGACCTCACGCCGAGTGAATCGCCTACTCATTTCCTTCTCCTTTCAGTCCTGAACAGAGTCGAATCAGACCTTGGCAAATGAACCTGCTGAGATGGTAGATGATACGATATGCACCTCCTTCCTCTCCACCATAATAACTCATTTGCTGTGAAAGAGCAATTCCTCTGCGTCCTCTCCCGTCCACAGTCAGAGCGATTTGGTCCCCAACCAGAGCCGGGTTCCCTGCCTACACAAAGTCCAAGAGTAGCGCCCCCGATAGCTAAAGACGTTGTGTGCTTTGCGGCAACTCACCAACGGCCGACGACCGCGGAGGTAGACAGGGGATCGACTTCATCAGGTCAGGGCGGAACTTGGCCACGAACTGGCGTGAGTCCTCCTTCGCCGGGTGCCCCCACTCTGATCCCTCTGTGGTGCCGCCAGGCGGCATGGGCGTCTCCCTTGTGCCCAGAAGCCGCTGGCCGCATGCACCCCAGACGGCCAGGGTGCCCCAACCGCAACCAGGAAAAGCTCTTTGCCAAACAGAAGCGGGCGCCACACCACACACGCGCGGTATGGCGCCCCATTGCGCTTGGCAGCGCTTCAACACACGGCTTTTACTTTTCGATCTTGATCTTCCAGGGCTCGATCACGCCCATGTCAGGGCCTCGGTACCAGTTCTTGACATACTCACTTCTGGTGAAATACGAGGCCGCATCGCCCCAGGTCAGGGTCACGTAGTCGTCCATGAACAGGCGCTGGGCCTCCAGGGCCAGTTCGCAACGCCTGGGGTCGTCCGGATCGATAGCCAGGGCCTCGTCCAGCAGGGCGTCGATCTTCTCGTTCACATACCCGCCTAACAGGCCTCCGCTGGCCACCGGCCCCTCAGAATGGGCAGCCTTCCACATGTAGGTGGCAGCGTCTGGGAAGCGGGCACTCACGTCGTCGCGGCTCAGGTTGATCAGAACTTGGTCTTCCTCAGTCCACTCGGCCGGCTGCTGCTTCCACTCGACGTTGGTGATGCCCAGGTTCTCCCTCCAGAACCCCATCATTGCCTCCAACGCGTTGACCCACTCTGGGTTAGTCCCGCGAGGGGTGACCCGGAGCTTGGGCAAGTTCTCGGCGCTTCCGTACTCAGACGCAGCCAGAGCGGCCTTGGCAGCCTCTAGGTCGTACTCGTACCAAACACGCTCCTTGTCCTGGCAGGGGATGTCTGGATCGATGAGGTTAGGGGTGGGAATGGCGTCACCCAGCGGGAAGGCGGCCGCAAACACCTGTTCCCAATCGACCGATAAGGTCAGGGCCTTGCGCACGTTGAGGTCGTCGGTCGGTGGGGCATTGGGATTCATCCAAAAGAGGTTGAAGCCAAAGAGCTTCATCGGGACGAACACATCTGGGTACTCTTCTTTCAGGTCTTCTGGGAGGCTGACGACGACATCCGCCTGCTCATTCCTGAATATCGCCCCCCGTGTCTGGGCATCAGCCACGAACGTGAAAAGCATCCGGTCGAGATAGGGACCTTCGTCCATCCACCAGTTGGGGTTGCGAACCATTTCCGCCGTCAAGTAGTCGGGATCGTACGACTTGAGCAAGAACGGGCCGCTAAAGACCGGGTTGTTCTCGGGCAGCCAATACGTATCCCAATCATATTGCTTGTACTGGGCGACCTTGATGGTGGGCAGGTGACAGGTGGAAATTAGCCAGTGGAAGAGCGGGTCCGAGTTGACCAGGCTTACCTCGATCGTGTGCTCGTCCACCACTTTGAACCCCGATACCTCAGCCTCGCCTCCTTCCTCCCTGGCCTCAGCAAAGCCTACGGTGTTGCCGAGATAGGCCTTGGCACGGCCGACGGCGTTCATGGGCTCGGTCTGTATTTCCCAGGTGCCCTTTACGTCAGCGGCGGTGATGGGCGATCCGTCGGAAAAGACGGCCTTTGGGTTGATGTGGAATGTCCACACTGTTTTGTCGTCGTTGGACTCGCAGGAGTCGAAAACGCCGAACTTGTGATTCAGATCCACGTCAAAGTACATCGGGGGTGTGTACAGCAAGGGCATCCAGTCCTGCACCGCCCCGCCGGCCACCAGGCAGTTGAAATGAAACTGCTCCGCCACACCTTCGGTGCCAAGGCAGATCCTGAGAACCTGTTCGACGGGAGCTGCCACCTCTTTCTCGACGACTCGGGTCACCTCTTTCTCCACGACCTGGGGAGTGCCCGCGACGATGACAGTCTCCTTCACCACCTCCTTGACAATCTCCGTCTCCTTCACCACCTCCTTGACAACCTTGGTCACCTCCTTCTCAACGATCTTCTCCACGACCTTCGCTTGACAGGCAGCCAGAAGGGCCATGGCGCTTCCCAGCCCGCCCAGGCGCAAGAGCTCACGCCGAGTGAATCGCCTACTCATTTCCTTCTCCTTTCAGTCCTGAACAGAGTTGAATCATACCTTGGCCAAGGAACCTGCTGAGATGGTAGATGATACGATATGCACCTCCTTCCTCTCCACCATAATAACTCATTTGCTGTGAAAGAGCAATCCCTCTGCGTCCTCTCCCGCCCAGAGTCAGAGCGATTTGGTCCCCAACCAGAGCCGGGTTCCCTGCCTACAAAGTCCAAGAGTAGCGCCCCCGATAGCCAAAGACGTTGTGTGCTTTGCGGCAACTCACCAACGGCCGACGGCCGCTGAGGTAGACAGCGGATCGACTTCATCAGGTCAGGGCGGAACCTGGCCACGAACTGGCGTGAGTCCCCCATCTCCCGGTGGTCGGGCGCCTGGATCAGGAAGCGATCGTGCGATGGACAGAAACCGCGCGATGTCGACGGCGCGCGGGCCGCCGCCGCTGCGACGCAACATACGTGATGGGAGGAGATCTCTTCAGCCACGAGGTCGCGGCAACCAGGCGTGCCCTCATCCTGCGGGCCCCAA